>JBBIQB010000008.1:0-34822 GCA_037442545.1 Bellilinea sp.
ATTTCGGCGTCGGTCCGATCTCGATTGGCGGCATTTTGAACACCGAAGATCAGGTCAAATTGACCTTCGATTTCGTTGCCCGCCCGTAGGCGCGGCGCGAATCAAGCACAGCAGGAGGTTTTGGCGTGCCCATGCCAAAACCTCTTTTTGCGCCGGGCGGGCGTACGCCCCGGTTCAGGCTATAATCAAGGCAGTGCGAATGAACCGGCTATGCCCTTGTACCCAAAACGGCTGAGGACGGTGCGCGACGTCGATTGATCCAAGGTCATACCCGACCCGCAAACCGGCGGCGCGGAGTGTCAACCGGCAGCCATCCGAAAGAAGGGCGAACGGATAAACCGGCGCATAGATCAACAGGAGGTGAAGCGATGGAGAGTTATCGAGTCAGGCAGGGGCAAAAAGTGCGTTTGAAGGAGTGGGATGCCGGCGATACCTCGCAATACGACCAGGGCAAAAACGAAGCCAGGGAGCGCCTGCAACAACTGAACGATGAACTGGAAGCGCTGCAGGAACTGCTCTACGCGGAAAACAAACACAAGGTGTTGATCGTGCTGCAGGGTATGGATACCAGCGGCAAGGACGGTGTCATCCGTCAGGTGTTCGAGGGAGTCAACCCGCAGGGTGTGCGCGTGGCGAATTTCAAGGTACCCACCCCCGAAGAACTCGCCCGCGACTACCTGTGGCGGGTGCACCGCCAGACGCCCGGCAAAGGGGAAATTGTCATCTTCAACCGCAGTCATTACGAGGATGTGCTGGTGGTGCGCGTTCATGGGCTGGTGCCCGAGGCAACATGGAAGCGCCGCTATGCCCAGATCAACGATTTCGAGCGTCTGTTGGTCGAGGAAGGCACCCTGATCCTCAAGTTCTTCCTGCACATCGACCTGCAGGAACAAAAGGAACGCCTGCAAGCCCGCCTGAATGATCCGACCAAGCGGTGGAAGTTCAACCCCGGCGACTTGAAGGAACGCGCCCGCTGGGATGAATACATGGCAGCCTATGAAGACGTGCTGGAGAAAACCAGCAGCGAATACGCTGCATGGTACGTCGTCCCAGCCAACAAAAAGTGGTACCGCAACCTGGTGATTGCCAGTGTGCTGGTTGACGCGTTGAAAAAACTGGACATGCACTACCCCCAACCGGTTGAAGACCTGAGCCGGATTGTGATCGAGTAAGCCAGGGCTGCCTGCTCATGCTGTACCTGGTGGCGACCCCGATTGGCAACCTGGGAGACATCTCGCAGCGCGCGCTGGACACTCTACGCAGCGCGGATTACGTTATCAGCGAGGATACCCGTAAAACCGGCTTGCTGTTGAAGCATTTCGACCTGCGCAAGCCGCAGATTTCGTTTCGTGAGGACAACGAGCAGCGCACGCTGCCGCGCCTGCTCGACCTGCTGGCAGAGGACAAAGCGCTTGCCCTGGTCACCGACGCCGGCACCCCGGCAATTTCCGATCCGGGCTATGTGCTGGTGCGCAGCGTGATCGAGGCGGGCTACCCGTTGACGGTCATCCCCGGTGCAACCGCGCTGATCGCCGCGCTGGTGCTATCGGGTCTGCCGGTGCACAGTTTCACCTTTCGCGGCTTTCCGCCGCGCAAATCCGGCGCGCGGCGGCGCTTTTTGGCAGTGGATGCCGACAGCCCGCACACGCTGATCTTCTACGAAAGCCCATACCGGCTGCAGGCGTTTCTGGCGGACGCGCTGGCGGTATACGGCGACCGCCCGGCGGCAGTTGCCAACGACCTGACCAAGCTGTTCGAGACGGTTTACCGCGGCAGCCTGGCGCAGCTGCTGGTAGTTTTTGGCAGCGAACCGATTCGCGGCGAGTATGTGGTGCTGATCGGCGGCAAATCTAACTCACCGCAAACGGCGTGAAGCGGGTGTGGGTATCGTAGTAATCCTCGTTCTCGGCGCGTTTGAGTGCGTTGACAAGGCGGTAGGTGAGCGGCGTCATCACCACTTCGATGCCCACTTTGAAAATGTAATTGGTCAACACCAGGCTGGTGAACAACGTCCATGGGAAGACACCCGCCAGGCTGGCGACGAAAATGAAAATGATCGTGTCGATGCCCTGACCGACCAGCGTGCTGCCGATGGTGCGTGACCAGAGGAAGCGCCCGCGGGTGAGCACTTTCATGCGCGCCAGCACAATCGAGTTGCTCACCGAGCCTGCCAGGTAGGCGACCAGCGAAGCCAGCACGATCCCGCCGCTGCTGACGCCGCCCAGAATGGCGTCGTACGCCGGCTGCCCGGCGTATTCCTGCCAGGTCAATTCACCCGGCATAATCCGCACCAGCCAGAGCACCAGGGCGGTCAGCGCCAGCATGGCAAACCCGGTCCAGATCACCCGCCGCGCGCGGCGGAAACCATACACCTCGGTCAGCACGTCGCCGAAGATATAGGAGATTGGAAACAAGAGCGTGCCGCCATCGAACGCCAGGCGCAGCCCAAACAGGTTTATGCCCCAATCGACGATCTTGGCGGATGAGGCAATGTTGCTGACGATCAAAACAGTGACGAACAGTGCCATCACCCAATCGTAATAGCGGTAAACCCGCGGTGTATCCTGGTGGCTCATGCGATTTCAACCTCTCCTGCGCAATCGGTTTGTCCTTGGCGGGTACATTTTACCATTTGTGGGTACAATTAGAAACAACCGCGCGAGCGGTCGAAAATAAACCTGCGCGCATCCAGAAGGGCATGGATTTCGAACCAAATGCTGGATCGTTAAAGCCTGCCTGCATTCGCAGCCCTGTAAGGAGCAACAAAAAATGGAACTCGAACTGGTCAGCATCCAAAAACCGGAAGAGATCAATTTCATTCTGGGACAGTCCCATTTCATTAAAACGGTGGAAGATATGCACGAAGCGCTGGTTGGCAGCGTGCCGGGCATCCGCTTTGGGCTGGCGTTTTGCGAAGCCTCGGGCAAATGTCTGGTGCGCTGGAGTGGCACGGATGAGCCGATGATCGAACTGGCGCGGATGAATGCGCTGGCGCTGGGCGCCGGACACTCCTTTATTCTCTTTCTAGGCAGCGGTTACTACCCGATTCATGTGCTCAAGGCGGTGCAGAATGTTCCAGAAGTGTGCCGGATTTACTGCGCGACCGCCAATCCGACCCAGGTGATCGTTGCGCAGACCGGGCAGGGGCGCGGAATTCTCGGCGTGGTGGATGGATTCAGCCCCAAGGGCGTGGAAAGCAGGGAGGATATCGCCTGGCGCAAAAATTTCCTTCGCCAGATTGGCTACAAGGTTTGAGTGCGCCGGTCGATCCAGCCGCGGGGAACCCGGGGGCGGTTTTTTGCGTCTGAATCATATGGTGTTGAGTCGCATTATGCAACTTCACTGATAGAGGAAATCCCATGAAAACAATAATTCCCCTGATCGTTACGATGATCTTGCTGGCAGGCTGCGGCCAATTGCTTCAGCCCATGCCGACTCCAGACGAATCCGCCATGGCTACCCAGGTGGCAGCCATCCTGACCACCATGCCCACTGCAACCGTCGCAGCGCCTGTCGAGCCCACCCAGCCATTGCCGACCATTCAACCAACCGAAACCTTGATGCCGCCAACCGAGGAGGTCAAGGAAGCGCAACCCTCCCCGACCGCCACGCCGGAGGCAACCCCGCTGCCGACCGAAACCGCACAGCCCAGCCCGACCGCCACCCCAACCCTGCAGCCAACCCCCACGCTGGCTTTCACGCCTTCCCCCAACGATCCGGTCAACCGGCTGGGCAACCCCTCCTGGGTGGACAACATGGACCGCGATAACAACTGGCCGACCGGCAGTGACCAGTTCACCGACATTGGTTTCAGCGACGGCGTCCTGTACCTGAAAGGCTTGAGCACCACCGACGGCTGGCGGCTGACCTGGCCTGAACTGACCAATTTCTATCTCGAAATGACCTTCCAGACCGATGACTGCTCGGCGAACGACCGCTACGGGATGATCGCCCGCGTGCCGGAGAGCCGTAATCCTGACCGCGGTTACCTGCTGGGCTTAACCTGTGACGGGCGGGTTTCGCTGCGGCGCTGGAATGCCAGCATTGGCGCAAATGGTGAAATGGTCAACCTGATCCCGTGGACTGCTAAGGCAGCCGTCAAAGCCGGCGACAACCAGACCAACCGGCTGGGCTTGATGGCAATCGGCGATCGCCTGATCGTATACGTCAACGGCGAACTGATTGGTGAGGTCAAGGATGATACCTTCCCCAAGGGCTATTTTGGGGTGTTTGTCGGCGCGCGGGATACTGCCAATTTCACCATCAAAGTTGACCAGGTACGTTACTGGGAAAATCCCACGCCGTAAGGACCGACAATGCAAATACTCACCGGCAAGGAGTTGCTCCCACACCTCAGTCAAATTCGCAAAGATACTCCCGCTTTTTTGTACACCTGCGCGCAGCGCTACGGCGATCTGGTCGGGTTTGCGTTGGGAAAGGCGAAGGTCTTTTTCATCAACCACCCCGACCTGATCCGCCGCGTATTGCAGGACAACCACTACAATTACAGCAAGGATACCATCCAGTACAACACACTGGCGACCGTCACCGGGCGCGGACTGCTGACCAGTGACGGGGAGGACTGGCTGCGCCACCGCCGGATGGAGCAGCCAGCCTTCGCGCGCAGCCGGCTGGCAAGCCTCGACCAGGTGATTCTTCCCGCCGTCGAAGCCATGCTCAGCCGCTGGCAGCAACTGCCGCCCGGCAATGAGTTGGACATCGACCGCGAGATGATGGCGGTAACGCTGGAAATTGTTGGCAAATCGCTCTTTTCGATAGATTTGCGCACCGATGCGCCGCGACTGACCGGCGCGGTGCTGACCGCGTTGGATCACGTTATCTACCGGGCGCAAAACCCGTTTGCCCTGCCCGACTGGGCACCCACGCCGCGAAACCTGGCTTTCAAACGGGCGCTGCGCCAGCTGGATCAGGCTGTGTTCGATATCGTCGCTGCGCGGCGCAACGGCGAGCCAAAGGATGATTTGCTCGGCATGTTGCTGGCGGCGCAGGACGAAGCCAGCGGCACGGCGTTGAGCAACCAACAGGTGCGCGATGAAATTATCACCCTGCTGATTGCCGGTCACGAGACGGTTGCCAGCGCGCTGACCTGGTCGTGGTTTTTGCTGGCGCAACATCCCGAAATTGGCGAGGCGCTGCGCGCGGAAGTGGCGCAGGTCGCCGCGCAGCGTTTGCCAACCTACATGGACCTGGAGCGTCTGACCTTGACCGGGCAGGTTTTTTCTGAGGCGTTGCGCCTCTACCCGCCAGCCTGGCTGATCACGCGCAAGGCGGTTGGTGAGGACACGTTGGATGGGCATACCATCCCTGCCGGATCGCTGATCGTGATCAGTCCGTACGTCGTTCACCGCCATCCGCAGTTTTGGGAGCAGCCGGAAACGTTTTCCCCGCAGCGTTTTGGCGAAGGCGGGCAGAAAAGCGTGCCGCGCTATGCTTATATCCCGTTTGGTGGCGGACCGCGCCTGTGCATCGGCAATCATTTTGCCATCATCGAAGGGGTGCTGATCCTCGCGGCGGTTTCGCAGCGCTTCCGGTTGGGTCTGCCCGAACACAATTCGGTGAAGGTGGATGCGCTGGTGACGCTGCGCCCGCACGGCGGGCTGCCGATGCACCTGACCGCAGTTTGACCCTTTGGGGATTGCAGCCTGACTGCCCCCAGCGCGTGGATACCGTTTTCCCGGCTGGGCATTTTTGATTTCTCCGGCACGGATTACAATCAGAGTCGGGCAGGTAAAAACCCCATGATCCCGCTTGCAAGCCGCAAAAGATTAGAGTTGTATTAGAATTGTATAAATATTATGTACAACCCTTGTAAAACCTGCTATAGTATCTCTGTGTACAATGTTTGCAAACAAAGTGCATAGCAATCTGGCTCAGGGATGGTTGTAGATAATTCGCACGGTAGAGCAAAGAGAGGAATCCGGCATGTCTTCGATAACTGATTTTCCCGATGATCCCAAATATACCATCAAGGCTGTCGCATCCCAGACCGGCATCCGTCCGGTTACTCTGCGGGCATGGGAGCGGCGGCACGAGGTGCTCAATCCGCACCGATCGGACAACCGCTACCGGTTGTACTCGGAACGCGACGTGGCAATTCTACGCTGGCTGAAAAAGCGCATCGATGAGGGGGTGTCGATCAGCAGCGCGATTGGGGAATTGCGCACGATGACCCGCAACGGCATCTGGCCCGATGCGGTGCCCAGCGGTCCTTCGTTGGAATGGGTACGATCCGAAACGCCGCCGGCGGTGTATGCTGCGCATCTATACAAAGCCCTGGTCAGGCACGATGAAGCCCGCAGCGGCGAAATATTCAAGGAGGTACTGTCCAGTTTCGATCTGAAAACGATCTGCACCCAGGTGCTAACCCCAGCGCTGGTGGACATCGGCGAAGCCTGGTACCGCGGTGATATTCGCATCACCACCGAGCACTTTGCCAGCGCCTACCTGCGCGGCAAGCTGCTCAACCTGCTGCAAGCCTATCCCTCGCGGCGTGGCGCGGCATACATCCTCATCGGCGGTGCGCCAACCGAGCAGCATGAAATTGGCGCTTTGATGCTGGCGGTTCTGCTGCGCAGTGAAGGCTACCGGGTGGAATATCTCGGTCCGGATATTCCCCTGGACGATCTGGTGGATTACGCGCGCTTCGAAAAGCCGGCGATGCTCATTCTGAGCGCCAGCCAGGAGGCGGCGGCGATGGAACTCAAACGAATGCAGGAAAAGGTCAGCCGGCTGCGCCCGGCGCCGCTGTTTGGTTTTGGCGGACAGGCGTTCAACCTCAAACCGCAGCTGCGTACCCAGATCGGCGGCATCTTCCTGGGCGAAACCCTCGACCAGGCGCTGGACAAAATTTCCGACCTGCTGGCGCACGCCAAAAAGCCTGCGCAGCGCGCGGCGGTAGCCGAAGCAGCCTAAGGCGATTGGATTGGATAAAGATTGTACAAAACATGACTCAGGATTGAAAAGCGTGCCTTTTCTCTTTATTATTGTTGAATTGGGTGGTGAACCTGAAAACAATAAAGGTTAATTTTAGTATGGATGATCCGATGCTTAACAATCCGCAGCATGTACCGGTGTACAACATTAAGGCTGTATCCCGGCTGATCGGGTTGCTGCCGGTTACCCTGCGCGCTTGGGAACGGCGTTATGGTCTGCCGCGCCCGTCACGCGGCGGACAGGGTTACCGGCTGTATTCCGAATACGATCTGCGCCTGCTGCAGTGGCTGAAACAACACGTGGATGCGGGGATGAGCATTGGCAGGGCGGTTGACTATCTGCATGAACTGCGCTCGATGGGCAAAGATCCGCTGGTGGAGGGGTATGCTACCCATCCGCAACGCCCGGCTTCGTTGGACGCGCTTTCCAGGCAGTTTTTGACTGCGTTACAAAATTTCAATGAAGACAGCGCCGCCGAGGTGCTGCGGCGGGCATTTTCGTTATATTCGGTCGATCAGGTGCTGGTTGAAATCATTACACCGGTGTTGGTCGAGCTGGGCGAGCGCTGGCATCGCGGTGAACTGCCGATCGCGGTGGAACATTACGCCACCCAATTCTGTATGCAGTATTTGATGAGCATGTTGTCCGCCTCGGCGCCCCCTTCGCGCACGGGGGTGGTGGTGGCTGCCTGCGCGCCGGGGGAATTGCACCAGATTGGCTTGCTGATGTTGGTGGTAATACTGCGCTGGCGCGGCTGGGACGTGAAGTACTTTGGACAGGATTTGCCGCTCGACCGGCTGGAAGAAGCCTTGCTGCCAATCCGCCCGCGTTTGATGCTGTTCACAGCCACCCGCCAGGAAGCGGCAGCGCAGTTGAGCCGCCTGCCGGAGGTCATCCGTGCGCTGCCCGAACCTAAACCAATGATCGTTCTGGGCGGGCAGGCGTTTTTCAGCCACCAGCTGCCAGAGAGCGTGCCGGCGGTATATCTGAACGGCAGCCCGGCGGACGTGGTCAACCGCATCGAGCGCTTGCTGCTCGGAGAATAGCCTCCCCATTAATTCGCAAGGTTGCCCAAGGCAGGTAGAGATGATGCGCGCCTGATTGCAAAGTCAGGTGAAACGTATTGAACCGACAGCAAACCACCGGATGGTCGCCGGTGGGTTTCCCTGGGCAAAAAGCGGCAAATTGGTTCTACATAGATTCTACAAGCGGTTGTCAGTTTTGCATATTCATGCCACAATCATGTAAATCGGGGTGGTAAGGTATACCGACCTCAAATCAACCGGAGGGAAGCATGGCAAAACGTATCATTGTGATTGGCGGGGGTTTTGGCGGGTTGGCAACAGCCATCCGGCTGGCAGCCCACGGCATGGAGGTTGAGCTGTTCGAGCGGCGTGACAAGTTGGGCGGGCGCGGCTATGTGTACGAAATCAACGGCTTCAAGTTCGACGGCGGTCCAACGGTAATCACCGCGCCGTTCATGTTCGATGACATCTTCAAGATCGCCAAGCGAAATCGCGAGGATTATTTCCAGATGGTGCCGGTCAACCCGTTTTACCGCATTTTCGATCACACCGGCAGGGCGTTCGATTACAACAACGATCCCCAGTTCATCCTCTCGCAGATCGACCGCTGGAGCTCAGAAGATAAAGAAGGCTATCAGCGTTTCATCCAGACCACCAAAGCCATTTTCCAAAAAGGCTTTATCGAACTGGCGGACAAGCCTTTCCTGAAACTGAACGACATGCTTAAAATTGCCCCGGAACTGATTCGCCTGCAATCCTACCGTTCGGTCTACAACTATGTTTCGCAATACGTGAAGAACGATTTTCTGCGCCAGGTGTTTTCATTTCATCCACTGCTGGTGGGCGGCAATCCGTTCGACACCACCAGCATCTACGCGCTGATTCATTACCTTGAGCGCGAGTGGGGCGTGCATTATGCCATTGGCGGGACGGGCGCCATCGTTCAGGCGTTTGGGAAACTATTCGAGGAGCTGGGTGGAAAAGTGCATTTAAATGCCGACGTCGCCGAAATCACGGTTCAAAACCGTAAAGTCACCGGGGTGCGCCTGCGCAACGGCGAAATTTACCCGGCGGACGCGGTGGTTTCCAACGCGGACGTTGCCAATACCTACCGCTTCATGATCCCGGAGATGTACCGGCGAAAATACACCAACCGGCGCATCGAATCGATGCGCTATTCGATGTCCCTGTTCGTGATTTACTTTGGCACCCGCAAACGCTACACCGATTCGCGCTTGGCGCACCATAACATCATTCTGAGCAGCCGCTACAAACCCCTGCTGGACGATATTTTTAACAAGAAAGTGTTGGCGGATGATTTTTCGCTCTACCTGCACATGCCGACCCTGACCGATCCAAACATGGCACCGCAGGGGATGGAAGCCTTCTACGTGCTCTCGCCGGTGCCGCACCTGGGCTCCGGCATCGATTGGAGCAAAACTGCCCGCCCGTACCGCGACCGCATCATGCAATTTTTGGAGGAAAACTACCTGCCAGACCTGCGCGCCAACCTGGTGGCGGAACACTACATCGACCCGCTACATTTTCGTGATACACTCAACAGTTATCTGGGCTCCGCGTTTTCGGTCGAGCCGGTCTTGACCCAATCCGCCTGGTTCCGCCCCCACAACCGCTCCGAAGAGTTCGAAAACCTGTATTTTGTTGGGGCGGGAACCCACCCCGGCGCCGGGCTGCCGGGCGTGCTTTCCTCGGCGAAAATCGCGGAGAATTTAATCTGTGAATCATTGGGATAGGGGTGGTCGGGTTTATGGGTAGCAATCGGGTGTTGCGGCAGTCTTCAGATTTGGAAGCAGTGATTTCAGACCCCATGGCTGCCTTTCGCGCCACCGAACAGGTCATTCGTGACCATTCCAAAACCTTCTTTTTTGCCACCGCCCTGCTGCCGGATAAAATGCGCCGGGCGGTGCGCTCTTTGTACGCCTTCTGCCGCGCGACGGACGACCTGGTGGATGCCGAAGACGCCAGCCTGGCGGATATTGAAAACTGGCGAGCGCAAACCAGCCTGCCCCCCGAAAAGCAAACCCACCCGATTCTGTATACCTGGTCGCTTACCCGGCGCGAATATGAGGTCAACCCCCACTACGAGCAGGAATTGATCGATGGGGTGTGCATGGACGTGCACTTCAAACCATACCCAACCTGGGAGGCGCTGCAAGGCTACTGCTACCGCGTGGCTTCCACGGTGGGCTTGCTGTCGATGCCGATCATCGGGCTGGCGCCGGGCGTGACCTTTGCCCAGGCGGCGCCGTATGCCATCCGGCTGGGAATTGCGCTGCAATTGACCAACATCCTGCGTGACGTGGGCGAGGACGGTCGGCGCGGTAGGGTGTATTTTCCGGATGAGGATTTGGCGCGCTTCGACCTGACGCTGGAGGACATTCGCCGGCGGGTGTTCGACTCGCGCTTTGTCCGGCTGATGAGGTTTCAAATCGAACGAGCGCGGCGGCTGTACGCCGAATCATTTCCGGGAATCGCGTTGCTCTCGGCGGCAGCCCGCCCGGCGGTGGGCGCGGCAGCGCTGCTCTACGCCGCCATTCTGGACGAGATCGAAGCCCTCGGCTACGATGTGTACAACCATCGCGCGCGCACCAGCGCGCTGCGCAAACTGGCGCTGCTGCCGGGCATTCTGTGGAAGGTTGTTCGCCTGAATCCTCCCGCAGCCGGATAAGGAGAGGTGCTGGTGGAGCTGCTTTGGCTGGCGGTATCCTTCCTGTCCGGCAGTGTGCCTTATGCGTTGCTGCTGGGCAAACTGGTACTGCCGTCTGGTCTGGTGTTGTTTTGCCTGACGGTGTGGAAACAGCGCGCCGAACTGGTCGGGGAATTTGCCTGCGCCCCGGGGTGGTGCGGCTCGCCGTGCGCCTGACCTGCCGCTGATCGTTAAAATCAAAGAGCCTGTGACAGGGGATTCACAGGCTCATCACGAAATACCGCTAAAAGGTTTCGAAGTAGATCGCTAAATGTGGATCGCCGGGGTGAGGGGGACACCCAGGCGATCTACAAGAATAATTATATATCCATTAACTATTGAATCAAGACTCTTTTGGTTGTTTTACGGTAGTTGTAACGCAACTGCAACGTACTCAGCCCTGCAATCTTTTGTGAATCATTTCCCCTGCCAAAGTTTGGATTGCTGGTAAGCCCGCAAGGTGCTTTGCTTGACCTGATGATGATCCACCAGTGGCAGGGGATAATCCCTGCCGGGGGTGAACTCGCTTGCGCGCTGGATGTCGAGCGGCATCAGCCAGGGCTCGTGGATGTAGACATCCGGGACGTGCGCCAGTTGCGGCAGGTAGCGGCGGATGAATGCGCCGTGCGGGTCGAATTTTTTGCTTTGCAGCACCGGGTTGAAGATGCGGAAATAGGGGGCGGCATCCGTGCCGGTGCCGGCGGTCCACTGCCAGCCGCCGTTGTTGGCAGCCGGGTCGCCATCCACCAGGTGGCGCATGAACCAGCGCTCCCCTTCGCGCCAGTCGATCAACAGGTCCTTGACCAGGTAGGAGGCAACGATCATCCGCCCGCGGTTGTGCATCCAGCCGGTGTGGAGCATCTGGCGCATGCAGGCATCCACCACCGGCACACCGGTATTGCCGTGCTGCCAGGCGCGCAGATCTTGTGGAGCGTCACGCCAGTCAATGTGGCGCAGGGCTGGGTTGAAGGCGCTGCGCAGCACCTGCGGAAAATGATGGAGAATGGCGATGTAAAATTCGCGCCAGATCAGTTCATTGAGGAAAGTCTCTGCGCCTTTACGGGCAAGCGGGTCAAGGGATTCTTCGGCTGCCAGGCGGGTGAGCACGGCTGCCCGGCTGGCGGAGAGCATCCCAAAACGCAGGTAAGGGGATAACCGCGATGTACCTTCCAGGTCGAGGCGGTTGCGTTGGTCGCTGTAGGCGAACACGGCTTGTTGTAGAAACGCGCCCAGGCGGCGGGCGGCTTCGGCTTCACCGGCGGGAAAATCGGGCAGCGGGTGTGCGGCAGGCAGCGGGTCGCTGGGCAAGCCGGGCGGGGCGGGCAAACGCGCCGGCGCTTCGCCGGGCGGCAGCGGGATGGGCAGGTTCTTCCAGGCTTTGCTGAACGGGGTGAAAACCGTGTACGGGCTGCCATCCGCTTTGAGTACGGCGGCTGGATGGTGAACCGTCAGCCCGGTTACCAGCCGCAGTGGTACAGCCGCCTGTACGGCGCGATCGCGGCGGGCGGCAAAGGGGGAGTAATCCTCCTCGGCAAAAACCGCCGTCGCGCCACTTTCTGCCAGCAGCAGGGGCAAGGTCTGCTCCGGTATTCCGCGGCGCACCAAAAGGCGGCTGCCGCGCGCGCGCAGGTCGGCATCCAACTGGCGCAGCCCGGCGAACAGGAAGCGCTGGCGATACTCGGCTGGCTGGGCGAGCAAGCGCGGGTCGAGAATAAAGACCGGCAGGACTGCCGCGCCGCTGTCCAATGCGGCTGCCAGGGCGGGATTATCGTTGAGCCGCAAATCGCGGCGTATCCACCAAAGTACCAGGGGCATGGCATTCCACGGGAAGAAAAGGGGATATGCGGATTGTAACCTGCTTTCTTGGTTTGGGTTGTTTTTGTATCACCCTGGATTGATTTGCGAACCAAGCTGCCCTGACAAAAGTGTTAAGTCCTGCCAGTCCGCTTTCGGGTATGCTTATTCTAACTGGGAAATAACAAAAATATTACAATGGAATTGGCATGTGGTTCAAACGCTATGTGCTTCTTTTTGTCCTGATCATCCTCGTTCTGTCGTCCGCGACCGGATGGGTGAATTTCGAGCCGCCGCAGCCGGACACCGCTGAAGCCCCACCGCTGGCGCCTGCCGGAGCAGAGCCATTCTTTGCCACCGGCAGCCTTGCTCAAACCAGCCCGCTTTCCTTGCCGCCGCTCAAGGCAGTATTGATCGTTGGTGCCATCGATGGCGAGAAAGGGTCCTGGACGCTGAAGGAAATTGCCAACATGGAATTGGCAGCCGAGGAGTTGAGCCGCAACGGAGTCACGGTGCACAAGTTCTATCCTCCCAACGATGACTGGCAGGCGATCAAAATCGCTGCGCAAGGGGCGCATTTCCTCTACTACCGCGGGCACGGCGTGTACTGGGGAGCCATGCCCGCCCCGCCGGTGGGCGGCTTTGCCCTGACGGAAACCTTTGTCTCCAATGCGGAAATCCGTACCAACCTGCGCCTGGCGCCTAACGCCATTGTCATGCTCTACGGCTGCTTTACCGCCGGATCATCCAGCAACGATGCCGCCGCGATCAGCCTGGCGGAAGCCTGGCGGCGGGTAGCCATGTATTCCGAGCCGTTCCTGACCGCCGGTGCGGGCGGCTATTACGCCAACTGGTTCGGCAGCGCCTTTCAGCTGCTGACGCGCTATTTGTTTGAAGGAAACACCCTGGGGGAAGCGTACAAACTACTCTTCGATTTCAATTCCGCCACAGTGAATTACGGCGTGCACCCGGATCACCCGTCCCTGGCAATGTGGCTGGACAAGGATCACTGGTCGATGACAACCCCTCCACCGCCGCAGTACAATTACGCCTTCGCCGGAAACCCGGACGCGACCCTGGCGGACCTGTTCGCGGTCGGTCTGGAATTGGATCGCTACACCATCACCAGTTTTGTCCAGCCGGGGTATTCCAGCCAGGTGCACGAGGTCAGGGTGATCGCCAATACCTCCCAGCCGTACAACTGGTCGGCATCGCTGAGCGGTGTACAGGGCGGCGGGGACTGGCTGCACCTTTCGCGCTCGAGCGGTCTGGCGGGCGAGACCGTGCAGGTGACCCTGTCGGAAGGCTTGGAGGTTGGTATGTATGAGGGGTACATCACCGTTACCGGCAGCAGCCCACCGGTGACTTTCAACAACCCGCAGCAATTGACGGTGAAACTGTTCGTCGTCGAGCAGGTTCGCCAGGTGTTTTTACCCACCGTGCGACGGTGAGTGGAACGACTCTGCGCCAGGCGCAATCTGGCGCGAGGCCGTTTTTAGGCTCCGCCTCGCCGGAGGATGGCGTATAATTTAACCATGATGAAAATCGCGGTGCTGACAGGCGGGGGGGATGCGCCCGGGTTGAACGCCGTCATCCGGGCGGTGGTGAAAACGGCGATGCTGCAATACGACGGGCGCGTGTTGGGGGTGCGCAACGGATTCGATGGTTTCGCCGATGAGGGCGGTATTTTTCCGTTGACCTTGAACGCGGTGCGCGGGATTTTGCCGCGCGGCGGGACGATTCTGGGCGCCGCCAACCGCGGCAATCCCTTTGCGCGCAAAGTGATGCGCGATGGGGTCGAGGTAGTCGAGGATACCTCCCGCCAGGTGTTCGAACGCATTCGCAGCCTGAACCTGGACGGGCTGATTGTGGTCGGCGGAGACGGTACGCTGCGCATTGCGCTGGAACTATACCAGCAAATGAACGCGCCGGTAATTGGGGTGCCCAAGACGATTGACAACGATATTGACGGCACCGATTTCACCTTTGGCTTCGATACCGCCATTAACACGGCGATGGAAGCCATCGACCGGCTGCATACCACTGCCGAATCGCACCATCGGGTGATGGTTTTGGAATTGATGGGGCGCAGCGCGGGCTATATTGCCCTGCACGCCGGCATCGCCGGCGGGGCGGATGTGATCCTGATTCCGGAGATTCCCTTCCACTTCGAGTCGGTCTGCACCAAAATCCGGCGGCGCATGGAGACCGGGGCGCACTTCAGCATCATCGCGGTGGCGGAGGGGTCCTACCCGGCGGGTGGCAGCCCGGTTTACCGCATCGGCGGGGACGAGGTACTCCTGCCGCGCCTGGGTGGGATTGGTCAAAGGGTGGCGGAAACCCTGGCGCAATCCTGCGGGATCGAAACGCGGGTGACTGTACTGGGTCACTTGCAACGCGGGGGCAGTCCAAGCGCCTTCGACCGGGTGTTGTGCACACGCATGGGCGGGGCGGCGGTGCGTCTGGCGGCGCAGGGCAGGTTTGGGCGCATGGTCACCCTGAACGGTGGCGATGTGAGCGATGTTGCGCTGGAGCAAGCGCTGGCGCGTCCGCGGCGGGTGGCGCTGGACAGCGATTTGATTCAGACCGCGCGCGAAATGGGCATCTCGCTGGGTGACGATTGACCGGGGAAGTCTTTCGTATAGCCGGAAAATGCTTAGGCGTTGTGGTACAGTTTGCGGTGCACTGTGCTCAGCGCGCGCACCTGTTCAGCGGCGTGGTAGGAGGAGCGCACCAGCGGGGCGCTTTCGACCCACTTGAAGCCGATCTGTAGCCCAAATTCGCGCAGGTGGTCGAATTCTTCCGGCAAGTAATAGCGGGTGATGGGCAGGTGCTTGCGGCTGGGCTGCAGGTATTGACCAATGGTGAGAATCTCGACGCCCCACGAGCGCAGATCGCGCATCACCTCCTCGACCTCTGCCAGCGTCTCGCCCAGCCCAAGCATGATGCCGGACTTGGTGAGCACCTCCGGGTCGAGCTGTTTGGCGTGGCTTAGGGTGGCTTTTGCCCAATTGTAGCGGTCTTGCGGCTGGACCTGTTTGAACAGGCGCGGTACGGTTTCGACATTGTGGTTGAGGATCTCCGGGCGGGCATCCATGACGATGCGCAGCGCTTCCAGGCTGCCTTTGAAGTCGGGGATGAGCACTTCGATCGAGCAGCCGGGGTGCAGTTGGCGGATGCGGCGGATGACCATGGCAAAAATGGGCGCGCCACCGTCTTTGCGGTCGTCGCGGTTGACCGAAGTGATCACCGCGTGCTGCAGGTTCATTGCCTTGACCGCCTGGGCGACCCGCTCCGGCTCCAGCCAGTCGAGCGCATCGGGCCGCCCGCGTTTGATGTCGCAAAAACCGCAGGTGCGGGTGCAAACGTCACCCATCATCAGGAAGGTGGCTGTGCCCGCGCCCCAGCATTCGCCCATGTTGGGGCAGGCGGCTTCCTCGCACACGGTATGCAAGGCTTTGCGGCGCATCAACTGCTGCAACTGCTCAAAGGTTTCACCGCTGGGGGCGCGCACGCGAATCCATGCAGGGCGGCGCAGCGGGGTGGTATCGAGTTTTTCGGGGTTGATCCGGTCGCGGGTGGCTTCGGTTGGCATCCTGGTTACCTTTAAATAAAATGTAGCAGGCTTTCGAAAACCCTGTCGCAGCGACGGTCAGGCAGGGGTCTGAAAAGCGGGGATCTCGCGCGGTTGACCATCGACGCTGATCTGGTAATACGGCATCCAGATCATACCATACAGCGCAACGAAGATGTCTTTTTTGTACGGGCTGATCGGGATTTCGGTTTCCTCGTTGACCAGGTCTGCCCAGCGGTCCTCAATGGCTGCGAGTTCGCGGGCTTTTTCTTCTTCCAGGTCTTTCAAATCGTTTTCCATCTGTTCCAGTGCCAGTTTGGCTTTGTCCAGCCGGTCTTTGGCTTCACTGGTCAGACGGCGTTTGGTCATCGAGCTGGAGATGGTCGCGCGGCGTTTGCCGAACAGATTGAGCAGCGATTGACCATGGGTTGCCAGTTCTTCCAGTTTGCGCTGGTCGTGGGAGTTCTCCTTATCCTGTACATCGCTCCGGGCGCGCTCAATCTTGCGCTGCAGGTCGCCGGCGCGTTTCTGGTAGCCGCCTTCCACCTTGTCCAGTTCAGCCTGCATTGCCTGGCGGGCAGCCTGGGCGCACTGTTCGCGGAACTGGGCGGTGGTCACCTCCGGCGGGGCGAACACTTTTAGTTTTTCATTGGCACGCACGCGCAGGGTGGCGTTGCGATAGACCCACTCGATGAAGTCCTGCTGGTAGCCCGCCAGCAAGCGCGCATCCGCCAGCCAGGCGGGCAGCGCACTGTACTGCGCGCCGGGCAGGGGATTGCTCACCACCTCGCTGCGTTTGAACGCGCGCCAGGGGAACTGCTCCCATTCAATGCTTCTGCCGCGCGCTTCCTGCGGCAGAGCGCAGACATCGCGGTTGATTTCCAGGTTGTATTTGCGCGCCAGGTAATTGATGCCCGCCTGCGCCAGCAGCGCCGCGCGGTAGATATACCCGCTTTGTTGCACGGCGGCATTAGTTGGCACCCCGGCGCGGCGCAATGCATCGCCGATGGGCAGATCGTTGGGCAGGAAATATTCCTCTATGCCAGCCGGCAGCGGCGGGCGGGTGGTGCTGAGAATTTCCCGGTTGACAGGGGCAATCGCCGCGGCGGCAGCCCGTTCGACTGGCGTGCCAGGCTGCGCCGCTGCAGCGGTTGCCGCCTCAGGCTGTATGCGCTTCATTAAGTCGGGCAATTGCGAACGGGTCATCGGACCGGCGAGGAAGTTCATTACCCAGCGGGTTTGAAACTGGAGCGGCTTTTTGTTGTGCACTGAGTGCAGGATGAACACCCGTTTGCCCAGCGCGGAGATCATCTTATCCATTGCAGCGCGGTCTACCCCGCCCCCGGCGGAATCCAACCCGTCCAGCAGGCGCTGTTTGTCCTGGTCGGTTTGCAGCCTGCCGATCATCCAGGTACCGGCGTTGGATAAACCCTTGTAATCCACATCCACCGGGTTTTGCGTGGCAAGCAGCAAGCCGATGCCGAAGGCGCGGGCTTGCTTGAGCATGCGCAGCATGATCGTCTTGGATGGCGGGTTGCCCAATGGTGGCAGATAGCCGAGGATTTCGTCCATGTAAATGAGGGCGCGCAGGGTGCCGGTGCCGCGCTGCGCGCGCATCCACGATTCGATCGAGGCGAACAGTAGTGTGACGAAGAACATGCGCTCGCTCTCGTTAAGGTGGGCAAGGTAAAAAATGCTGTGGCGCGCTTTTCCAGATCGGCTGTACAGCATCTTGCCGATATCCACCGGTTGACCGTCGCGCCAGATCTCGAACGACGGTGAAGCCAGGAAGTTATTGAGCAGCATCGCCAGCGCGAAGCGTTCTTTTTCGGGGAAGAAATTATCCACCGGAAAAGCGCCCAAACGCTCGAAAGGCGGCTTTTGGGTTTGCAGAATCAATTCGGTCAGGTCGAGCGAGCCGCCGCTGCTCCAGGCGTGTTCGAGGATGTTGCAGAGCAGGATGTGTTCGCGCGAGCGCAGCGGGTCGATGTCGGTCAAACCGATTAAGCCCAGCAGGGCGGTGACAATGGTGGAGATTTTTTCGCGCAGGATCTCACGGTTTTCCTGCCAGGGCAGGTCGGGCGCTTCGAAGGAGGAGAGGATGTTGACCGGCAAAGCGGCGGACGAGCCGGGCGAATACAAGCCAAAATCGACCGCGTCGTGCAGTTCGCGGAGGTTGTCGGCGGTCAAGCCCCAGTCCGCCAGCCCTTTTTGCCAGCGCTCGGCGGTCTCCTGGGCGACTTGCTCGATCGGTTTGCCCTCGCGCCGGGCGGCTTCCGGGTCGATCCACGGCTGGAAGTCGGCGGGCAGCAGGTTGGGGAAGTGCAGCAGCAAATTGGTCAAGTCGCCCTTGGGGTCGATGATGATGGCGGGGATGCCCTCCAGGGCTGCTTCCTCCAGTAGACCAATACACAAGCCGGTCTTGCCGGAGCCGGTCATGCCGGTGACCACCGCGTGGGTGGTCAGGTCGGCGGGAGTGTACAGCACGCGCTCGTCCATCAACTTCCCGGTTGCCGGGTCGAATTGCCTGCCGAGGTAAAACGTACCATCTTTTGAGAGTGACATCGAAAGGGTAGCCTCCCATTTAGCGTAATGCGTACAGTTCGTAAACGCCCCCAAAATTTTGCGGCGCGGACAAGTCGTTTAGAAAGGCATTCAGTGCGCGCAGACTTTCCACTGGATGCTTGGGGTCGGGGTTGTTCTGCATGAATTCTACACCAGAACGAAAGACGAGTACATGCGTAAAGCCTTCCCTCAGCCACTGCTGGCGGATTTTGCCCGCCTCGGCGAAACGCATCCAATCCCGCCGCCAGCGATCGAGCGATTCGTCCGGCTGGCAAACCGGAAGGCAGTACAGGCTGCGCGGCTCGTAAATCATCAGCGCGCGGCTGCCGGCGGGCAGTTCCTGAACAGCCTGCATGGCGGGCTGGAACCAGCCCAGGTTATTTGCCAGGTAGTCGGACTGGCTTGTCATTGCCAGGGCTGCCTGCGGGGCGCCCTTGCGCAGAGTGTCCAGGCTGATCTCGATGGTGGTAAATGCCAGCGTCATCAGCACCAGCGCGGTGAGGATGCGCCGCACCCGCACGCTGGCAAGGGTCAGGCGGCTGGCGGCATGAAAACCATACCCTGCCAGCACGGCGAAAATGGGCAGCAGCGGAAACATCATGCGCGTTTGCAGCAGCAAGCCGGAATACCGGCTGACGGCTGCCCACAGCAGCCAGGTGAGTAGCGCGGTCAGGCTGAACAGCCCCAGCGTGGCACGCGGCTGTGCTTGCAGGTCGCGCCTGCCGATCCATGCCAGCGCGCCGAGGGCAAGCAGTAGCGGACCGATGGATGCGGCGAAACCTGCCGCGCCTTCAATGCCGAGCAAGGTCGCCCGCAGCGGTAGGAGCAGCGAGTCGATCCAGCCGCCGTGCGGCTGCTCCTGCAGGGCGATTTGCAGCCGGATGGGATCCATTTGGGCTGCCGGGAAGAAGAACGGATAAAGCGGGTTGCCGGTGAATAAGAGATTTTTGATCAGCCAGGGCAGCGCGAAGACGGTTGCAGCCAGCCCAAAGTTCAACAGCGGTGGAATGAGGTTCGCGCGGCTGCGCCAGGCGTGCACACCCAGCCAGATCACGCCGATCAACGCCAGCAGCCCAAACGGGTACTTGACCGCAAACGCCATGCCCGCCAGTGCGCCCGCCAGGCGCAGATGCAGTGGGCGGGGATTGTGCTGCCAGTGGTCGAGCAGGATCAGGCAAGCCAATCCAAACACCAGTCCAAGCCAGTCGACGTATCCCCAGGCGGTGTACAGCACCAGGCTGGAACCGGCAAACAGTGCCGCGGCGCCCGCCCAGGCTGCCGGATTGTTCAGTCGCTGGCAGAGCAAGCCGAGCAAGCCAGCCAGCGCCAGCAGGCTGAACAACCAGCCCAACACAGCTGCGGCTGGCGCGCCGCCCAGCGCCATTGCCCAGGTGTAGAGCAGTTCGGCACCCTGTGGGTAGCCGGACATGATCAGCCAGGGCAGGTGGCTGATTCTGCCCGCCGCCAGATAGGCGGCGGGCAGGGTAAGATGATACACCAGCGCGTCATATTTGAACGGCGGGGCAAGCGCGACCCACAGGCTGGCAAACAGCGCCAGCAGGATCAATGTGGCACTGCAGCGCTCGAACGCGCCGCCGCTGCGCCACAGGTCTGCCAGACTGTGCCAGTGTTTCAACCACTGCAACAGCGGGCGGCGCGTCAGCAGCAGCCCAACCGGCAGCGCCAGCCAGGGCAGTAGCGGAGGCAGCCCGACCGTCACGCCTGCCGCCAGCACTAGCACGGCAAGCATGCCCAGCCCGGCGCAAGCCTGAACGCACCCGGCTGCCAGCGGGTGCAGCCCTTCGAGAGGAAACAGCCGAAAGCCAATGCCCCCGGCGAGCGAGAGGATCATCGCCGCAACCAGCAGCCGCCAGAGGATCAACCCGACTGCCAGGGCGGTCGGCGGGTCGAACGGTTTGTGCGTCAGGTAGTAGCCGGTTACGACCAGAATGGGGACAAAGAGCGCGAGTGCGGCGGTGATCGTCCTGGAGGTTGGTTCCATGGCATCCTGAGGGTTTCAACGAGGAGTCTGGGCGGTAAAAAATCCGACGCGGAGCGGTTGGCAATGCTGTCTGCTTTCATTATACTTTTCTTCTGTGGTGGCGACTGCCAAACGCTGCCGGCGGCAGATTGGAGCGCAGCACAAGGGCTTCTTTTTGTTATAATCGGGCTAATGCCCATCATTTTAGTAATCATCTCATTGGAGAAAAACCATGATCCTCAATCCTGTTGAAGTGCCCGCTCAGGGCGAAAAAATCGAGCTGCGAGCCGGGAGGTTGATCGTCCCCGACCAGCCGCTGCTGCCGTATGTGGAAGGCGACGGCACCGGACGGGACATCTGGCGCGCAGCACAGCGCGTGTTCGACGCCGCGGTGGAAAAGGTCTACAAAGGCAGGCGCAAAATCCATTGGCTGGAAGTGCTGGCGGGTGAAAAGGCATTTCAACAAACCGACAGCTGGCTGCCGGAAGAAACCCTGCAAATCTTCCGCGAATACCGGGTTGGGATCAAGGGTCCCCTGACCACCCCGATCGGTGGCGGCTTTCGCTCGTTGAATGTTGCTCTGCGCAAAGCGCTCGACCTGTACGTCTGTCTGCGCCCGGTGCGATATTTCGAGGGGGTGCCCTCGCCGGTCAAGCGTCCGCAGGACGTGGACATGGTCATTTTCCGCGAGAATACCGAGGATATTTACACTGGCATCGAATTCGAGATGGACGTGCCGCAAAACCAGCAGTTCAAGCAGCTGCTTAAGGAGCAGTTCCCGGCGGAATACGCCAAGATCCGCTTCCCGGACAGCGCGGCGTTCAGCCTCAAGCCGATCTCGCGCGAAGGCACAAACCGGCTGGTGCGGGCGGCGTTGGAATACGCTTTTCAATACAACCGGCGCAGCGTGACTCTGGTGCACAAGGGCAACATCATGAAGTACACCGAAGGCGCCTTTCGCAACTGGGGCTACCAACTGGCGGAGGCGGAGTACGGCGAGCGGGTGTACACCTGGGCGCAATGGGAGCGCACCAAAGCCGCCCAGGGCGAGGAGGCAGCCAACCTGGAGCAGGACAACGCGCTCAAAGCCGGTAAACTGCTCATCAAGGACGTGATCGCCGATATCGTCTTCCAGCAAACCATCACCCGCGCGCGCGATTTCGATGTGCTGGCGACCATGAACCTGAATGGCGATTACCTCTCGGATGCGCTGGCGGCGCAGGTGGGCGGGATTGGCATTGCGCCGGGCGGTAACATTAATTATGAAACCGGGCACGCGGTGTTCGAGGCGACCCACGGCACCGCCCCGAAGTATGCCGACAAGGACATGGTCAACCCCGGCTCGGTGATCCTTTCCGGTGAGATGATGCTGCGCTACATGGGCTGGGACGAAGCCGCCGATCGCATTGTGCGCGGCATGGAAGGGGCGATCCAGGCGAAGAAGGTGACCTACGACTTTCACCGCCTGATGGACGGCGCGACGCTGCTGAAATGCTCTGAATTTGGCGAAGCTGTGATCCGGCACATGGATTGAGAATAACCATGAGCAAACTTTTTGAGAAACTGAACTGGAAAGGGCAGCCGGAAATTCTGGTGATTCATGCGCCGGAGAGTTTTGAGGCGGAACTGGCAGCGTTGAGCGGAGTGCGCGTTCTCCGTGACCTGGCAACTGCGCTGTTGGTCGAGTTTGCGCTGGTGTTCGTCACCCGCCAGGCGGAGGTTGACCAACTGAGCGTGGAAATCGCAGCGCGGGCGAAGGGGGATGCCGTGGTGTGGTTCGCTTACCCTAAGGGCTCGTCCAAAAAGTACCGCTGTGAGTTTAACCGCGACACCGGATGGGCAAAACTGGGCGAGGCAGGTTTCGAAGGTGTGCGTCAGGTCGCCATCGATGAGGACTGGTCGGCGCTGCGCTTCCGCCGGGTGGAATACATCAAGTCCATGACCCGCGATGCAAAACGCGCCGGCAGCGCCGAGGGAAAACGACGCACCCAGCCGAACAGCTGAAGTTGCTTGGTTTGCCAGGCGTTAGCGCAGCCGGATGGATGCTCTCCATCCGGTTTTTTTGCGGTTGCACGGCGGCAAAGGTTAGCTGGAATTGCGCATATGGTGAGAGTGGCGCGTCGAGCAACGGCGAAAACATTGTACAAAGGTTGCTGCGGTGTGGCTTCCCGCCAGGAAGGCGAGGATAATGGGATAGACCGGAGAGGGAGATATGACCACGAACCAAACCATTCACACCTGGGAAAAACCGTTGATCGGGTTGGCGTACAAAGCCCTCGAACAGCACGCCAGCGAACACCATCTGCATGACGCCGGGCAGGCGGATATGCGCATTGCCTACCGGCGCTGCAGCGAAATAACCCGCGAACATTCCAAGACGTTTTACCTGGCTTCCGGTCTGCTGCCAGGAGAAAAGCGCCAGGCGGCGCGGGCGTTGTACGCCTTTTGCCGCATCAGCGACGATCTGGTCGACCGCGCTCAAGCCGACCCGGTTGCCGAACTGGCTGCCTGGCGGCAGCGCACCCTGGGCGGCAAACCCAGCGAGCGTAGTGATGCAATTGCCCTGGCATGGGCGCATACCCGCCGCCGCTTCGGTATTCCCTGGCTGTATGCCGAGCAACTGTTGCAAGGAGTCGCGCAGGACCTGGTCAAGCAGCGTTACGCGACCTTTGACGAATTGGCGCAATACTGTTACGGGGTTGCCTGCACGGTGGGGTTGATGTCGATGCACATTATCGGTTACCAGGGACGCGAAGCCTTCCCGTATGCCATCCGGTTGGGGGTTGCGCTGCAAATGACCAATATTCTGCGTGACGTAGGCGAGGACTGGCGCAGCGGGCGGGTGTACCTGCCGCAGGAAGAACTGGCTGAATTTGGTTTAAGCGAAGCCGACCTGGCCGCCGGCAAGGTCTCCCCGCGCTGGCGGGCATTCATGTTTTTCCAAATCGAGCGCAACCGGCAGTTGTACGCCGATGCCATGCCGGGCATCGACCTGCTCAACCGCGACGGGCGCTTTGCCATTGCGGCGGCGGCTGAACTGTACCGCGCCATTCTCGACCAGATCGAAGCCAACGACTACGACGTCTTCCGTTACCGGGCGAACGTCCGGTGGGGGGAGAAACTGAGCCGGTTGCCGGGAATCTGGCTGCGGGCAACGAGCGGGCATTATTCGCAAGCCGCTGATGAAAAATTTCGTTAAGCGTTCCGGCGCGACGCACCGATCGGCGTTCGTGCTGGGGCGATCTTGCCCTGCAACCATTTCGAGCCGGTGAAAGGTGGTCAGATGGCGGGCGTATAGTAGAGAACCTTGCCGTTGACCTCGATGTGCGTCTCGACCAGGTATTTTTTGACCGCTTCCAGGCTTGGTTGAATGCCCAAGCCCGGACATTCCGGCAGATGGATTTCACCGTCTGCGTCCGGCAGTAAATGTTCGTCGGTCAGTTCGCTTGCCAGCGGGGTGAGCTGACCGGGGTATTCTCCCAGGTCGTGTCCGGCAGCCCCGGCATAGACATGCAACGCCGCGCTGAGCGCAAGGTGTGAGGTAAACGTATGGTTAATGAAGGTGATCCCACGGGCATGGGCATAATCGAAGACCCGTTTGGCGGAGGTGATCCCGCCGATGCGCCCGGGGTCGACTTGAATGAAGCCGATCCCGGCGTAGTCGATCATTTGCTGCGCCATGTGCTCGTTGTGGGCGCCTTCGCCGCCTGCCAGCCGCACCGTCCGGCACAACCGCGAGAGGTCGTGGTAGGCTTTCAGCGCGTGGGTGTGGAAAGGCTCTTCCAGCCAGGTGACCTGAAAGGCTTCCAGCAGTGGCAGCCGCTGGCGGGCAGCCTCCAAATCGCCGCCCCAGACCGCCCCGGCGTCGATGCACAGCAGCGCGTCCGTGCCCAGCCCTTCGCGGGCGGCAGCCACCTGTTGCTTGTCTTCCCTTAAGCTGTGCCTGCCAAACCCGCCCCAGCCGAACTTGACCGCCCGGAAGCCGGCTTGGCGGGCGAGGCGCGCTTTTTCCAGCGTTTCCTGTGGGTCGTCGCCGAACAACAAGGAACTGTACGGGCGTTTGGGATACGCGCGCGGGTAGCCCAGCAACCGGTAGACCGGTTGGTCGTGAATCTTGCCGAGCAAATCCCACAGGGCAACGTCGATGCCCGAGAGGGCGTGATCGGCTTGCAGCAAGTCCATGCTGTTGTGCCGTACCGCCTGGTGGATGCGGGCAATGTCCGCGGGGATTTCCAGTCTTTGTCCCAGCACCGAATCGGCGACCGGTTTGCAGGCGCTGTGCGACATGGGACACACCAGGCTGGCGATGGTCACCAGCGGCGAGGCTTCACATTCGCCCCAGCCGACGTGACCGCCGGCGGCGACGCGCACCAGCAGTGCATCCTGGCTGCCGTTGCCAATATCTAGCACCGTTGGCATGGAAAGATAAAAGAAATCGACCGCTTCGATTGCGCGCATGGCAAAGCCTAGAATGTGATCGTCAATCCGCCGTCCACGCTGATGACCTGTCCGGTAATGTACGAGGCGTCCGCGCCCGCCAGAAACCAGGCAACCCCGGCAATTTCCTCTGGCTGCCCCGCGCGCTTGAGCGGCAGGTGGTGCCCCTCAATATAATTTCTGCGATACCACTCTCCCTCCAACTCGTTGCTGCCGTCAACGATGCTCATCGGGGTATCGACGAAGCCCGGCGCGATGGCATTGACCAGGATGTTGCGCGGCGCTAGTTCCAGCGCCAGCGCGCGGCAGTAGTGATTGATGGCGGCTTTTGCCATGGCGTACGCGCTGGCGCGGGCTTCCACCCGTTCGCCGTGAATCGAGGTGACGTGGATCATGCGTCCGCCGTCCTTCATCAAACCGGCGGCGGTGCGCGTCATGGCGATGGCGCCATTGACCATGATGTCGAACGGTTTGCGCCACTCCTCCAGCGGGGCACTGAGAATGTCGGCGGTCATGAAGACCCCCGCGCTGTTGACCAGCACGTCCAGACTGCCCCACGCGCCGGCGATGGCGGCGCGCAGGCGTTCGGCGGTGTCGGGCTGCTCGTACGCCCCCGGGCAAACCAGATGCTGCCCGGCTGGCAGCTCGGCGTGAATTTGATCGAGCAGCTCTTTGCGCCGGGCGACCAGGCACACCTCCCAGCCTTCGCGGGCAAAGCGAAAGGCAGTCGCTTTGCCGATCCCTGAAGAAGCGCCGGTGATGAGAACTCGTTTGGGTTGGCTGTTCATGGAACCTGTCCTGAGATTTGGGATACAATCGAAGAATCAACGACGGGGTGAATCCTTCCCTCCAATTGACAAAGGGAAGGATGGTATGATACCATACTACATGAAATTGTCACTTGTCGCAAGCCATAAGACAAAGAAATTCGATGGCTAAAGAACCAGTCACCGCTGAAGCGGTATCCAAAGCGATTCTGCAGCGCATCACCACCGGTCAGTACGCGCCGGGCGACCGTTTGCCCCCGGTGCGCAAACTGGCGGAGGAGATCGGCTCCAACCGCAATACGGTCAACAAAGCCTATCAGATGCTGTTCGATTTGGGGATGATCGAAAACAGCCGCAGCGGGCGCAGAGGGTATACGGTCAAGCGCGTCGGACAGGCGGGTTCCAAAACCAAGAGCGAACTGCTGAACCATTTTTACCAGCATTCGGTCGAAATGGTTTGGCAGGGCATGGCTGCCGGTTTGACGGCGGAGGAAATGTTCGACCAGTTGAAACACGCGCTCGATGAAGTCTTCGGGCACAGCAAGGTTGACCTGATTTTCTTCGAGTGCAACGATTACGACACCCAGGAAATGGGCAAACGCCTGAACGAAGTGCTCCAAATGCCGGTCGAATACCGCAACCTGTCGCATTTTTACAAAAACCCGGCGGCGATGATTCGGAAATTTGACCTGATCATCACCACCTACCACCACCTGGCAGAAATCAACACCACCATCAGCCAGCACGGCTTCCCTCCCGGCAAGGTGATTGGGATCGACACCCGTTTGACCGCCGACTCGATGCTCAAGATCGCCCGCTTCCCCAAAAACCGCATTGGGGTGGTGTGTACCAACCAGAACACCGCTCACATGATCAAGCATATCCTGTTTGGTTACCATCCCGAATGGGAGATCGAAGCGCTCTCGGTGGAGGATGACCGCGAAGCGATCCGCCGGCTGGCGCAGATCAGCGACCATTTCATCGTCACCCACACCAGTGTCGAGGACGTGAGCGCGATGACCGGGCGCGAGCCGGATGTGGTGGTCAATTTTCAGATCGATGAGCAATCGATGGCCTTTTTGAACCAGCGCATCCATAGAGTTCGCATGGATAAAATCCGTAACCTGCAATCCGATACCCACTGACAAATGAGGTAACTCACGCCATGCCTCCCGAAATGATCGATCTCTCGACCAGCCGTTTGGGCTGCGTACTGCGCGTGGAAGACGGCCGGCTGCGCATGGATTGCCTGAATGGGGGCGGCAGAGCCTGGCTGCATCCGCGCGCGGCTTCGCCACTGTTCAACGTTACCGTCGATGGCACTGGCTACGACGCCCGCAGCCTGGATTTGGTCGAACACCATCAAGACCGCGACAGGCGCGGTGTGCGCAAGTGCGTTTTTCGTTTCCAGAATTCCCTGCTGGTGATCGAGCAGTACATCCATGTGTACGAAGACGAGGCGCTGCTGGAAGCCTGGGTGGTGGTCACCAACCGGGCAGACCAGCCGCAGCAGGTCAAGCGGATTGATGCGCTGGCGCTCAACCTGGCGCCGGCAGCAGCGGATTTGCTCTCGTTTACCGGCAATTGGGGCAGCGAGTTCGAACCGCAACAGCGCCGCTTGGACGGTGAGATCATTCTGGAATCGCGCTCGGGACGTTCCTCCAAGGGCAATCATCCCTGGTTTGCGCTGACGGCTGAGCAAGGGGTGGTGCTCTCCGGGGCGGTTGCCTGGTCGGGGAACTGGGTGGTGCGTTTCCAGCCGCTGCTCGAAGGTGGAGTGTGCCTGAGCGGGGGAATGCACGATTGGGAGTTCAGCAAAACCCTGCAACCGGGCGAATCGGTCGAAGGCGCGCCGTTCGTTCTGGTCATTGGTGAAGATCTCAACGCCGTTTCGCAGCAATACGCCCGGGTGGGGCGGCGGTTCTGGTATCCGCACAATCCGGTTGCCGCGGCGCTGCCGGTGGAGTGGAATCATTGGTGGCCCTATGAAGACGCCGAAATCGACCAGACTGTCTTTCTGGCAAATGTAGACCGGGCAGCCGAAATGGGTTTCGAGGTGTGCACGCTGGATGCTGGTTGGTTTGGAGCGAGCGACGCGGGCAGCTTTTGGGAACACTACCGCGGTGACTGGGCGCGGGTCAACCGGCAGCGTTTTCCGGACGGTCCGCGCGTTCTGGCGGATGCGGTTCACGCGCGCGGGATGAAGTTCGGCATGTGGTGCGAAATCGAAGCGCTCGGCGAGCGCGCGCAGCTGGCGCAGGATCATCCTGACTTCGTCGCCCGGCGGGACGGCAAACCGCTCGGCTGTGTCTGCTTCGGCAACCCGCAAGTGCAGGAATGGGCATACAACACCCTGCGGCGGCTGGTCGAGGAATACCGGTGTGATTGGATCAAGGTGGATTTCAACCTCGATCCGGGCGCGGGCTGCAACCGCGAGGATCATGGACACCAGCGCGGTGATGGATTGTACGAACACTATCGCGGCTATTATCGCACGCTGGAACGATTGCGCAAAGAATACCCAGCGCTGGTGCTGGAGAACTGCTCCTCCGGCGGGCTGCGCATCGACCTTGGCATGCTGCGCCAGACGCATATGACCTTTTTATCCGACCCGGATTGGGCGGTGCACGACCTGCAAATCTTTTGGGGCGCTAGCACCATGCTGGCTACCAATGTGTTGCTGCACTGGACGTTCAGCGACTGGCGCAACCTCAACCCGCCGCCGCAGCAGACCTTCGATCCGCATGACCCAGCCCTGACGCCCAAAAAATGGGATTACTACACCCGCATTTCGATGCTCGGCTGGTACGGCATTTCGCAAAAACTGCCGCGGCTGCCAGCCTGGCTGGCTAAACGGATGGTCGAGCACAACCAGCTCTACCGTACCCAGGTGCGCCGCTTCATCCAGCATGCCGACCTGTACCGCCTGACCCGCCAGCCGCTGCGCAGCGGGGAGGGCGAGCGCTGGGCGGCTTTCCAGTACCGCCTGCCCGCCGGGGATGAACACCTGTTGTTCGTTTTCCGCCTGCCGGGCGGGGAGGCGCAGCGCGCCATCCGGCTGCAAGCCTTGCGGGCGGATACCCTCTACCAGGTGGAAGGCTTGGAGGGCGAATACTGCGCGGCGTTCAGCGGGCGACAACTGATGGAAGAAGGACTGCTGTTTTCCACGCTGGCGGAAGAAGAGTCGGCATTGTTGAAAATTACCATACAGGCGTGACCGGACAGAGGCTGAACGCAATGGTGGAGGTCGAAAGGGTGCTGGCAGCTCGCAATGAACTGGGCGAGGGTCCGCGCTGGCACAGCGGCGAGCAGGCGGTCTATTGGGTGGATATTGAGGCGGGCAACTTGTTGTGCATGCGCGCCGCCGGCACAGGCATCGCCGAAGCGGTGTTTGCCGGTTGAAGCCACCCGCATTTTTACCCTGGTTATTATTCAGATTGAAAAGGAGATAGCAGCAACCATGAGCGAGTTAACCTATCAGATCGGCAATGTGAAGATCGAGATCGAAACGGTGGAGCCGCTGCGTTTTCCCAGCGCGGCGGATTGCAACAGTCCGTGCTGGTGGTGGCAGGATCGATTTTACGTACTCAACTCCACGGGACACCCGGTGCATTCGATGGGAGAAAACGTCGAACGCATGACCCGCGGAGCGGAAATCACCTGGTCAGCCTGGCGTGACGGCGGGCGCTGGATCGAGTCGGTGCACCAGGAAGCCGACGGCACGCTGCTGGGCTGGTATCACAACGAACCGGCTCACCTGGTGCCGGATGAATACCATGTCGGGCGGCAGTTTCCCCTGACCGCGCCGTTCATCGGGGCGGTGATCTCGCAGGATAACGGGGAAACCTGGGACGATCTGGGCTTGGTGCTGGTGGGTGGTCCCGAAACGCTCAACCTGGAAAAGCATAACTTCTGGTTCGCCGGCGGCAACGGCGATTTTTCGGTCATCCTCGACCGCGACCGCGAATATTTCTATTTTCTCTTTGGCACTTATTACAAGGACGTTGCCCAGCAGGGCATCTCGCTGGCGCGCATGCGCTATCAAGACCGATTTTGCCCGGTCGGCAAGGTGATGAAGTGGCACCAGGGCGGTTGGCAGCAGCCGGGTCTGCGCGGCAAGGTGACCCCGGTCATCCCGGTTCATGCCGACTGGTACAGCCTTGAGCCGGATACGTTCTGGGGACCTTCGGTACACTGGAATACCCATATCCAGCAGTATGTCATTCTAATGAATCGCGCCATTGACCCGAGCTGGAAACAGGACGGCATTTACATCAGTCTGACCCACGATATTTCCGATCCCTCCAGTTGGACTCCCCCGCTGCGCATTCTGCAAGAGAAAGGCTGGTACCCGCAGGTGGTCGGCAGCGAGACCGCCCGCCAGGAAACCGAGCGCGAAGCGGGCGCGGTCTCGCGCCTGTTCATCCACGGCGAATCGAAGTACCGTCTCCGTTTTTCGCGGATTTAGTCGGCTTCGATCACTTCAATCGCGCCGGTCGAGCCGTTCAGGCGGATGCGCTGCCCGGTGTGCAGCCGCTGGGTAGCGCGGTCGACCCCCACCACCGCCGGGATGCCGTATTCACGCGCCACGACTGCTCCGTGGGTCATCATCCCGCCCACTTCCATGATCAAACCGGCGGCGGTGAGGAATAGCGGCGTCCAGGATGGATCGCTGCCGGGGCAGACCATGATTTCACCCGGCAACAAACCTGCCTGGCGCGGGTCGATTACGATTCGCACGTTGGCTTCGACCACTCCCGGCGAAACCGGGCTGCCGCTCAACCCGCCGGGACGGCTTTCGGCGCTCATCCCGTCGTAGAAGGCGCGCCCATCGGAGAGCAGCAGGCGCGGCACCTGGCGGCGCAGGGTTTCGCGGCAGTTTGCCTCGCGCCGTCCGGCGATCAAGGCGTGCCAGTCCTGCCGGCCGGGTGCGGACTGAGCCGCGGCGAATGCGCGGATTTCAGCGAAAGTCAGGTAGAACAGGTCGTCGGGCTGCGACAACTCGCCCGCTGCGACCAGTTCCTGCCCGGCGGCGAGCAGCGCCCAGCGGTACTGGGCAAACAGGCGCACCGCAAAGAACTTCGGCGCTTCGCGCATGCCCAACAGCGCGCGCGCCCGGCAGCCGAGAAAACGCGCCAGGGGCGCCTTGAACCAGCCGCCGCGCGCCTGGCGCAGGGCAGCGGCAATGCGCTGCACGGCTGCCTCGCCGCTGGCGGCGCTGCGGGCAAAGACGGCATCCGGCGACTGGTCGCCAGGCGGGATGAGTAAAAAACCAGCCAGCATCTCGAAAATATGAGCAGGCTCTTCCGCCCAGCGCGGACGACCGAGATCGATCTCCGCCAGCCCGCGCCCGCCGTAGCGCTGCATGAAGGAATCCAATACCTGCCGGGTGACCGGGTGCAGACCTCCTGCCTGCCAGGCGGCTGCCAACTCGGCGGCGGTGTGGGCGTTAAATTCCGCCTGCGCGGCGGGATGTTGGCGGATCGCGTTGGCAGCCGCCCATAGAGCCAGATCCATTGCGGTGGTGGGGTTGTGCGGCACGCCGCGGGTTACCTCCAACACGGCGTCGCTCCAGCCGGCATCCGGCGCGGTGGAATTTTTCATCCGCAGGCGCAACAGGTTCAGCGAAGCCATCCCGGCGGCAACTGTGGATGCCAGCAAGATCAGATTGGGCAGCAGGTGCTTCGCAATCAGGTTTTGAAAATGGTCGCACCACAGCCGTAAGCGTTCGCGTGGCGGTCCGTCAAGGTTGGCTAACCCGCCAGCCACGCCGATCAGCAGCCGCTCGGTTCGCGCCAAAATCATCGTTCGCCTTGCCTGGGGAAACACTATGTTCAGCAGGACATTGCCCGCCAGGGGCACGGCCAGGTGCGCCAGCTGCCAGCGGGCGCGCAGCGAAAGACCCTGACGACCCGGCTGCAAGGCAGGTTCATCCAGCAGCGCTGCAATCAACGGGCGGGTAGAGGGTTCGACAAACCCCAGCGTACTGGTCAGCACCTTGCGACCGACGCTGTTGCGGATCAGGCTCGTCAGGCGGATCCACAGGCGTTCGCCCGCCTCGTACAGCACGGTTTGGTTGTGGGCGGTAACATGGATATCCAACAGCCGCGCACCGCGAGCAATCAGGTGGCGCATGGCATCCCGTCCCAATGGGGTGATCGGGTCGAGCATGCCCTGCACCGCGCCAAAGGAGAAAAACACTTCCAGCGGACCGGCGGGAGTCCCCGCCGGGATGGGGAACAGGGAGGTCACGGCGCGGGATTGGAGCAGGTAAAATTGCCCGTTCGCCCAAGCCCACTCGATGTCCTGCGGCTGCCCGTACAGCGCCGCCACCTGCTGACCCAGGTCTGACAGGGCAAGAATGGCATCATCCGGCAGCGCCTGGCGGTGAGACCCTTGCGGGGTTTCGCGCCGCGTGCCGCCACCGGGCAGCGGCTGGATAGCCAGGGCTTTGCTGCCCAGCGTGCGAGTTGTGATGACCCGGCGGGTGGTGTCCACCTCGTAATGGTCGGGCTGCACCTGCCCGGAGACGAGCGCTTCGCCCAGCCCGTAGGTTGCATCGATCACCGTTTGGCGGCGCAGTCCGCTGAGTGGGTTGGCGGTGAACAGCACGCCGGAGACCTCGGCAGGCGCCATGCGCTGCACCACTACCGCCAGTGCGGTGCTGTGGTGCGCCACCTGGTTGCGCGCCCGGTAACCGATGGCGCGGGCAGTCCACAAACTTGCCCAGCACCTGACCACCGCTTGCAGCAGCGCCGGTTCGCCAATCACATTCAAATAGGTGTTCTGCTGTCCGGCAAAGGACATTTCGGGTAAATCTTCCGCCGTGGCGGAAGAGCGCACCGCGACGGGCGGGCTGCCCATGGCACGGTAAGCCTGGCGCAGCGCGTTTGCCAGCTCGGCGGGTATGTCGCCGTTCTCGAACCTGGCGAAGATGGTGGCAGAGGCTGCCTGTAAGCCTGCCGGGTCGTCGGGGGAGGCTGGCAGGGCGGCCTGAATGCGTTCTGCCAGCCGGTTGGCGGCAACATATTCCTGGTAGGCGCGGGTTGTCAGAATGAAACCATCCGGAACGGGGAAGTCTGCGCGCGCCAGTTTGACCAGGTTGCTGCCTTTGCCGCCAGCCGCCTGAAGCCAATCCTCCGTGGAAAGCGGTTGAGTGGCAGCGCTGTGCGGCGGCGTTTGCAATGGAAGGAAAAACGGAAATTCCTGGCTCAACGGGGTTGGAATACCTGCGGGGTAAAGGGATGACCCTATTATAGTGATGGTAGTGGAATTGCCGCCATGCTTAATCGGGGTTTTTGGCTGGCAATTTGCTGGGATGTCTGGATCGAATGAATAGTTCTATTCTTTGACCGACCCGAGCATAATGCCGCGGATGAAGTAGCGCTGCAGGAAGGGATAGACGATCAGGATCGGCACCATGGCAATGAACAGCTTGGCAGCATTGAGCGTGTTGTTGGACAGTTGCGCCAGCAACTGTGCCTGTCCACCGTGCAGCGCCGGGCGGTCGGCAATGACCAATTGCTGAATGTAGGTTTGCAGCGGGTAGTTATCGGGGTTGTTCATCAGGATCAAGCCGTCGAAGAAGGAGTTCCAGTGACCGACCAGGCTAAACAGGGTGATGGTTGCCAGGGCGGGCAGCGAGGTGGGTAAATAAACGTACCACAGCAGCTGCAGCGGGTTGGCGCCGTCAATACGGGCGGCTTCGTCCAGTTCTTTGGGGATGTTGCGGAAAAAGTTCATCAGGATGATGACATTCCAGATCGGCACTGCGGTGGGCAGCACCAGTGCCCAAAGGGTATCGATCAGCCCATAGCCGCTGATGGTCAGGTACCAGGGCACCAGACCGACATTGAGGATCATGCCAAAAACGAACAGCCACATGAAAATGTTGCGCCCTGGAAAGGCTTTGGCGGTGCGCGAGAGCGGGAAGGCGGTCAAAATAGCAAAGACGAAGTTTAACAAACCGCCCAGAGCCACCCGCTGGATCGAAACGCCGAAGGCGCGCCAGAATTTTTCGTCGCGCATGATGTATTCATAGGCAAACAGGTTGCTGCCAACCGGCAACAGGCTGACCATGCCGCCGCTGACGGCTGCCTTTTCGCTCAATGAGATTGCCAGGGTGTTGATCAGCGGCAGCAGCGTGCTCAACCCGATGGCGAGCAGAAAGGCGGTGATCAGCCAATCGACGATGCGGTCTTGCAACCGGCGGGATGTGACCATGCTGCCCTCCTAAAAGATGCGGTAGTTGGCGTATTTGCTCGCCACCCAGTAGGATATGCCGATCAGGATCAGCGAAATGACCGTTTTGAACAGTCCGACCGCGGTGCCAATGCTGTACTGCCCCTGAATCAACCCGATGCGGTAAACGTAGGTGTCGAGGATGTCACCGGTGGAGTACACGATAGGACTGTACAGATTGAAAATCTGGTCGAAGCCGGCGTTGAGAATGTTGCCAATGCTCAACGAGGCGACCAGCACAATGGTAGGGGCGATGCTGGGCAGCGAGATGTACCACATCTTTTGGAAGCGGTTCGCCCCGTCCAGGTCGGCGACCTCGTACAGCGTCGGATCAATGGCGGTCAGTGCGGCAAGGTAGATGATGGCTTCGAAGCCAAATTCCTTCCACACGTCGCTGAGAATGATCACCCACGGAAAAACGGCGGGCGTGCCGAGGAACTGGATTGGACCCATCCCAAACAAGCCGAGAAAATCGTTCATCATGCCGTCACGCGCCAGAATGGTGCGCAGAATGCCCGCCAAAATCACCCAGGAGAGGAAGTGCGGCAGATACACCATCGTCTGGATCGAGCGCTTGATGCGGGCGTAGCGGATTTCGTTGAGCAGCAGGGCGAAGATCACCGCCACAGTCAGCATCATGAGGATCTTCATGGTCGCGATGAAGAGCGTGTTGGAAAATACCCGGCGGGCATCCGGAATTTGGAGCAGAAACAGGAAGTTGTCCAACCCTACCCAGGTGGAGTTCTGGATGCCGAGCGCCGGATTGAATTTCTGGAA
>JBBIQB010000009.1:0-7877 GCA_037442545.1 Bellilinea sp.
CGTGATGGTCGGGGTGCGCGTGATGGTGCGGGTGGGGGTGATGGTGCGCGTTTCGGTGCTGGTTGGGACGATGGTAAAGGTGCGGGTGGGCGCCTGGGTGAAGGTGCGCGTTACCGTGCCGGTTTGAGTGACGGTGCGGGTGTTGGTGGGCACCAGGGTGGGGGTGGGGGTGTTGGCTTGGATGACGAACGGCACCACCACCACGTTGGATTTGCGGCTGGTGTCGGTGTTGCGCGCCAGCACGACCAGGTTGTAATTGCCGTTCCGGATGATGCCGCCGCCCTGATCCCACGAATCGACCAGCGGGGTGCGTGGGTTGCAGAAGCGGCTGGCGCCGCTGCCGGAGTGCCCAAACAAGCAGAACCACGAGTTGGGATCGCGCGACCAGTGCACCAGGTTGCCGGCGCTGTTATAGACAAAGAAGTACACGCCCAGGGTAGTGTCCACGTTCACGTCGCTGCCGTTGATGATGGCGCGCGCGGAGAAGTAGCGCCCGCCGGGGTTGAACTGCACCTGGATGTCGGGTCCGTCGAAGCCGGTGATGGTTTGCTGGCAAGGCAGGGTGGGTCCCACGGTGGGGACGACGTTGTAGTACAGCACACCGGTGAAATCGTTTGCCCAGTAGAAGTTGTGGTACAGGTTGTTACCGCTCACGCTCCAGGCAATCGGGGTGACGGTCATGCGCGGGGTGGGCGTGCCGGGTCCCACCGGCGGGTAACTGCTAAATTCGGGCAAAGTCCAGAAGGAGAAGGTGCTGACATGCGGAGTGGGCGCACCGTACACCCATTTGAAGGTATTGCTGGTCGCCGGACCGATCAGGTTGCGGCTGGGGGTGGGGGTAAAGATGTGCCCGAACGGGTAGTTGGAGGTGTCCGCCGGGTTGAAGATCGGCTGGCTCTGGTTGCTCATACTGTAGTAGTTGAACAGGTGCCCGGCGGGCTGGGGGTGAATAGCGCTGTGGTACTGGCGGTTCCAGTCGAGCAGGGCGCCGGAGAGGAAGATATTGTAGGTGCCGACGTTGGACAAATTAGACTGGATGACGTAGCCCGATCCGGGGTTGCCGCTGGCAAAGGTCTGGAAGTTGAGCGGCTCGCCGGTGATTACCAGGTCTTCGCAGCGCGGCAGGGCGGTGGCGGTGGGGGTGAAGGTGGGTTCGGGGGCGAGCGGCACCAGGTAGCGCCCGTCGATCACCACCGGCGGCGACCCACCGGCGGTGATGCCCGGTCCGGTCCAGCCGACCGCCAGGTTGTCGCCGCCGCTGCTTTCTTTGTGGACGGCTTCCAGGTAGTACAGCTGCCCGGCTTGCAGCGAAACCAGCCCGGATTCCTGGCTGGCGAACTTGTTCCACTGGCGCGGGTCGGTCCAGCCGTTGACCGAGGCGATGGCACTCTTCATCGCCGGGTTGTCGTTGGGGCTGATGTAGAGGATGCTGGAGTCATCGCTGGCGATGTAGAAGCGGTATTCGCCAGTCCACGGCGCGCAGACCAAGGCGCGCATGCGCGTGCCATAGTTTTCGGCGAAGTTGGTCGGGGCTTCGTAGGAGGTGCGGTATTCGAAACCGTCGGGGTTGCCCGGGAAGCGCGGGTTGTTGAGCAGGTCGTTGACCGCGCTGCCGCTGACTCCCAGCCACCACTGGCGCAGCACGGTGCCGCTGCCGGTGCAAAAGACCGGCGTGGGGGTGTTGGTGGGGGTGGTGGTGGAGGTGGTGGTGGCGGTGGGCGGCGGGGTGGGCGTGAAGGTGGCTGCAATGCCGATGCTGCCCACCAGACCGGTGACGCGCGAGGTGCGGAATTTTTCGACGATACCCTCGCGCAAGGCGTGGATGCGCACGGTCGGCCACCACGAGTTTAAGAAGGGGGTGATCAGTTCGTGGCGGTAGGTGAGCACCACGCGCACCCGGTCACCGGGTCCGCCGGCGTCATCCACGTAGCGCTGGATGCTGCTCTGCTGGAAGGTGCCGCCGCTGATGCTGCCGACCGCGCGCTCGCAGTAATCGGGGAAGCGGTAGTCTTCGCGCCGGGCGGGGTCGAAGGGGGTGAAGTAGCGTGGGTTGGGGTCGAACTGGAAGCGCGCTGCCTGGTTGCCGCCGATGGATTCGATGCGGTTGGAGCAGGTGGTCAGGTTGAAAAAGCCTCTCAGCGCCGGGTTGCCGCGGTTGACCATATCGAAGGAAGAATTGTTCCAGCCGTATTCCAGGTAGTCCAGGTAATTGCCGGAGACGGCGGCAGCCGGATCCCAGGCAATGCCGGTAGCGCCGGCCAGGGCAGAATCACGGATGGAGGGCAGGCGCGCCCAGTCCTGCAGTGCGTTTTGCATGGTTTCCCAGTCGGTCGAGAAGGATTCCGGCACGCGGCAGTCGTAGCGCCCGTCGGCGAAATCGGCATCCTCCAGGGCGAGTGCCTCGGCGGCTGCCTGGCAGTAAGCCGGGTTGAAGTTACCGGTGATGGCATAGCGTACGCCAAAGCGGGCGCCGTTTTCCAACGCCAGCCAGGCTTGCAGGAAACGCCCGAACTCGATCACGCCGAATACCAGCATCAGCAGAATGGGCAGCGCCAGGGCAAATTCCACCAGTCCCTGGGCGGGGCGGGCGCGCCGGCGGGAGAACCATTGGGGGGGTGAGAAGAGTAATTTCATCGGCATCCCTCGCTTTCCGCTTTACTGGGTGATGCGGGTATAAATGCGGGTGGCAATATCTTCAAAAATCGGCACCAGGTCTTCCGGGTTGTTGGTGTAATAGTACTGTCCGCAGGAACGGAAACCCGCCACGGTGGCGCACGGGTCGGTGGTGCGGTCGCCGTCATCGCCGACGGCGGCAATGTAGCGCAGCAGCGGTTCGCCCAGTCCGACCGCGCCAAGCCCGATGGAATAAACTGCCACGTCGTTGCCGCGCGGCTCGTCCTGGGTGGTCGAACGGGTCAGTGCCAGCGAGTCTGCCATATCGCGGGCGTAATCGACGACCGAGTATTTGTTGGCGTGAGAGAAGGACGGCTGGTTGTTGTTGCGGATCCAGGTGGTGCCGTTCGGGCAGGTGTTTGCGTTGTCATCGATGCAGTAGCGCGGACTGTTGGTGGTATCCAGGCACAGGCGCGGCCACCAGCCCTGGTTCATGCGCCCGTCGCAAAAACCGTTGGGGTAGCTCAGCGGCACCAGGCCGCCCGTCCAGGGGGTGTCGCCGGGACCGCTGCCGCCGGTTCCGGCGGTATCGCTCAGGTTGGCGACGCCGTCGGTGAACAGCACCACCACCCACACCGCGCCGGGGCGGGCATCCTGCAGTACCAGGTTGGCGGCGCGCAGTCCGCAGCCAATGCAGGTGGACAGCGGCGAGAGCGACGGGCGGATAGCGCGCCCCTGGCTGAACTGCACCGGGTATTTGGCAAGGTACGCCAGCGCGGCGTTGTGGTCGTCCATGGTGAACGCGCCGTCGCCGTTCCAATCGTAGGCGTCCAGCAGCGCGTCGTCATCGCAGGGCACGCCGCCCCAGCCGTACGGGTTGGGTCCGCTCTCGGTGGTCGAACTCCACCAGCGGTCTGCCATGCGCGGGTCGGTCATCGCCGGGCAGGTGTAGCCCAGCGTGGTGGGATTGTCGCTGTCGCTGCCATCGCCGTCGCGGTCTTCCGGGTTGACCGGGTTGACCGCGCGGTGGTCGACCCACTGGCGCCAGATGCGCCGCACGGGCGGGTCGTCGTGAACCTTGATGCTGCTCCACAGGTAGTTGCGCGCCGCGGCCAGGTCGTCGGTCAGGGCGACGGTGACGCCGTGCAGGTTGCGAATGGCGTGCAGCTCGGCGCGCGAGTCGTAGGTGATGATGGCAACCTGGTCGAAGCCCTGGTACATGCGGCTGATCAGCGCATCCGCGGCGTTCTTGGCGTGCCACATCGGCAGGCAGGCGTTGCTGGGAGGCGGGTCGGAGCGGTTGATCGGCATGGTGCGGGTGTTCGGATTGCAGGTGGAGTCGGGATCGTAATCGTCGGGGATGAAGCCGGTGGTATCGCTCGCCATCGATTCGGACACGTCCATCACGATCAACAGGTCGACCGCGGCGGCTTCGGCAATCGAGTTGGTTTGCAGGTTGACCGGTCCGAAGCCGAGCAAACCGAGGAAGTAGAGCGGCGCGCGCTGGGTGGCGTCCACCCAGACCAGTTTGCGCGGCGACTGCCCGGCGCCGGTATCCGGACAGCGGGCATAGAATTCGGCTGGCAGATCGGCGTCGCGGTTGGAATCGCCGTCCGAATCGCAGATGTAAACGTGCAGATCCACCTGGGTCATGTCCACGTTGTGCAGGATCATGACTTCCTCGGTGGCGGCGGTCATGCTTGCCAGGGTTTCGCCGCGCTTGAAGGTGTTGGCGGCGGTGACTGCCCCGGCATCCACTGCGCGCTTGAGCTGTCCGTAGGTGACGTACAGCGAGCCGGCGTCGATTGCCAGACCGACGAAGAAAATCAGCACCAGCAGTGCCACCGCGAAGATGACCAGAATCTGCCCTCGCGGGCGGGCATCCGCGTTAGGGTCGGGGCGTGGGCGTGGGTTGACTAGCGGGGAGGGACATGAGGGTGTAGGCATGGATTCGCAAGGGGTTGGGGACAAATTGGGTGAAGAGCGGCAGGTTGAGCACTTGTTCATAGCAGTAGTAGAACTCGACGGCGACGAAGCCTTTGCTGGAGGGTCCGAGGCTGTCATTGAGGGCATCACTGATGCGGCTGCGGGTGTAGTAGGGTTCGGAGCGCACGACGTTGCCGCGGCAGTCGCGCCGCCAATTACTATTGTTGACGCCGTCCTCGTCGTGGTCGGAAAGCGCCCAGTAACCGGTATTCGGCCAGACATCCTCGCGCGGCCAGACGTGGCTGACCGTGCGGCTGGAAACGGTATATACGGAAATGACCACGTCGTCGTTGGCGGGGTCGAGCACCACGTAGGGGTTCAAACCGTTGCAGAAGGGATCGTTGCTGCGGCAGGTGTCGCTGCCGGCGGGCGGCGAGAAGATGCAGGCAGTGGTGTAATAGAAGTGATAGTATTGCGGGTCGCTGCAGGTCATGCAGTTGCGGTTGATGTTGTAAAAATCGTAGCCGATCGGGCGGGTAGTATCCTGGGCGGCGTTGCAGTTCTGCCCGCCGGGCCAGGTGGTGGGCGGCGAGTACTGGAAGGGGTCGCGCACCGAGGCGAAGCGGGCGGCTTCGCGGGTCAGGTCGAGAATATCCAGGTAGCGCCCGATGAAGATGGACACCTCGACCACCCCCAGCAGCAGGATCAGCAGCACCGGCAGCACGATCGCCAGCTCGACGAACGACTGGGCGCGTCCATCGCGGTAGACCGGGCTGCGGTGCAGCCGCCGGGGAAGGATTTTTTGGATTCGCGTGAGATTAACCATACGTCTCCCGTTCAGGCGCGGCGAATAACCTTTGCCGCTACCTTTACATTAACTGGTTGTGGTATCCAAGTCAATATAAATCGGTTTGTTTTTGGTAATTTGTCATCGCTTTGCAACCGCCTTGTAACCGGATCGAGACAAACCGCCTGCCTGTGGCATCCCTGAGTATAGCGCAGGCTGGGCAGCCCGCAGCCCCTGGCGGAGCAACTGTAAACTTTTTGTAACCTGGCTAAACGCCGCCGGGCGGGGTATATCAGCAAGGGTTGCACATTGGATGCCAGCCGGTTGCACACTTTGACAGGTTGACCGGCGCCAGGCGGGTGTTTATATTGATATAGAATTTTTGTTCTGTCTGTGGGCGGCACACCGCCGCCTGGCACAACCAACCAACCTGATGGAGGGCGTATGAGCGTTGCACAAACCCCCGGCCGGCGGGAGAAGAACGGGGGCAAACTGAGTGAGGAGATCCGCATGGTGCGCCACCTGATCAGCCGCGCCCAGGCGATGGCAAACGAGGGCACCCCGCTGCGCGAGATGCTCTCGGTGCTGGAGACCGTGGCGCGGGCGAGCACCCACCTGGCGAACTTGCTCAAGACCGAGCAACTGCTCGAGGAGGAGCAAAGCGCGGGCGAGCTGGTGCGCGCCGCACTGGCGGAGATGCGCGCCGAGATGGACGCCAACGGCATCGACTCGATTCTCACCTCGGGGCTGGAATGAACCGCCCTCCGTGCCGGGCGGGTCGCGCCATGGACCAAACCACGCCGGTCTGCGCCCTCTTGTGGAGAGGCAACTCGCAGCCAGCCCCCTGGGCGGCACGCCCGGCTGCCCCCCGCGAGTATCACCCGCGGAGGCAGCCATGAGCCAAAGCGAAATCAGCCTGCGCGAGGCGCTGCAAGACCCGCTGCTGTTCGCGCGCGCCTTCGGCAACATCCGCCTGCGCGCCTACCAGGCGCAGGTGATGCGCGCGGTGGTCGATTCGGTGCTCTACAAGCGCGGCTTGAGCATGGTGGTCATGTTCCCGCGCCAGTCGGGCAAGAACGAACTGCAAGCGCAGATCGAATCCTACCTGCTGACCTGCCTGCAAGACAGCGAAGCGGAGATGGTCAAGATCTCGCCCACCTGGAAGCCGCAATCGCTTAATGCCATGCGCCGCCTGCAGCGCGTGCTGGAGCGCAACGTCTCCATCCGCGGCGAGTGGCGCAAGGAAGCCGGCTACATTTACCGCGTGGGGCGGGCGCGCATCTTCTTCCTCAGCGGCGAGCCGCACAGCAACATTGTTGGCGCGACCGCCTCGGCACTGCTGGAGGTGGACGAAGCCCAGGACGTGACCATCGAAAAATACGACAAGCAGATCGCCCCGATGGCGGCTTCCACCCACGCTACGCGCGTCTTTTGGGGCACCGCCTGGACCAGCCAGACGCTGCTGGCGCGCGAGCTGCGCGCGGCGCGCCAGGCGGAGCAGCGCGACGGGCTGCAGCGGGTGTTCACCGCCGATGCCGCGCGGGTGGGCGCGGAAGTGCCCAAATACGCCCGCTACGTCGCCGAGCAGGTTGCCCGGCTGGGCCGCAGCCACCCGATGGTGTGCACCCAATATTTCAATGAAGAGATCGACGGGCAGGGCGGGCTGTTCCCCGCCGAACGGCGCGCGCGCATGGCGGGCAGCCACACCGCCTGCGACCGCCCGCAGCCGGGCGGGGTGTATGCCTTTCTGCTGGACGTTGCCGGGGTGGACGAAGCCGCCCGCAGCGGCGCGGCGGACGGGCTGAGCCTGAGCAACCCGGCGCGCGACGCCACCGCGCTGACCATTGTGGCGGTTGACCGCGCCACCTGTGCCGACCCGCTGCTGCGCGCCCCAACCTACCGCTGCCTGCTGCGCCGCCAGTGGCTGGGCGTGCGCCATTCCGACCTGTACGCCGACCTGCGCGCGCTGGCGGAGACCTGGAATCCCTACCGGGTGGTGGTGGATGCCAGTGGGGTGGGTGCCGGGCTGGCGGATTTTCTCGCCCGCGCGCTGCCCGGACGGGTGATGCCTTTTTTGTTCACCTCTGCCAGCAAGAGCAAACTAGGCTGGGATTTCCTTGCCCTGGTGGACAGCGGGCGCTGGAAGGAAGCGCGCGGCGCGGAAGCCGAGCCGCTCGGGCGACTGTTCCAGCGCCAGCTCGACCTGTGCCAGTACGAGATTCTGCCCGGTGCGGAGAAGAAGATGCGCTGGGGCGTGCCGGACGGCAGCCGCGACCCGCAGGGCGGGCAGCCGGCGCACGACGATTTGCTCATCTCCGCCGCGCTGTGCGCCGCGCTGGACGACCAGCCGCCGCCCGCCGCCGGCGAAACGCTGATTGTGCCGGGGCGCGACCCGCTGCGCGACCTCGACCGGGGATTTTAAGGCATTTTGAACTCTATTTCGTTCTTTGTGAGGCAAGCGCATGAGACCAACCCTTTGGCAATCCCTGACCCGCCGCCTGTTCGCCGCCGGGTCCACCCCGCCTGAACCTGGCGGGGCAACCCCGCCTGA
>JBBIQB010000009.1:7977-34758 GCA_037442545.1 Bellilinea sp.
GCCTGTTCGCCGCCGGGTCCACCCCGCCTGAACCTGGCGGGGCAACCCCGCCTGATTTGGGCGGGGGTAACCCCCCGCTGCGCGCGGCGCTGCACAGCGAAAGCGAAGCGACCTTTACCCTGGGCGCGCACGCCGCCGGCAGCCCGCTCGCCGAGCGAACCTTTGCCGAGCGGCGCGAAATGCAGCAGCAGGCGCTGGAAGCCTGGCGGGTCAACCCGCTGGCGCGCCGCCTGGTGGAATTGACCAGCCAGTACGTCGTCGGCGGGGGCATCACCTTTGCCTGCGATCACCCCGCCACCGCGCGTTTTTTGCAGGAGGTGTGGCAGCACCCGCTTAACCGCCTGGCGGCGCGCTGCAGCGAATGGTGCGACGAACTGACCCGCAGCGGCAACCTGTTCGTGCTGCTTTCCACCGACGCGGGCGGGATGAGTTATTTTCGCGCCGTGCCCGCCAGCCAGATCGACGAGATCCGCGCCCGCGAGAACGACATCGAACAGCCGCTGGCGTTTGTCCCCCGCCCGGGGCTGGACGGGCGCGACCCGCCCGTCCCCTGGCAGGCGTATGACCCGCAGGCGGACGCCCCCGACCCCAACGGCGGCTTCCCGCCGGTCATGCTGCATTACGCCATCAACCGCCCGGTGGGCTGCGCCTGGGGCGAATCGGACCTGGCGCCGCTGCTGCGCTGGCTGAGCCGCTACGCCAACTGGTTGGAGGACCGCGCCCGGCTGAACCGCTTTCGCACCGCCTTCCTTTACTTGGTGCGGGCGCGCTTTGGCGGCGAGGGCGAGCGCCTGGCGCGCCAGCAGCGGCTGAACGCCCAGCCGCCCGCGCCGGGTTCCATCCTGGTGGCGGACGAAAGCGAAGCGTGGGAGGTGATCAGCCCGCGCCTGGAAGCCGACGATGCCAACACCGACGGGCTGGCGCTGAAGAAGATGATCGCCGCCGGTGCGGGCGTGCCGCTGCACTTCCTGGCGGAGCCGGAAGCCAGCACCCGCACCACCGCCGAAGCCGCCGGCGGACCGACCTACCGCCGCTTCGAGCAGCGCCAGGCGCACTTCCTGTGGCTGCTGGGCGATCTGATGCGCGCGGCGGTGCGGCGGCGCGCGCTGGCGCAGGGCAGCCGCGCGGGTGGCGGGCGGGTCGATCCACGCGCGCGCATCCAGGCGAACGGCGGCGACCTTTCGGCGCGCGACAACGTTGCGCTTGGGCTGGCGGGCAATCACGTTCTGGCGGTGCTGGCGCAGCTGCGCGACCGCGGGCTGATCGACGACGCCGAACTGCTGCGCGTGGCGTACCGCTTCATCGGCGAGACTGCGCAGGTGGACGATCTGCTGGCGCGCGGCAGAGACGCCCCGCCCAGCGGGTTTACGCCGGGCGGCGGGCGCGCTTTTCCTGCCGGCAAGATCGACCTGCTGCCCGGCGAGCCAGGCGGAGGTGAGCGATGAACGCCGCTGTCGCGGGGCGAAAGGACTGCATGGCGCGGGTGCGCCTGGCGGGGCATCCGCTGGGCGGGTTCGAGATTTTGGCGATCAGCGCGGGTGAAGGCAACGGCTGGCACTTTGGGGTGGAGGTGCTGCGCCAATCGCTGCCGCTGTGGGAGGGGCGCGAGTGCTACATCGATCACCACCTGGAAGGGCACAGCCTGCGCGACCTGGCGGGGGTGGTGCATTCGCCGCAGTGGGATGATGCGCGCCAGGGCATCCGCCTGACACTCAAACCCTTCGGACCCGGCGGCGGGCTGCTGCTGGCTTTGGGCGGCGCCATGCTGGAGGAGGGAGTCAAGCCGCCGGTTGGCTTTTCGGCTGACCTGCTGTTCACTGCCAGCGGGACGCACGTCGAGCGGATTGTGCGCGTGCTCTCGGTGGATTGCGTGCTGCAGCCGGCGCGCGGCGGGGCGTTTTTGCGCGCCCTCAACCAGCGCGCCGGCATCGATTTCAACCGCATCAATTTCATTTGGGATGGAGGTAATTCTATGAACGCAGACGATCAAACTCCCCTGGCGGAAGGGCAGCCCCACGGCGGGCAGAATCCGGCGCCGCCCAACCCGGCTGCCGCGGCGGACGCACTGCGCGGCGAACTGTGCCGCCTGCTGCTGGATCAATCGCTGGCGGCTGCCCGCCTGCCGCAGGCACTCGCCGGGCGCATCCGCGCCCAGTTTGACGGCAAGGTCTTCGCGCCGGAGGAACTCCACCGCGCCATTGCCGACGGGCGGCAGATGCTGGGCGAACTGAGCGCTGCCGCGCTGGTGCAAGGACCGGCGCGGGTGGAGGCGTGCTATTCGAGCGAGGATCAGATCACCGCCGCGCTGCACGACCTGCTCGGCATTCCCCAGCCGGCTCACCTGAGCGGGCTAAAAGCCGCGCGCTTGAGCGGCATCCGCGAACTGTACACCCTGCTCACCGGCGACCGCGAGTTCTACGGCGGCTACTACCCCGAACGGGCTCAGCTCGCCACCAGCCTGAGCCTGCCGGGGCTGCTCAAGGACGCGCTTAACAAGATGGTGGTGATGGGCTGGGAGGAACTGGGACGCAGCGGCTATCGCTGGTGGGAGCCGGTCGTCAGCGTCGAGCATTTCAGCAACCTGCACCCGATTACCGGCGTGCTGGTCGGCGAAGTGAGCGTGCTGCCGGGCGTCGGCGAAGGCGCAGCCTACCAGGAACTGGCGGTCAAGGACAGCGCCGAGACCGGCGCGTGGGGCAAGTACGGCGGCTATGTTGCGCTGACTCTGGAAATGTTCGAGCGCGACGAAACCCACAAACTGCGCCAGTACCCGCGCAAGCTGGCATCGGCTGCCCTGCGGCGCATTTCGGCGCTGGTGGGCAGCGTGTTCACCGCCAACAACGGCGTTGGTCCGCAAATGGCAGACGGGGCAGCCGTGTTCCACGCCGCAACGCACAAGAACCTGGGCACCGCGGCGCTCTCGGCAAACGCCTGGGAAGCCGCCGGTAAAGCCATCTACGAGCAGGACATGCTCACCGGCGAGGGCGGCGGCGCGCCCAAACTGGCGCTGGACGCGCGCTACCTGATCGTGCCGCGCGGGCTGCGCCTGACGGCAATGCGCATTCTCTACCCCTCGTTCGAGCGCGAAGCCGGTATCTTCGCCGAGAATTTGCAGCGCGGCGAGATGGGCGACGTGATCACCTGCCCCGAATTCAGCGACGCCAATGACTGGGCGGCGACCGCCGACCCGCGCCTGGCGCCGGGCATCATCCTCGGCGAGCGCTTTGGGCTGCTGCCGGAGATCTTCATTGCCGACCGCGAGACCAGCGGGGCGCTGTTCACCCACGACGAACTGCGCATGAAGGTGCGCCACTGGGTGAGCGTGTTCGTGGCGGACTACCGCCCGCTGTATAAAGCCAACGTGGCGTAATTCCGCTGCGCGGCGGGATGCAGGAGCAACACGGCGGCGCGCCGCCTTTCCGTTGCCCTGCATCCCGCCCAGCCAACGTCTGAGGAGAAAAACCACCATGAAAACCCGCACGGTATGCCCCGCAGGCTTGCGGGGTTCCCCCAAAACCATCCCCGCCGCGCTGCCGCCGGAAGCCGGACGCGCGCTGGGGGTGGATGTCAGCCGCTGGAACGGCGGGCTGGACTTCGCCGCGCTCAAGGCGGGCGGAGTGTCGTTTGTCATCTTCAAGGTCAGCCAGGGGCGCGAAATGCACGATGTAATGCGCCTGAGCCACAACCGCTTCGCCCGCGACGCCGGGCTGATCTGCGGGGTGTATCACTGGTGCGACCCGAACCATGACCCGCAGGCGCAGGTGGACAACTTTGTCCGCGCCACCCAGGGGCTGAGTTTCGATTTTTGCGCCGTGGATGTCGAGCAGCACTGGAGCGACTGGCGCGAGTGGGCTGCCAGCAAGATTAGTGCCGCTGTACCCGCAGCGCAGATCAGCCGCTGCGCGCGGCAGACGGCGGAGGGCATCCGCCAGGCAACCCGCCGCCCGACGCTGATCTACACCCGGCGCACGTTCATCGAGGCGCACGCTGCGCCGATGCTGGAATGGTTGCCCCGCCAGGTTCAGGCGGGGTTGCCCGGCTGGGACGTGTGGCTGGCGCAGTACCCCTACCCGCGCGGCAGAGTCACGCTCACCTGGCAGGCACTGCTCGGCGAGCATCTGCCGCTGGGATTGCAGCCAGCCCTGCCGCAGGGTTGCACCGGGTGGCGCTTCTGGCAGTTTAGCGGCGACCGCTTCATCCTGCCGGGCAGCGGCGGGCGACCGATTGACCTGAACTTTTTTAACGGTGACGAGCAAGCCTTGCGTGCCTGGTGCCGCGCCGAAGTCAAACCGCCGCCGGCAGCCGCCTCCGCCGGGCTGCCGTTGGAGGAGCGCGTGCGCCGCCTGTGGGACGCTCACCCCGACCTACACCCGTGAAGAACACGCCCTGAGCCTGCCGTAGGGTACCACCGGCTGCCAATCACTGGTACACAAACCAACCAACGAAAGGAGATTCACATGTCCGAACCCATCCTGACCCAAATCCAGCGCCTGCTGCGCTCGCGTAAATTCTGGGCGCTGCTGGCGGCCCTGGCAACCATCGCTGCCGGGTGGAGCAGCGGCGAACTGAACGTCTGGCAGTCGGTGCAGGCGGTCATCGCTGCGCTGGCGGTCTATTCCACCGGCGTGGCGATCGAGGACGCCGCCCGCAAAGAACGAGAGCAGCCGCAATGAGCCGCGCCGCGTTCACCCCGCCGCTGCCCGGTGAAAACAGCCCCGAACCGCACCAACCCGCCCTGCCGCTGCCACCGGCGGTGGTGCTGGATGCCTGCCGCCATTACGATCTGGCGGATGCCCCGCTGGCGTGGCGTGTGCGCCCGGACGGCGCGGCGGTGCTGATCGCCGCCGACGGGCGCAAACTGATCTACCCGCCGGAGACGCCATGAGCGATGCGGATGTGCTGCTCGAACGTCTGCGCGCCGTGCTGCGCGACCCGCAGGCGGCTGCCTGGACGGAAGGCGAACTGACCAACGCGCTGCGACAGGCGTATCACGACTTGCTGGCAGCCAGCGGCGAGCCGTGGCTGATCAACGGGCTGGACGGCGAGCCCAACCCGACCAACTTTGCCCCGCACTACTTTGCACTGCTGCTGCGCGGCGCGCTGGGCTACGCCCTGCTTGGGCGGGCTGCCGAGCGGGTGGACGCCTTCCGCTTCGACCCGCAGCACGTTGCCAGCGCGCTGGCGGCTGCCCGCCTGCTGTTGGAGCAGTTCCAGCGCGGGCTGGACGGACTGGGCAGGTGGCGTGTGCGCCGCCTGCAGGAAGCCGAAAACCCGCCCTACCCGCCCGCCGGTCAGCCGGGCTGGGGATTGGAGTGAGTATGTACGCGCTCAAATTGACCTGCGATGGCGAGCCCGACTGGGTGCTGCACGGTCCCGGCGCGGCAAGCGAATTGGAAGGCGCGCGGCTGGCGGGCAGCCGCTCGGCGCTGCGCGCCGACTGGGTGATCGAAAGCGTGCTGCTGGCGCTCAAGGGCGGCGGCGCAGACTGGATTCACGGGCTGGAGCGCCGCCTGGCGCAGGCGCGCGCGGGGGTGGGCGAGGTGCGCCTGCAAATCCAGCTCGAAGCGCGCGATACCCCGCTCAGCGCGCTGCTGCTGGAAGGCTGGCTGGACGCGCCCGAACCAGGCGCGGACGAGCGCCAGCGCGGCTTTGGCGGCTATCGCCTGCACCTGCTGCGCCAACGCGCGTGGAGCGCGCCCGCCGCCGCGCTGCCGCTGTCCAACGCTAACGGCGCCAACCTGACCGGCGGACTGGTGCTGTTTAATCACTGCGATACGCACAGCAGCCACCAGAACTTTGCCGATGTGCGCGCCGCCGACCTGGACGGCAGCCAGCCGGCGCCGCTCAGCCTGCGCCTGGGGCTGGGCGGCAGCCCCGCCCGGGTGATCACCCACGTCATCCTGGCGGCGGGCAGCGACTTGTGGAGCGACTCGGCTGCCTTCCCGCACGTCCTGGAGGGCGAGGGCGGCAGTCCTGGCGCCAACTGCGCCACTACCAGTCTAATCAACGATGGCGGCGCCAGCGGCGGCGTTTACCGCCGGCTGGGGTGGAACGCGGCGGGCGAAGCCGCGCTGCTGCGCTGGACGATTTCCCCGCTGGCGCTCGCGCTTGCGCGCGGGCGCGCCTTCCGCCCGGTGCTGCGCCTGCACAACCCGCCGGCGGCAAGCTGCTACCTGCACTTCCGCCTGTTTAACCCGCGCGGCGGGCTGCTCGAACGCACCCGCCCGCTGCGGGTGGAAACCACCCGCAGGTTGCAGCCGGGTGCAGCGTTATGCCTGCCGCCGCTCGACCTGCCCGGTCTTGACCCAGCCGGATTGATTGTGGAACTGTGGGCGCAGCGCGACGACCCCGGCAGTCACACCCTGGACGTGGACTTTGTCCACCTGCTGCCGGTGGAAGGCTGGCTGGAACTGATTCCGTTGGGCGGCGCGGCGCAGGGCAGCACGCTGGTGGTGGATAGCGAGAGCCACTTGCAGCGCATTGCGTTTGCACCCCTCGGACATACCCTGGCGGGCACACGTGCTTGGGGCGACGCAGTGCAGGTGGGCAGCGTCATCGCGCTGGATTCCGGCGGGGCGGCTTACGCCAGTCACGCGCTCGGCGGCGGCGGTCTGTGCCTGATTCCGGGCAGGAATCAGCGCCTGTACCTGCTGTTCGAGACCGACGCAGGCGCACCGGTGGAGCAAAGCCTGCTGGTGCAGGCACTCTACCCGCCCCGCTGGCAGATGCCATGAACGCGCCGTTTTCGATCGACTGGCAGCAGCGCGACGGGCAGCCCTGCCTGCCGCCCGCCCTGCCGTTGGAGGTGGAGCGCCTGACCTGGCGCGCCGAGGGCGGACCGTCCACCGCGCTGCTCGGCGGCAGTCTGGACGCGCGCCGGGCGGGGTTTAACCTGCCCGCCTGGGCGCCGGACGCGCTGCGCCGCCCGCTGGTCATCCGCGACGCCGCCGGCGAAGCCTGCTGGTGGGGCTACGTTGCCCGGGTGGAAGCCCGCCAGGGCGCCGCGGGGGCGGTTTTTGACCTGGAGCGCATGGCGAACCGCGTGGCGGTGGTGTATGCACCGCGCATCAAGGAGACGCGCTGGATCGGCGAGCGCGTGTTTACCCCCTGGGCGGAGAATGCCGCCAGCATTGCCCGTTACGGGCGCAAGGAAACCGTGCTGGCGCTGCCGCCGCTGGAAGAATCCCAGGCGCTGGCGCTGCGCGATGCCCACCTGCGCCGCTCGGCGCTGCCCGCCGCGCAGCCGTTTACCCCGCCGGGGGCGGCAGCGCCCGGCGACGAGGTGCAGGTGCGCCTGGTCTGCCGTGGCTGGTGGAGCACGCTCGACTGGGTGTACCCGCGCATTGCCTTCGGCTGGGACGGCTTCAGCGAGTCAGCCCAGACCAGCCAGTCGCTGGGGCGAATGCTCAACAGCGATCACCTGCTGGCGCAGGGCATCCGCGCCGGGTACGGACCCTTCTACCTGGGCGAGGTGGGGCTGAGCGCGCGGCTGGTGGGCACGCCCGGCGATGCGCTGGTAGTCGAGGTGTGCGCCGATGCGGGCGGCGCGCCGGGGACGGCGCTGGCTTCTGCCAGTCTGCCGGCGGGAGCGATCAGCCCGGCGCGCTGCTGGCTGCGCTTCACCTTCCCCACTCCGCCGCTGCTGCAAGCCGATACGCCCTACTGGCTGCGGGTCAGCCGCAGCGGGGCGGTCAACACCAGCCATTATTACCAGTTGTTCCGCGAGGGCAGCGACCCCTACCCGGCGGGCAAGTTGAGGTACTGGAGCGGTTCCGCCTGGCTCGACCTGGCGGGCGGCACATCGGACCTCAATTTTTACTTCGGCGCATTGCAAACCCGCGCGGCGCGCATGGTCGAACTGGCGGGCAGCGCCTTTGGCGGGCAGTTCCTGAGCGGGGCGCGCCTGCTGGCGGCGGTTGGCGGGTACGCGACCTATTTTTGTGACGGCGTGCGCACCTGCCGCCAGGAGCTGCTTGATCTGCTCAACGGCGGCACGGACGGGCGGCGGCTGTTGGCTGGGGTCGGCGCCGCGCGCGAGCTGGTCATTGCTGCCGAGCCGGAGGAAGACGAGGTGGACTGGCTGATCGACCCACGCGGGGTGATCCGCGCGCCGGACGGCAGAGCAGCGCGGCTGGGTGACACGCTGGTGGGCAGAAGAGCGCGCTTCACCGCGGGCTGGCTGGACGGCGCCGCGTTGCTGCAACGGGTGGAGTGGACGCCGCGCGGCGGCTTGCGCGCGGCGCTGGGCATGCCCTGAGCCCGCGCGGGGAGATTGCCGCGCCCGGCACAAACCACCGGGCTCGCAAAGACGCCAACATGGGCTGAGACCCCGTGCCCTTCAGGATATGTCGAAGATTGCGGAGTCACCCCGCGTTTGACAACCTGTTATAATCGGATAGATTTACTCTACTGGTCAACAATTCTGGAGGTAAACCGATGAAAACCAGCCGAGTTCTGCCTTGGGCGTTGGTGGTGGTGTTGAGCGCGGCGTTGATTTTCGTGCTCGTCCGTCCGAACCCGGTGCAAAGCCCCGCCCCGGCGACCCCCACCCGCGCCGTGGAAACAGGGCAAAATCCGCCCGCCACCCTCGCGCCCACCAGCCAGCCGCCAGATGCCAGCCCGACCACTCCACCGCCAGCGGAGAGCACCCCCACCAGCCCGCCCGCAGCCACCACCCCCGCCGAACCGCTGCCCTCGCCCACCGGCGCGCCACCCACGGGGCTGCTCTCCCAACCGCTGGATGCGCCCCCCATCCCGATCAACATCATCGACCACACCAGCATCGCCCTGTACGAGCAGATCCCCGAACGCTACCTGCGCGAAGCCGAGAAAATCCGCATGGTCTTTTTCGACCGCAGCGTGGGCTGGAACATCAGCGGCGGGCTGGACTGCCTGGCGGCGCCCTCCTGGGCGCAAAGCCCGTCGCACTGCCGGCGCTACTTTAGCAGCCAGGTGGTGTGCAACCCAGAGCCACAGTCCAACCAGGTTAAAACCTATACCGGGCGGGACGGCCCCCCCCCCCCGCCGGTGCAATTCCCCGGCGGAAACGACCGCAGCAACATCGAATATGCCTTCAGCGAGGGGAATTACTGGTTCGACGAGGTCAAGTTCTTTGTGGATAATTTCCCCACCTATGCCGACCGCCAGATCGTCACCTATGGGCACAATTACCTGCAGGTCAATGAAGATTCGATCATTGCCGACGCCTTTTTCGACCCTAATTACGACGGCTACAACCTGGTGGATCTGCTGGCGCTGGAAGCGCAATACCCCGACAAAACCTTTGTTTACTGGACGTCCTCGCTGGCGCGCACCATCGGTAGCGAGGTTTCCCAGCGCTTCAACCAGCAGATGCGCGACTGGGCGAAGGAAAACAACCGCATCCTGTTCGACCTGGCGGATATTCTCAGCCACACCCCCGAAGGCAACGCCTGCACCAACGAAGCCGGCCGCCCGGTGATCTGCTGTGAATACACCACCGAATCGGATGGCGGTCACCTGGGCAATGTCTCGGCGGGCAAATTGCAGGCTGCCAAAGCCATGTGGGTCATGCTGGCGCAAATTGCCGGGTGGGATGGAAAAACGCCCTGAACGGCGCAAGCCCGATCCTTTCAATCAGCCAACAAAACCGTAGAAACATCGTTTTTACGGTTTTTTCTGCTACAATGGGCAGGCAAAATTTATAACTACATGGAGATACATTGTCAATGAAAATAAACCGCATCGCGCCATTGGGGGTGCTAGCGCTCATCCTACTGGCTACAGCGGTTTTTCCGCTTAATGCCCTGGCTCAGACCGAACCGCCGGTCACCCCGCAGGACGAGGGGGTCATTTTCCTGCCGCTGGTCAGCAACGGTTCGGGCACCCGCCCAACCCCCAATCCCACTCCGCGCCCGACGATCATCCCCAACCCGCAATTGGGCAACATCATCGATCACACCTCCCTGCCGCTGTACGACCAGATTCCTGCCCAGTACCTGCGCGCAGCCGAGCAGATCCGTTTCCTGTTTATGGATCGCAGCGTCGGAGATAATATCCACGCGGGTTTGGATTGCCTGGCTGCGAGTTCGTGGGGTGCCAGCCGTTCTCATTGCCGTAGATATTTTAGCGCCGAAGTAGTCTGTGCTGCGCCCCCTGGATCTGGACAAGTTAAAACATATACTCAAACTGATGTATATGTGCCTGCTCCCATTCAATTCCCCGGCGGCAACAACCGCAATAACATCGATTACGCTTTCAGTACCGGCAACTACTGGTACAACGACATCCAACACTTTGTAAGCACCTACCCCTCGCTCGCCAGCCAATACGACAGCATCTCGTTGATGCCCAATTACCTGCAAGTGGGCGCCGATTCAACCATCGCCCGGGATTACTTCAATCCCAATTACAATGGGTACAACATCTATGATATCCTCGCGCTTGAAAACCAGTACCCGGGCAAAGTTTTTGTGTACTACACAAGCTCCCTGGCGCGAAATGTAGGCACATCCGTATCCGAGAGTTATAACAACCAGATGCGCCAGTGGGCGCGCGACAACAACAAGATCCTGGTCGACGTGGCAGCCATTCTCAGCCACACTCCGGAGGGCGCCGAATGCCGCAACAGCCAGGGGAATGCCGTGATCTGTTGTGAATACACCACCGAATCGGAAGGCGGGCATTTGGGCAGCGTTTCCGCTGGTAAACTTCGCGTCGCCAAGGCGATGTGGATCCTGCTGGCTCAGCTGGCAGGCTGGCAGGGACCTTAAAATTTCGGCGGACCGAAGTCCTGCCGCTGTTCGTAAAAGTCGGCTACAAGCCGGCTGGACTGCGCCAGTGCGATGGACTTCGATGTGGCGCGACGGTATTTTTATGATATAGTTAGGCTGCTTTCAACCGTTCCCCGCTGCGTCGATCCTTAACCCATGCCGAAACTATCCCGCCCGGCGCAATTGTCGGGGCGGGATTTGGATTATCCGCCGCCGTGAATACCGATCTCCCCCTGCCTGCCCTGGATCTGTTCGCCGAGATGCAGCGCCTGAACCAACAGGCGCTGGATTTGCTGGACGCCGACCCTGCCGAGGGGTTGAAGATCATCTACGCCGCCATGCGCCTGGGCGAGACTCACGGGCAGGACGACGTGCACATCCTCCAGGCATTGGCGCAGTGCCACATCACGCGCGGGCGGCTGCACATGAAAAACGCCGCCTACGATGAAGCCCTGGCAGACTTCAACCAGGCTTTGCGCCAGTTCCAGAGCCTCTCCCGCCAGCGGGACGCGCTTGTCGCCCGCTCGTACATTGGCGTGGCGTACGCCAACATGGGCGAATACGCCGATGCGCTGGAGCATTTGTTCGAATCGCTCAAGAAAGCCCAGGCGCTGGGCGAGCGCATACTCAGCGCCGAGATCACCAACGATATCTGCTATACCTATGTGCTGATCGGGCAGCCCGAATTGGCGATCCCGCACCTGCACGACACCATCGAGACGCTGCGCGAGTTCAGCGAGCCGCTGCGCCTGGGTTGGGCGCTGGATAGCCTGGGCATGGCATACCTGCACACCGGCGATCCGCAGCGCGCGCTGCAGTACGAAAACGAAGCCATCCACCTTTCCGAGCAGATCCACGCCTGGCAGAACCAGGCGGCATACCTGAACAACAGCGGGGAAATCTACCTGGCGCTGGGCGACGACAGCGCGGCCATTGCCGCCTACCAGAGCGCGCTGCAAGTGGCGCGGCGCTACAACTTCCACGCCGAGACGACCATCACCCTGCTCAGCCTGGGCAGGCTGCACACCGAGCGCGGTCACCTGGACGCCGCCGAAAGCGCGCTGAAGGAGGCGCTGGCGCTAGCACGCCAGACGCGCCGCCAGCAGCAGGTGATGGAAGCCTACCGGGCGCTTTCCGACCTGTATGAGAAGAAAGGACAGCCGGCAGCCGCCCTGGAAATGTTCAAGAGCTACCACGTCCTCAACCAGACAATGAACGACCAGCAGACCAACCGGCGCATTCGCCGCCTGCAAGTGCTGCACCAGCTGGAGGCATTGCGGCGCGAAGCGGCAGCCTTCCAGCAGCAAGCCTTCGATCTGCAGCGTAAAGTGGAAGAGCAGCAGCGCACCCAGGTGCGCCTGGAAAAGCTTGCCCGCACCGACTCGCTCACCCGCAGCCTGAACCGGCGGGCACTGTTCGACACCGGGCAGGCAGCCTTCCAGGAGGCGCGCAAGAAGGCTCAACCCTTGACGGTGATCATGTTCGACCTGGATAACTTCAAGGAGATCAACGACCATTACGGTCACTTGGTGGGCGACCAGGTGCTGGCGGTGCTGGTGGAGCGCATCCGTCACCGCCTGCGTGACGGCGATTCGCTGGCACGCTACGGCGGAGAGGAGTTCAGCATCCTCATGCCGGGCATTACCCTGGAACAAGGCTTGAGCGCGGCGGAACGGGTGCGCGCGGCGGTATCCGAATCGCCGGTGCGCATTGGCAATACCCAGCTCAACGTGACCATCAGCCTGGGCGTGACCACCGCCGTCCCGCCCACTTCCCCGCGCACCTTCAAAGACCTGCTGCGCCAGGCGGATCAGGCGCTGTACGCGGCGAAGAACAGTGGGCGCAACTGCGTGCGCGCCTACACCGGCTGACCCCCGCTAGCGGGTGAGTTTGCGGTAGGTGATGCGGCGGGGCTGGTCGGCGGCATCCCCCAAGGCAACCCCCAGCCGGGCGCGGCGGTCGGCTTCGTACTGGGTGTAATTGCCGTCGTAGAAGACCACCCGACTGTCGCCCTCGAAGGCAAGCATGTGAGTGGCAATGCGGTCGAGGAACCAGCGGTCGTGCGAGACGACCAGCGCGCAGCCGCCAAAATTGAGCAAGGCATCCTCCAGGGCGCGCAGGGTGTTAACGTCCAGGTCGTTGGTCGGCTCGTCGAGCAGGAGCACATTGGCGCCCTGTTTGAGGATGCGGGCGAGGTGCACGCGGTTGCGTTCACCGCCGGATAACCCGCCGACCTTTTTTTGCTGGTCGCTCCCGGTGAAATTGAACCGGGCAACGTAGGCGCGCGAGTTGACCTCGCGGCTGCCCAGGCGCAGGATTTCCTGCCCATCGGTGATCATCTGCCAGACCGTTTTTTCCGGGTCGAGTACGTCGCGCGACTGGTCGACGTACGCCAGTTGCACGGTCTCGCCGATGCGGATGCTGCCGGAGTCGGGCTGCTCCTGTCCGGTGATCATGCGCAGCAGGGTGGTCTTGCCGGCGCCGTTGGCGCCGATCACGCCGATGATCCCGCCGGGGGGCAGCGAGAAGGACATGTCATCGATGAGCACCCGGTCGCCGTAGGCTTTGAAAACATGCCCGGCTTGGATGACCACGTTGCCCAGGCGCTGCCCGGGCGGGATGTAGATTTCCAGGTCGCGCGCCAGTTTTTCGGTTTCCTGCCCCAGCAGGCGCTCGTATGCCTGAATGCGCGCTTTGGACTTGGCGTGGCGCGCGCGCGGCGCCATGCGTACCCACTCCAATTCACGCTCCAGGGTGCGAATGCGCTCGGATTCGGCTTTTTCCTCGCTCTGCAGGCGGGCTTTTTTCTGTTCCAGCCAGCCGGAGTAATTGCCCTTGTAGGGAATGCCGCGCCCGCGGTCGAGTTCGAGGATCCAGCCCGCCACGTTGTCGAGGAAGTAGCGGTCGTGGGTGACGGCAATGACCGTGCCGGGGTAGTGCTGCAGGTGACGTTCCAGCCAGGCGACCGTTTCGGCGTCGAGGTGGTTGGTGGGTTCGTCGAGCAGGAGGATATCCGGTTTTTGCAGCAGCAGGCGGCAAAGGGCAACCCGGCGGCGCTCGCCGCCGGACAGGACGCGCACCGGGGTATCTGGCGGCGGGCAGCGCAAAGCCTCCATCGCCATTTCCAGGCGGGCGTCAATGTCCCAGGCGTCCAGGTGGTCGATCTGCTGCTGGACTTCGCCCTGTTGCTGGATGAGCGCATCGAGCGCGTCGGGGTCTAGCGGTTCGGCAAAGCGGTCGCTGATCTCGTTAAAGCGCTGCAGCAGATCCAGCGCGTGTTGGGCGCCTTGGGCAACAATCTCGCGCACGGTGAGGCTTTCATCCAGGATGGGTTCCTGGGGCAGGTAGCCGGTGGTGTAACCGGGAGCAAGCACGGTTTCGCCGTTGAATTCGCGCTCGACCCCGGCAAAAATGCGCAGCAGAGTGCTTTTGCCGGCGCCGTTCAAACCGATGACGCCGATTTTGGCGCCGTAAAAATAGGAGATGTAAATGTCCTGCAAGACCGGCTTTTTATCGTAGAACTTGCTCACGCCGATCATCGAGTAGATGATTTTGTTTGCTTCGCTGGTCATAGGCTGCCTCGCTGAAATTGTACCCGAAATGGGCGCAAAAAGAGGCAATTGCCAGTCCGCGATGACGTATTCCCCTGCCGCCCTGCCGCTGGCTTCGACAGGCACAGCCGGCGGCAGGCGCGTACCCTTCAGGGTATATCGAAGAGTGTGAGCGGGCTTGAACCGCCTGTAATCCCGCTTTTTTGGGTTAAGTTGATGGCGGTATAGAAAGCGGTTGGCAGATTTTCCGGTACAATAAACCTGTTGCGGGTGGCACACTTTTACAAGGAGAGATTACCATGCCTGACGAATTGCGCTTTTGTAAATTTTGCGGTGCACCGTTGGAAGCGGACATGAAAGTGTGCGCCGGTTGCGGTCAGTCGGTGGAAGGCAGCGGCTCGCCGCTGGAATACCTGCGCGGGCAGGCGCAACAGCCGCAACCCACGCCGGTGGAAACGCCCCCGCCAACACCCTCGCTGCTTGAACCTGCAGCCGAAACGCCCCCGGTCGAACCCCCGCCGCCGCCGCGCCGGGTGCAAGCGGCACAACCGCCAGCCCCGCCGAAAAAAAGCGGCTTCCCGGTCTGGCTGATCGTGGTCATCGGGGTTGTCCTGCTCTGCCTGTGCGCCGGCTTGGTGGTGGGCGGAGTGGCATTGTACAGCGTTTTGCGCGCAGACAGCAATAGCGACGGCGGCTTTGTCCCCCCGATGATCGAGACGCTGGAAGCCCCGATGCAGGCGTTGACCGAGCTTCCGCAGGTGATCGAAACCACCCTGCCGGAGGCATTCCCCACCCTGCCGCCGCCTCCCGAAGCCGTCGCCACCCTGCCGCCCATGCCCACCATGGAACTGGCGCAAAGCCTGAGCGAGGACACGATTACCGAGAATTTCTCTTCCAACCGCTACGAGTGGGCGGATGAGCGCGACGCCATTTCGGAACACGGCTTTGCCGACGGGCGCTATTACATCCGTGTGTTCGAGCCGGAGTATTTTGCCTGGACGTTCATCCCGACCGAATTCAACCCGACCACGGTGCGCGTCGAGGCGCAGGTGGAAAGCGGTTTCGAGCAGGGCACTTACGGGGTGATTTGCAATTACATCGACGGTGACCATTTCGATTTCATCGAGATCGACCTGGATACCCGCGCCTATAAATTCGCCCGCGAAACGCTCCAAGAGACCATCCCGCTGACCGATCAGGACTGGCTGGATGCCCGTTTCCTCAACAGCGACCCGGCGGCGGTCAACACCATCGAGGTGCAGTGCAGTGCCGACCGCATCCAGCTCTCGATCAACGGCAACCTGGAAAATGCCGTCACCCTGGCGCAGCCCGCCGAGCCGGACGGCTGGGTAGCGCTCTTCACCGCCACCTGGCAGGATGTGTCAACCGAAGGCTTCGTGGTCTATTTCGACAACCTGTTCGCCACCACCCGCTAGGCGGGATTTGGTTTGCCTATCCCCCGGCGATCGCGCCGAGGATGATAAACGGCTGCCGTCCGGTGAGCACATCCTCCGGCAGCGGTTCGTCGGGCGGGTCAAAGGACAGGTCTTGCTCGCAGGCGAAGTAACGCAAGAACGGGCGGCGCTGCAGGCTGAGCGGGTCGCGGATGGTGCCGCGCAGGGTGGGGTAACGCGCTTCCAGTGCGTCCAGCACTGCCCGCTGGGTCACCGGCGTCGGCACGTCCAGCGCCACTTCGCCGTGCACCTGTGCCAGGGTGCGCAAATGAGCCGGCAGGATGACGCGGATCATGGTAGGGTTTGCACCTCAACCGACAGCACCGCCGGTAGGTTGCGGGCAATGGCATTCCAGCTATCGCCGCCGTCGGGCGAGGCGTACACCTGCCCGCCGGTGGTACCGAAGTACACCCCGCACGGGTCGAGCCGGTCGACCGCCATTGCGTCGCGCAGCACATTGACGTAGCAATCCTGCTGCGGCAAGCCGCGGGTGAGCGCTTCCCACTCGTTGCCGCCGCTGCGGCTGCGGTAAACGCGCAGTTTGCCCTCTGGCGGGTAGTGCTCCGAATCGCTCTTGATCGGGATGACGTACACCGTGTCCGGCTGGTGGGCGTGGATGTCGACGACAAAACCAAAGTCGCTCGGCAGGTTGCCGCTCACCTCATACCACAACCCGCCGCCGTCATCGCTGCGCATCACGTCCCAGTGTTTTTGCATGAACAGCACTTCCGGGCGGTCGGGGTGCATGGCAATACGGTGCACGCAGTGACCCACTTCAGCGTCCGGGTCGGGGATGTAATCGGATTTCAAGCCGCGATTGATAGCCCGCCAGGTCTGCCCGCCGTCGTCGCTGCGGAAGGCGCCGGCTGCCGAGATGGCGATGTACATCCGCCCGCGGTTGTGCGCGTCGAGCAGCACGGTGTGCACGCTCAGCCCACCGGCGCCGGGCATCCACTGCGCGCCGCTGCCGTGAGCGCGCAGCCCAGGCAGTTCGCGCCAGGTTTGCCCGCCGTCGTCCGAGCGGAACAGGGCGGCGTCTTCCACCCCGGCGTAGACCCTGTCCGGGTCGTCCAGCGCGGGCTCCAGGTGCCAGACGCGGGCAAACTCCCACGGGTGGGGCGTGCCGTCGTACCACTGGTGGCTGCCTGGCACGCCTTCGTAGGTGAACTGATTGCCGGCAGGCTGCCAGGTTTGCCCGCCGTCGTCCGAGCGCTGGATGATCTGACCGAACCAGCTGGTGGACTGCGAGGCATAGATGCGCCCGGGGTCGACCGGCGAGCCCTTGAGGTGGTAGACTTCCCAGCCGCCGAAATGCGGTCCGCTGATCTGCCACTGGTCGCGCTTGCCGTCCGCACTGAGGATGAACGCGCCCTTGCGGGTGCCTACCAAAACCCTAACTGCGCTCATACGGGAACTCCTTGTGTTTTATTTTAAATTCGTACAATTTCTATCTATTTTATTTGAAAATCTGTTCCAGTCAATAGGCAAAACCCGGAAAAACAGAACAATTTTTCTTGTTTTTGCCTTTGGCTTGAACCGGAAAAACGTAATGAATCCCCTGCTTGTCAATTCCAACATATATTTCGTCGGTTTCAACCTGTCCAATGCGGTATTGGATACCATGATTTTTTCCCGGTGTTACCGTTAGTATATCATCAGATAACATCAGGAATTGATCACGGGCTGCTCCTCGGGCTTAATCTTGACCTGGATTTTTACGGGCTGCCCAACCAGCGGGCGCGCCGCCGCCAGCAGCAGGCTCATCAGCGTCACCCCGCCCAGGGTGAGCAGGGTGCTCGCCAGCGGGGAAACATGGTTGAGCAAAATGCCTTGCAGCCAGGGCAGCAGCATTGCCCCGATGCTTGCCATGCCGTTGACAATTGTCATTGCTTTGCCAGGCTGCGCCGGGAAGGCGCTGCCGGTGAGTGAGACCACCGAGGGGAAGATCGAGCCAAAACTGAAACCGGTCAGCAACACGCCAGCCACGCTGAGCGGGATGCTGCCCCTGCCAAGCACCAGCAGCAGGCTGCCTGCCAGCGCGCCGCCCATGCTGAGCGCCAGAATGCGCATCCCCGACAGGCGCATGCCCAGCCAGACGGTCACCAAGCGACCGGCGGTCAATGCCAGCCAGAAGCCCGAGGCTGCCAGCGCGGCGCTTTCCAGCGAGAGCGGCGTGGTGCGCTCCATATACACCGTGATCCAGCCGCCCAGTCCGTTTTCGATACCCACATAGATCAGCAGCAGTGCCGCCAGCAGCCAGATCAGCCGGCTGCGCAGCAGGCTGCCGAAACCGCCCCCTTCGGCGCGGCTTTGCGCCGCGGGCGGCGGAACGCGCAGCCAGAGAAACAGGATCAACTGCACCCCCACCAGCCCGCTGACCAGCCAGAGGATCATCCGCCCTTCCCCGAAACGCTCGATGGCATAGCCGACCATTGCCGGGCTGAAGAACGCCCCCAGCCCAAAAAACAGATTGAGCAGGTTGAGCGCCGAGACGCTGCGGTGGGCGAACACCCGCGCCACCAGGATGTTGGCGGTGAGCACGATGCTGCCAGCCCCCAGCCCGATCAACGCGAACACCGACATGCTCAGGGCGTAGTGCGCGCTGAACGGCAGCGCGGCGAAGCAGGCGGATAGCAACAGCGCCGAAACAAGCAGCAGTGGCTTTTCGCCGAAGCGGTCGCTCAACGGTCCGCTGATGAACTGCCCGAACAGCGAACCGAGAAAGTAGAAGGTGTACAGCCCGCCAATCGCGGTCAGGCTGACCTGGTTGAGCAGTGCCAGTTCGGGCAGCAACGGTCCGTAGGCTGCCACCGAGGTGCCCAGGGAGAAGAAGAACAGGCAGCACAGCAGCAGGATGGTGAGGCGTTGTTTTCTTGTGGTCACGGTCGTCTTGCCTTTCCAGAAAGATCAAACGGCATGATCATACCCCATTTTCACGATTCGCGCCGGCTGAGCCCGTCGAAGCCAGCGGCAGGCTCAGGGCACGCGGATGCTGCTGCCTTGCACCTGCCAGTACTGCGTGGCGAAATTCTCTAGAAAATAGCGGTCGTGCACCACCGCCAGCACTGTGCCGCGGAAGGACTTAAGCGCCTCTTCAAAGCGGGTGCGGGCGGGAATATCCAGGTGGTTGACCGGCTCGTCGAGCAGCAACAGGTTGCAGCCCTGCGCGATCAACATTGCCAGGATCAACCGGGCGCGCTCGCCAAATGAGAGCTGCCCGGCGGGAATGAAGACGTCGTCGCCCTTGAACAGATATTGCGAGAGAAACGCACGCGCATCGGTTTCGTTGAACGCCGCCGCGTTGTGGATCGTCTCCAGCGCGTTGCTCTGCGGGTCCAGGTTTTCCTGCTCCTGAGCCATGTAGCCCGCCTTTACGCCGCTGCCCAGGCGGGCTTGCCCCGCCAGCGGGGGAATCAGCCCGGCGATGGTGCGCAACAGAGTGGTCTTGCCGCAGCCGTTGCGTCCGATCAACGCTGTGCGGCTGCCGTAGCGCAGGGTCAGGTTGATGTCATCCAGCAGGAGATTGCCGGGATAACCGGCGGAGAGGTGTTCGAGCACCAGCACATCGCGCCCGCTTTCCGGCAGGTGGCCGAAATCGATCCTCATCTCCCACGAGCGGGCAGGCTTGTCGATGCGCTCCTCGTTCAGCAGGCGCTGGACGCGCTTTTCGATGTTCTTGGCTTTCTGAATGGTCTCCTTGGCGCGGTTGGCGAAGAACCCGGCGCTGAAGCCGTCGGTGTTCGCCGGGTCGGCTTTACCGCCCTTGTGGAAGCGGGCGCGCGAGCGTACCTGCGCCGCGGCAGTCCGCAGGCGGGAAATTTCGTCCTGCTGGTCGCGGTATGCCTGCCACTGCCGCTCGCGTTCCGCCAGGGTGGTTTCCAGGTAGGCGGAATAGTTGCCCTCGAACAGGCGCGCGGTGTGGGTGTGCGCGTCGATCGCCAGGATGTGGCTGGCGACCTGGTCGAGGAAGGCGCGATCATGTGAGACGACCAGCGCTGCGCCGTTGAAGTCCACCAGCCAGGTTTCCAGCCATTCGAGCATGTCCAGGTCGAGGTGGTTGGTGGGCTCGTCGAGCAGCAGCACGCGCGGGCGGTGGATGAGCAGCCCAGCCAGGGCAAGGCGGGTCTTCTGACCGCCGCTCAACGCGGCTGCGGGCAGGTCGGGCGGCAGATGATCCAGCCCCAGGCGAGCCAGCACGCGCGGGGCTTCACCGGTGGACTGGGCGGCGGTTTCGATGCGCGCCAGCAGCGCGTCGTACTCGGCTTGCAGGTCGGCGCGCCGGGGGGCGTCGATCAGCGCGCTAGCCAGCTCCGCCAGGCGCTGGCTGTAGACGGGCAGGTCGCCCTCCAGACGCTGCAGGTAGCGTTCCAGCGTGTCGCCCGCTTCGAAGCGCGCGCTCTGCGGCAGGTAGCCCACCGCCAGACCGGGTGGGTTGAAGCGGATCACCCCGCGGTCGGCTTTTTCCTCGCCCGCCAGAATGCGCAGCAGGGTGGTCTTGCCGCAGCCGTTGGCACCCACCAGCCCAATGCGCTGACCGGAGTTGAGGACGAAGGAGATGTCCACCAGAATGGGATCGATACTGTAGGTTTTGGAGATATTTTGAACCGAAAGCATAAGCAACCTGTGTATTAAAACAAAAATCCGAAGGCAGAGAGCCTTCGGACGAATGCACACATACGTGCGCCGCCGGGCGCTGCCCAAAAAACGTTCAAATCACAGGTTGCTGTTGATCATGGCGCTTCCTTGGTGAATTACCTGGAAAAATTATACCACACTGCCGCTGGCTGAGCCCGTCGAAGCCAGCGGCAGGCTCAGGGCACGCCTTGCTCCCGCCCATATCGTTCGCTCAACCGCCCCCATTCCTCCAGCGCGAGCGTCTCGGCGCGGCGCTGCGGGTCGATCCCGGCGGCTTGCAGCAGTGTGCCAGCCTGCTGCGCGGGCATGCCCAGCCCGGCCGCCAGGCTGTTGCGCAGCGTTTTGCGCTTTTGGGCAAACCCGGCTTTCGCCAGCCGGAAGAAGGCATCCAGCCGGTTGAGCGGGATGAGCGGCTGCGGGTACAGGTCGATGCGCAGGCTGACCGAATCGACCTGCGGCGGCGGGTAGAACGCCCCAGCCGGGATGCGCAGCACTGCGCGCGGCGAACCGTACACCTGCACCGAAAGTGCCAGCAGGCTCATCTCTCCTGGCGCGGCGCATATGCGCTCGGCGACCTCGCGCTGCATGGTCAGCACCATGCGCGCCGGGCGCGGCGGGCTTTCCAGCAGGTGGCGGATGATCGCCGAGGTGATGTAATAGGGGATGTTTGCCACTACCAGGTAATCGCCGGCTTCAATCCACTCCGCCGGGCGCACGGCGAGGATATCGCCCTCCACCAGGGTGACGTTGTCCAGTCCAGCCAGCGTTTCGCGCAGCAGCGGGATCAGACCGGCGTCCAACTCGACCGCCACCACCCGCCGCGCGGCGCGGGCGAGCCAGACGGTCAGGCTGCCAACGCCGGGACCCACCTCCAGCACGGTTGCGCCGGGGGGAATTTCAGCCGCCTCGACCAGCTTGCGCAGGGTGTGCGCATCGGTCAGAAAATTTTGCCCCAGCCCTTTGCGCGGGGTCAGGTTGTGCGCGCGCAGCAGACGCGCCACATCCAGCGGCGCAGGTTGCCCATCCAGGTTAGGCGGGGAAGCCCCGCCAGGGTTAGGCGGGGAAGCCCCGCCAGGGTTAGGCGGGGAAGCCCCGCCAGGGTTAGGCGGGGTCACGGCAGGATCCACGGGATGTTCGCCGGAACCGGGGTGAGGAAATAGACGGTGACGTACTGTGCCCAGGGGACGTAATCGGCATCCGAGTAGCCCAGATCGATCCAGTTACGCCCGTCGGGGTAACCGCCACCATTGTCCGCCACCACGCCCCGCCCGTAACCGGGAATGTACATTTGCTGCCCGCGCATCCACGAATACCAGGCGCGGGTGACCGCCAGAATGCCCTTTTGCAGCGTCGCGCCACTGGCGGTGATGTACGAGCAGCGGTTGAGGAAGCCGCACGGGTGGTAGGAGGTGGCAAAGGCGGTCACCGCCCGCCAGTATTCAATCGTCCCTTCCGGTGTTTCCAGCGTGCGCACCACCACCTGGGTGCCGTAGCCGAGTACCTGATCGACCGGCTGCTTGGCGACCCACTGCGCCTCCTCCGCGCGGCTGATTTCGGCGCCATCCTCGTAGCGCACCCGCACCCGCGAGACCTCCACCCCCAGCTCGCCCGGCTTGACCACCGAGCGCTGGTCGAGCTCGGTCTGTGGGTCGGGCTGGTAAATGGACTTGAACGGGATCGGCTGTTGCTCCAGCAGCACTTCCTCGCGCACGCGCACCACGTGAATGAGGCGCTCGGGCGGGATGGGCTGATCCTCCGCCGGCAGGCTGTAGTCCATGTTCTGCAGCGGGATGCCCGCCTGGGCAAGCGCCTGCCCGACCGTCTCGGCGTTGACCGGAACAGTGTGGATCATGCCGTCGGCGCTGATCTGCACCGGGCGCGCCGGTTCGATCTCCACCACCAGCGGTTGCCCGGTGAGCGGCGTGTCGGCGGGCAGCGAGAGCTGGTCTGCCGGGCGCAGGCGCATGCCCGCCTCCCACAGTGCCGCCAGCAGTGTCTCGCGCGCGGAGAAAATGGTGCGGGTTTGCCCGTCAACCTCGACCTGAATGCGCGCCGCCGGGCGGAAGGACAGGTTGAGCGCGGGCAGGCGCGGCAGCGCCTGCGCCGGGTCGAGCGGCATGCCGTTCCATTCCAGCCGGTCGCCGGGGAAGAGCGCCAGCCCTGCCAGCGCCAGCAGGTTGGCGGGCAGGCGTTCGGCGGTGTACAGGCGGTGGGTGGTGCCATCGGCGCTGTTGACGATGATCACCGGGCGGGCGCGCTCCAGAGAGATGCCGCCGTCGCGCGGCAGGGGCGCGTTTGCCGGGGGGGAGAGCCGGTCGGCTTCGCCCAGCGGGATGCCGGCTTGTGCCAGCGCGCTGCCCACGCTGCCCGCACGGGTGCGTAGGTTCAGCGTTTGACCGTCCAGGTAGAGGGTTGTTTGACGCTCCATGCCGGTGTAGAGCAGCGCCGCGCCGATCACGATCAGCGCCGCCGCCAGTCCGGCGAGAAATTTGGGCTGTTTGAACATGCCTTGATTCTAACAGACTTTGCACGCGAATAAAAAAACACCCCCGCGCGGGGGTGTTGTGCCGAGAGCCAGAATCGAACTGGCGACACCGCAATTTTCAGTCGCGTGCTCTACCAACTGAGCTATCTCGGCGTGAAGGTGGCAACATTGTACCGCCGGATGGGCAGACTGTCAAGAAAATCGCCGGCGGCGTTCGCACCTTCACGCCCACGATTACCACGCCGCGGCTCACTTTTTCCGGGGCGGGATCAGCCTCCAGGTCACCCTGCCCACTTCGTCCTTCTCGAACAACTGGCGGGCGAATATTGTGTACGCCTTGTGGCGCATCTTTTTGGGGATGTCCACCAGCAGGCGCAGCCGGGTGCGCGACTTTGCCGCCAGGCTGACCAGTCCGCTGCTCCACAGCCCATGCGGGTTGACCGCCACCCAGGCGGTTTGCTTGCTGGAATCGAATTTCTTTACGTACGGTTGCTGCAGCATTTCGGCAAAGCTCAACGGCGCTTCCAACAGCAGCTGCGAACCGCGCGGCAGCCGGGCAACCACCTCCAGCCGGAAGCGCAGCGGCTCGAGCGGCGCGCCGGGCATCAAAAACGGCAGCGCGATGAACCCGGGCGGCTCGGAAGGCGCGCCGCCCTCGTTTTCCACCACGTTGAAATTGCGCCAGGCGGCGTTATTGTTGTTGCGGATGAAGGTGCGGAAATTATCCAGATCGAGAAAATCTGCCGGGTTGGGCATTGGATCCAGGGCAGTGCCGATCAGCCCGATCAGGCAGTAGTGCCCCGGACCGGGAATATCGCCCGCCAGCCAGGGAATGGCGTTGGAGACCACTAGGCTGTCGTCTGCCTCGGCAAAGGGGATGAAGGTGAATCCGATCAGGTTCCACAGGTCGGGGGTTACCAGCGTGGCGGGTGGCGACCAGTACACCGTGGCGCTGATGCCCGCCGCGTCTGCGCCGCCGCGGTTGCGCAAGCGCACGTAGATAGTGTGATCCAGCCCTTCGGTGACATTTTCGCTCAGGTTGGCGTTGTTTTCGCTGCCGCTGCCCTCGCCAAAGGCAGCCTGGGGGTCTGCCACCGGCGCGCTGCGCAGAATCAGATCGGGACTCATCGAGAGTGACCCGCCTACCGGGTCGCCGGTGTCGCCGATCGAATCGCGGATATAAATATCCGGCAGCATTCCTAACGCTTCGCCCAGGATGGCGCCCAGGTCGGGCATCACCCCAATCCGGTCGATGTTGGGGTTGGCGGAGGGGGTGTTAATGAACTCGTTGCTCAACAACGCGCGCATGGCGTACGCTCCCAGGCGGTAACCCGGGTTGGTGTGCAGAATGCCCTGCACCGCCAGCGCCGCGCCGCTGACGATTGGCGAAGCCGAGGAAGTGCCGTTGAAGGTGCTGGTATAGGTGTTGGTCACGCCGGGGCTGCCGGTCAGCGTGTTGACGTTTTCGCCCCAGGCGTAACAGTCGATCCGGCTGCCAAAATTGCTGAACGACATGCGGCTGTGCGGCGCCGCCGAGGTTGCCGCGCCAACCAGGATGGCGCCGGAATCGCGGAAGTCCTCGCTGGCGCGGTTTAACATTTGCCCGTAGATGGCGTGCGAGAATTCATCCAGGTCGTTGCTGCCGTTGCCAGCCGCCTCGACGATGATTACCCCCAGCGCCGCGCCCAGCCGGATGACCGAGAAAATGGCGGCGTGCACCTCCACTGGTACATAGGAGTAGGTATTGTAGTTGGTTTGCGCCTCCAGCAGCAGCACGTCGCCGAAATTGAGCACATCCAGCGCGGAGAGGATCGCGTCGGCGGTGTCGTAGGTGGTCTCATCGCGCCACTCCGAGACCACCCGCACCGATGCCAGGTGCGGGGTGATGCCGACACAGCCAATGGCATTATCCACCGCGGTTACTTCCCCCAGCACGGCAGTGCCGTGGTAATGATAGTACAGGTTCTCGCCGGAGATCAGGGTGATGCCCTTGGCGACCAGGTCTTCGTGGTTGAGCACCCAGCCCTGCTCCAGGTCAACGAAGCGCAGGTCGATGCCCGCCCCGCCGCCGTCACCCCCGCCCGATCCGCCGCCGGGCGGATCGTAACTCCAGGCAAATTCAGCGTCGATGCCGGCCGGCGCCGCGTCCAAATAGCCTTGAAAGGGAAAGCGCGGGTCGTTATCCGGGTTGACTGCCGGAGGAACGGTTGGCTTGGGCGCCGGGTAGGCTTGTTCCACCGCTTCCCAGGCGCTCAGTTCCTTTGCCACTTGTTCCGGGTCGAGCCCGGGCGGGCAGATCACCGCGAAATAGGTGAAAAAGTTGGGCGGCAGGTAGGTTGAGTCGCGTTCTGTTGCCTGGCGAACCAGCTGGCTGATCCGTTCCGGTTTCAGCGCGGTGAACAAGCGGCGCATGCGCAATCCGGGGTAGGTCTGCACCAGTTTTTGCCAGTCGCCAATTTGCGCTTCTTCGATGTATTTTTCAACGCCATCGATGTAGGGCAGTTGGATGTAGTCGTGGAACTTGACCACGACCCGCGCGGTGAGTCCGCGCGCGCGAGCCCGGTTGGCTGGGCTGCTGTCTTTGGTCTTCCTGCTGGTAGCCATTAAAAACCTCCATTAATCGAATACACCACGCGCCGAGGACGCTAAATCCGGTCGTTTAGACCGGCTCGGTTGTTTTTATTATCCGACAATTTTGGTCTTTTTCAATGGGCTATTTTCCGGCTGCCAGCCAGGTAGCCAGCGCCACCAGCGCGACCGGCGGCAACCCGTAGCGCATCACCTGCCCCATTACCTCGCCCTCGCGGTCGCCCAGCCCGACCGTGCTGCAGCCGACGATCACCTTGGCGGGCGCCATAATGCTGCCCAGCGACCCGCCGGCGGTCTGCCCGCCCAGGATGAGCGGTACGCTCAGCCCGAGCAGCTCGGCGGTGCGCATTTGCAGCACGGCGAACAGCACGTTGGAATTGTTGTTGCTGCCGGTGATGAACGCCCCCAGCCCGCCGATGAACGGCGCAACCAGCGGGTACGCCCCGCGCCCGAAGCTTTGGCTCATCCCCAGCGCCAGCAGGTTGGTCATCCCGGCGTGCGACATGACCACCGCCATGCCGACCATTGCCAGAATACCCAAACTGGAATTGACCGCCCCCTTGACCGTCTTGCCAAGGATGCGCCCGGCAGCACCCGGCGGATAATAGCCCGCGCGGCGGTAGATGGCGTAGGCTGCCAGCGAGGCGTACAGCAGAATCGAGCCGGTGTGTCCGAACAGGCTGATGGAGCGCCCCGCCCCGGCGGGGGTGACCCAGCCCAGCCCGCTGACCAGTTCGGGGAAAACCAGGTTGAGTTGCACCCGGTCGAGCAGCGCGCTGAGCGGCGGGATCAGGTTGACCGCGAAGGTTAGTGCCACCAGCACAACGTACGCCGAGAGGGCGATGCGCAGCGAGCGCGGCGGGGCAGTCTTTGCGTTGGGGTTGACCCCGCCGCGCTCGGCGCTTGCTTCACCGCGGTAGAGCGGCAGGCGGCACAGCGCAATCCCTGCCAGCAGCCCCAGCATGGCGCTGCCGGTGGCGCCCAGGTTCCACAGCCCGCTCACCGCCAGGACATACTGGCTGAACGCCATCACGCTGCCCAGCACGATCACCGCCGGCAGGCTGCGCAGTGCGCCGCGCCAGCCGCCGGCTACCAGCGCCACAATTGCCCCGCAGGCATAGCAGGAAATGCCCAGCAGCCAGGCGGAATCGTGCGCCAGCAGTTCGCCCGGCAGCCCGGTGACCGCCATCAGCGTCTGGAACGAGGTCGCCAGCGAACCGTAATTGACCGCCCAGCCGTGCCCGACGCACGCCATGACCACCGCCTGCACCGGGTTGAAGCCCAGCCCGACCAGCAGCGGCGCCGCCACTGCCACC
>JBBIQB010000010.1:0-9035 GCA_037442545.1 Bellilinea sp.
TTGAGCGGGATCGTCCCTTACCCCCTGCCGGAGGGATTCGACCTGCTGCCGCCGGGCGGCTGGCACAACCTGCCCGAAGACCTGCGCGCCGTGCTGCAAACCGATCCGCTTGCCACCGCTGTTTTCTTAAACCTTCCGCCCTCGCACCAGCACAAATACCTGGATTACATCACCGAAACGCAGAACAGCGAAACCCGCCGCGCGCGCATTGAAAAAACCATTTCCATGCTCACAACCGGAGAGAAAGCGCCATGAAACGCCTGGACTTTGGCAAACGCACCTACATCATGGGCATCCTCAATATCACCCCGGACAGTTTTTCCGGTGACGGGCTGCTGCGCCGCGAGGACACGCTGGAAGCCACCCGCCGCCAGGCGCTCGACTTCGCCGCTGCCGGCGCCGACATCCTCGACATTGGCGGGGAGAGCACCCGCCCCGGCTCCCAACCAGTGAGCATTGAAGAGGAGAAGCAACGCGTGCTGCCGGTGATCGAAATGCTCGCCCACCTCGATCTGGACGTGATTCTTTCGGTCGATACCTACAAAGCCGCACTGGCACAATCCGCGCTGGACGCCGGCGCGCACTGGATCAACGACGTGTGGGCGCTGCGCGCCGACCCGCAACTGGCGCAGGTGGTAGCCCAGCGCAATTGTCCGCTGGTGCTAATGCACAACCGCTCCAAACCCGCCAACGCCAGCCTGGAGGCGCGCCTGGGCGGGCGCTACATTGGGATGCAATACGCCGACCTCGTCGCGGATATCTGCCGCGAACTACTGGAAAGCGTGGCGCTCGCCCGCCAGGCGGGCATCCCCGACGAGAACATCATCCTCGACCCCGGTATTGGCTTTGGCAAGACCGTCGAACAAAATCTGGAAATTCTGCGCCGACTGGACGAGATCAAGTCACTCGGCTTTCCCCTCTTGTTGGGTGTCTCGCGCAAATCCTTCATCGGTTACACGCTCGACCTGCCGCCCGATCAGCGCCTGGAAGGCAGCCTGGCAGCTGGGGTGATCGGCATCACCCGCGGTGCGGATATTCTGCGCGTTCACGACGTAGCCGCCGCGGCGCGCGCCGCGCGCATGGCGGATGCGATTGCGCGCCTGGGATGAGTTAAACACCAATCCGCCCCCTGCGACCGGAGCAAGGGGCGGATCGAAAACCCGAACGCTCTAGGGGTGCGTGTTGTTCCAGAACCAGTTGAAGGCGAAAAATCCTTGTGGGCTGTCCATGCGAATCGCAATGCGGTCTTTGCCCTTCAAGCCGCTGGGAATGTCAAAGGTGGCTTCGAAACTGCCGCCGCTGCCGGTTTCTTTCGTGCCGACCACCTCGCCGCCAACACCCTTGGTGCCGTAGGCGCCCATCCGCACGGTAAAGGTCTGCCCGGCGGGGAAGTTGTTACCCTTGATGGTCACTTTGCTATCCTCAACCACAGCCTGAATGCTGAACGTGGGATACCCCTTGTAACCCGGGATGCCGCCCGTCGGTGGAGTGCTGCCGCTGCCGGTAACGTTATAGAACCAGTCGTAGGCGAAGTAGCCGTCGGTCGCTTCCAGGCGAATGGCAATGCGCTCCTTGCCTTTTAAATTGTCGGGGATCTTGTAAGTAACCTCGAAACTGCCGCCGCTGCCCGATTCGGTCGTGCCGACCACCGTCCCGTTGACTCCCTTGGTGCCGTAGTCACCCATTCGCGCGGTGAAGGTCTTGTTCGCCGGGAAGTTCTGGGTCCTGATCTTGACCTCGTTATCTTTGGTCACCGAAACGATGCTGATGGTCGGGGTTTTGCCCGCCGGCGGTTTGGGCGGCGTGCCGCCGCTGTCGCTGCCGGATGGGTCGTTGGTGAACCAGTCATAGGCAAAGAAGCCCTGCGGGCTTTCGATGCGGATGGCGATCAACTTCAACCCTTTGAGCGAGGCAGGAATATCGAAGGTAACTTTCTTCGTCCCGCCTTTCTCCGAGTCGAACTTGCCGACCACCTCACCGCCAACCCCCTTGGTGCCGATCTTGTTCATCTTCGCCGTGAAGGTCTGGTTGGGAGGCAGGTTCTTGGCTTCGATGGTGACCGACTGATCCTTCTTGACCTCGACGATGCGGGTGGTGGGGTAACCGGAATACGCCTGTGCCGTGGCGAGCGGCGCTGCCAGCATCAGCACCGCGATCACCAGCGCGGTGATCCCCAGCCGCAAGCCTGCCGAAATGCGTTTGAGACTCGCTGAAGTGTTCATGGAGATGTTCCTCCTTCGAAAAACATGAAAAAATCGACGAAATCAGTATAGCAAATGATGCTATACGAAACAATAGGATAAATAGTATACGCGGATCTTCCCAAAAAGTTCCCGCCGGGTCAAAAATCGGGCAGGTGTGCGCGACTTTATTCCAGATAGCAGAACAGCACCACCTGAATCGCGAGGTTGGTTGCCAGCGGCGTCGCGCTGCTCTCCGGGCAGTGAATCTGCCCCAACGTGGCGGCGCCGAGCAGCGGCACCCCCTTCAGTTCCGCATCGACTGCCTGGTAAACTGCCGCCGGACGCGTCTCGAACAGTACCTGCCAGCCTTGATCGACCAATACCAGCGCCAGCGCGGCTTTACCTTTTCCAGCAGCAGCCCGCGCCGTCCGGGCGGCGCGGCGGGCGGCTTGCAAACAAGCGTCCGGGTCAGCGGTCATCAAGTGCGCCAGTTCGCCTTCCGCCAGGCGCAGGTTCAATCGCAGCGCGCCGTCGCGTTCGACTGCCAGCGGCGCAGCCAGGCTGTATTCGCCCGACGGGGTGTCGCGCACGCCCAGAGGGTACAGGCGCAGCAATTCCGCCAGCGGCGGCTTCATCCAGTCCTGCGCGCTGCAACCAAACACCTGCGCTAAACGCTGCGCAGCGGGCATGTCATCCAGTTCGTACACCCGGAAATCCCGGCTGCGGGTAATCCGAAGATGAACACCGCTGTCCTTCCAGCCGTGCGCCGTGCCGGCTCCCAGCCGCAAGGCGCCGCCCAGCCACAGCGCGGAAAGACCGCCACCCGCGCACGTAGTATCCCCCACCACGCTGGGCAGGCTGTGCGCATAATTGCCGCCAGCCAGGAATCCAGCCACCGGCAGGGGACAGCCTTCGAAGGCTGCCAGCACTGGGGCAACGTCACCGTTCACCCCGTCCAATGCGAGCAGCACCGCCTGCCACACCGAAGCAGGCATGCGCTCCAGCCGGGTTTTCAGATCCAGCGCCGCACCAATCGAATCCTGGGCAAAGTGCCCAATCCAGGCACTGTCAATGGTCAGCGCGCCGCCCAGCAGACCGACCACCACTCGGCGGGATTGATGACCGGCATAGCCTTCCAGCGTGGCAGCCCCCCACAGCGGAATCTCCCCCAGTACGCTCAACAGTCCTTGCATCACCTCGCTGGAATCGTAGCGCTCGGAGAAGAACACCAGCGCCGCGCGGGGAGATGCCGCCCGCAGCCCCTTGAGAGCTGCCTGGGCAGCCTGCTGCGCGGCTGTACGTCCGTCCAGTTCACTGCTGTACCCCACTGCACCGACCAGACTCATCCTCCCTCCTTATTCGAACCGCTCAACTCATTGTTCGGCAACCGGAATGGTGAAGTGGAACGTCGTCCCGCGGCGGAACTCACTCTCGAACCAGATCTGTCCGCCTTGCATTTCGACCAGGCTGCGGGTGATGTTCAAGCCCAGACCGGTGCCAGGGGCTTCGCGCGCTTTGGGATCCTCCGAACGGAAGAATTTCTGGAAAATTTTGGACTGGTCCTCCGGCGCAATCCCCAAACCGGTGTCCTGCACCCAAATGTGCACCACTTCCACCGGACCTTGATCGTCCCACGCGTTGGCGGAGCGAATGCCCCCGACGCTGATTTTGCCGCCGGATTCGGTGTACTTGTGGGCATTGCTGACCAGATTGACCAGCACCTGCACCAACCGCCCCCGGTCAGCCCACAACGGCGGCAGGTCATCCGGCAGCGAAAGCGCCAGCATTTGCCCCTTGTCCTCGATCTGACGGCGAGTGGAGCGTTCCACCTCCTGCACCACCTCCGCCAGCCGGATCGGCGCAAAATCCAACCGTAGCCGGCCGGCTTCGATCTTGGACAGGTCGTTGAGGTCCGAGACCAGCGTGTTCATCCGGTCGATGTTGGAACGGATCACCGCCAGGAAGTTCGCCTGGGCATCATTGACCGGTCCCACCGCCCTGGCTGCCAACAATTCGGTATACCCCTTGATCGAGGTCATCGGGTTTTTCAGTTCGTGCGCCACGAACGACACAAACTCGCTCTTTGCCACATTGGCGGCTTCGATGGCGCTGTACAGTTGCGCATTGGCAATTGCAATCGCGGCATGATCGCCCAGACGCTGCAAGAATTGCAGCGCATCGTCGCTGCACACTTCCACCTGGCAGCTTTCCAGCAGCAGCAAGCCGATAACCGTCTGCTCGCGCTGGATTGGGATCAACACCTGGCTGTTGACGCCTTTCAGCAACCCGGGCTGCGCCGGGTTGGGATAGGCGCGCACCGCCCGCTTGGAGTCGATCACCGTTTGCAGCCCAATCTGCCGGGTGGGGATGGCGGTTTCCGCGAAACGAGCTAATTCTTCGTCGTAGCCCTGCGATGCTACCAGGCGCACGCCTCCCTCCGCCACCACCCCCACCAGTCCGGCTTCCGCTGCCGACTGGCGCATTGCCCAATCCAGGGTGATGGTCATCGCCCGGCTGACATCCAGGCTGGTATTCAGTTCACGGTCGATGCGCTGCATGACGGACAATTCCTCGACCTTGGCGCTCAATGCCTGGTCGGTCAGTGTGTACAGGCGGGCATTCTCGATGGCTACTGCCGCCTGCGAGGCAAACGCGCTGAGCAGCTCCTGGTCATCCAGGTTGAAGTTCGAGCCGTCGCTGCGATTGACCACCTCAATCACGCCCAGCACGCTATCCTTGACAATCAGCGGCACCACCAGCAGCGAGCGGGTGACAAAACCGGTGATTTTATCCGGCTTGGAGAACCAATCTTTGGACGAGTGCACGTCATTGACGATCACCGGCTGGCGCGACTGGAAAGATTTGCCGACCACCCCCTTGGTGGAAGGCATGCGCTGCCCTTCCAGTTCACTGGCAACCGGCCCCAGCACAACGCGAAAAACCAGCTCGTCGCTCTGCTCATCCAGCATCAACAAACTGCCCGCTTCGCAGTTGAGGATCTCCACCGCGCTGCGCAGGATGTTTTTGAGCAGCAGGTCGGGATCGAGCGTGGAGGTCAACTGGCGGGTGACTTCATTCAGCGTTTTCAGCTGGTGGGCACGCCGTTCGCTTTCCGCCAGCAGGCGCGCCTTGACAATCCCGCCCGCCGCCTGGTCGGCCAGCGCCTGCAAGATGCGCAGCTGCTCACTGGTGAACCGCGCCGCGGCATCCTTGCGCGCCAGGCTGATCAAGCCAATCGGCTGCGCCCCGGCGTTGAGCGGCGCCGCCAGCCAGGCAAAAATATCCTCGCTCAACGGCAGCAACCCGCGCTGGCGCGATTCGCGTCCGTAATCGTCGGTCAACATCCCGCGCCCCTCGCTGGCTACTTCCAGCTCCAGGCTGGGCTCGACCGGCAAGTACACATTCTCCTGCTCGCCGAACCGCTCATCCCCGTGAATGTAAAACACCTGCACCAGACCATCCCCCTGCGGCGACTGGAGAATCAGGCGGAATTCGTCAGCCGCAATCACCTGGGTGATCTGCGCGTAGATCAGTTCATAAATATCATCCAGATTGAGGGTGATGTTGACTCCCTGGGCAATGCGCGTCAGCACGTTCATTTCGCGCACCCGGTTTTCCATGTCGGCGATCATCTGAGTGCGCTCGAGCGTCAGCCCAGCCTGGCTACCAAGATGCCCGACCCGTTCCAGCGCTCCGGCGGGGTATGCGCCGGTTGGCGATTCGTCCAGCGCCAGCCAGCCCAACAAGCGCCGGCTGCCCTGCATGGGAATGAACAGGCGCGCATTGAGCAATCCCAGGCGCAGGTGTTCGCTGCGCAGATCGGCGGACAGCGGGCTGTCGGCGGGGATGTGCACAGGGGTGGCGCGGGCTGCCAACAGTTTAACCAGCGGGTTGCTGGCAAGAAAGATCAGGTCGCTGGTGGCGCGTCCGCTCTCGTCGGCAGCCGCGTGATAGGCATCGCTGATCGAATCATACAAAAAGATATGGAAGCGATCGATCTGCAAGACAGCACCGACTTGTTCGCGCAGTACGCGCAGCACCTCGCGGTTGTCCAGCGAGCGGCTCAACGCGCTCATCTCCGCATCCAAACCGGCTGGCTCAGCCACCAACAGCGGGGCGCCGTTCAAGCGGCGCATGCTCTTCTCGATTCGTTCACGCAGCGGGATGAACGCCAGCGCCAGCAGGAAGAAAATTGCCCCGCTCAACCAGGGGGCGTCGATCTGCAAACCGCGCTGGAAGAACAGAGTCAAGCCGCTGACTATCAGCGCATAGCCGCCCACAACCAAAACGCCGAGCAGCAATAGAGACAGCCCGCCCCGACGCTTCGCGATTCGCGGCAGCCAGGTCGAACGGCGGGAGGCGAGGGGAAGATTGTTGGGGCTTGGGTTCATGGCAGTTACATGTGGAAGCCGGCGGGTATGTGGGGGGGTTATCGGGATTGTTTTTTGTGTTTACGGATGCTGCCAACGTTCAATTCCAGCGGCACCTGCTGGCGGCTGAGCATCTTCAAAAGGACGCGCACCCGTTCGCTGCCGGGCAGGCGCGAATCGAAAATTGCCTCGTATCCGCTGAACGGACCGTGCTCGATGGTTACCGCATCACCCGGGTGCAAGCCCTCCAGCGTTTCGCCGCCCGCCAGGTTGATCTCCTCTACCCGCCGGCGGATGGCGTGAATCAGGCTTTCCGGCACCACCGCCGGGTCGCCGCCGAACGAAACCAGCCCGCGGGCTTGCGGCATCCACTGAAAGGTGGAAACGCCTGTTTTTTCGAGATCCACCTGGATGAACAGGTAACCCGGAAAATAAGGGCGCACCTTGCGCGCGCGCGGGTTGACCGGATTGACCTTCAGGCGGGGATAAAAAACTGCGTATCCGTTGCTTTGCAGGTGGCTGGCAAGGGCTGCCTCTTTGTGAGGATGGCTTTGTAGGGCATACCAGAGTTCAGGCATAATCGAATCACCGCACAGGTAAACGAATTATACCTGTTTTAGCGCCGGCGCAATTCCGGCGCGGGCTGCCTTTCAAAACTCTAAGGTGCCGTCCCGCTACCGGGCAGGGTCGTCGCTGCCCGCACGGGAAGACTATCCCGCGCCGGACGAACCACCCCCGCCGCCGCCTCCGCCGGAGCCGCCGCTGGCATCCGCCGTCGAAGTGATGATCACCGCTGTCAGGACGCTGCTGTCGATGCCCCCGCCGGCGGCGGTGCGCGCCCAGGAGAGCATGGTACTCAAACCGCGGTCGCGGAAGGTTTTCACCCAGCGGTCGCCCATCTCGAACGCAACCGCGTAGGGCAGGTAGGCTTCCAACCATTCTCCTTGCAGCAAGGTCTGGTTTTCGCGTTTGGTCAGGCTGTTGATGTACTCCTGAAACGCCCGCCAGCGTTCGCGGCGTGCCAGCCCCGCCGGGGTGAGTACGGCAACCTGCGCGGCGCTGATCCAGCCCAGCATCGCGGCAATCACCAATCCCAGCCCAGCCCCAAGCAGGATTACCCCTACCAGTGCCAGGGATTGCGTCACGCCGATCAGTACGAAGGCAGCGATTCCCAGCGCAAAGGCGGCGAGGATCAGGGCAGTTGCCAGGAGGTTCATATTCCGGCGCAGGTGAACGTTGTTTTCCAATATCAAGCCCTGCCGGATCAGATCCTCTTGCAGGGTGCGGTTGAAACCGCTCAACTGCTGCACCATTTTTTGCCCAAAGACGCTCAAATAATATCCGCCGCCCTTCCCGGACACCTTGGGATCGAACAGCAGGTTCGCCACGTAGGCTTCGTGCGGTCGCTCCTTGGCGTCTACGGCAGCCTTTTGCACCACAAAATCGCGCGCCTTGAACAGGCCGCCGCTTTCCTGAAAGGCAAGAGTGATTTGCCCGCGCCGCGCCAGGTCCAACACCACACCAAACACTTGGGAAACCGTGCCGCGCCCATTGTTGATGAGAAAGGAAGCCGCCGCCGGGGAGAGATCGTCCGGCGGGCTGCTCAACACCCCGGTCGGGATGGACAGCGGCGCTTCCACCCGGCTGCTGCGCCGCGCCCGCCCGAACAAGCCAGCCGCCGCCACGGCGATCAACGCCGCCAGTCCGCCCGCGTATGGCAACCCGCCAAGCAGCTGGCGGTTGCGCTCGATCTGCGCCGCCTGCCAGGCGGGCGGCTGCTGGATCAGCGCGCCGGGCGGGAATTGGGCTTCCAGCACCAGCGACTCGTTGGCGGGAATGTCGCTCAGACGGAAGATCGTTTCGCCCGCCTCGTGCTGTGCCTGGCTCTCGCGCCCGCGCAGCAGCGGATCGGTCAGCGGCTGCACTCCGGCGGGATACACCAGGCGGATCTCGCTCGAGTTGATGACATATTCGTGATCCATGGGAATCACCTGCCAGACCAGGCTGTCGCGCTGGTTTGCCTGGCGCAGATTGCCAGCCACGCGGTAGGTCAGCTCGAAGGTGCGGCTGGTGTCGCGAGTCGCTTCGAAGTGCCAGGTGACCTCGACCGAATCCCCGTCCTCGACCACCTGCGCCTGTCCGGGCTGGCTGCCGCGCGCCAGTTGCTGACCGTCCATGCGCAGATCGATCACTTCCAATGAATCAAGTTCATTTTTGGCGATGTCACGAAAGGCAAAAGTGAAATCGCCACCCTCGAAGCGGAATACCACCGTTTCGGTCACCAGCAGGTCGCCGTTTTGCTGCACGTCCACGCGCACATCGAAGCGCTCGGCAAAATACGATTTCGCCGCTACCGGTTGAACCAGAGTCGCGGCAATCCCGACTGCCAGCAGCAGCGCTGGTGCAGTTTTGACCACCTGGTCGCTGCGCAACAGGCGCAGCACCAGCACCATGCGGCTGTAGGCGGTGCGCCGGCGGCGCG
>JBBIQB010000010.1:9045-32786 GCA_037442545.1 Bellilinea sp.
GCAGGTATACCAGCGCCAGCACGGCAAATACCGCCAGACCAGCCACCGGATCGTATTTCTGGATGGTAAAGAACGCCGGGGATGGAATTGCCGAGCTGGGAAAGGTGACAAAGATCGCGGCGTACAGGTTGTTGGCGGCGTGCAGCCCAAGAGCGTGTTCCAGTCCCTGACTGCGCAGGGTGATCCAGCCGAGCAGCAGCCCAATTCCCAGGTAGAACGGCATGGTCAGCCAGAATCCGTATTCCCCCACCTCCGGGTTGGCAAGGTGGAGGGAAGCGAACAACAGCGAAGGCACAATCAACGGCAGGGCAATGCCTTTGCTCAATCTGCCCATCCACTGGGTGAGGTAACCGCGGAAGAGCAGTTCCTCGGTCGAAGTTTGCAGCGGAATCAGCAGCAGAGCGATGACAAAATAGGGCAGCGATTGCAGCGGGTCAAAGGTCCAGCGGTAGTTATCCGGCTGCAGAATGGAAAGCACCACATCCGACAGCGAAGCAAGCCCAAACCACAGCGCGGCGGAGAGCAACACTTTGCCCCAATCGAAGCGCCCCGCCGGGCGAAAAAGTGTCTTGACCGGACGACCGTGCAGCCAGCGCACGCCTGCCAGCACGGTCATCCCCACGAAGGGGAAGGGTATCAGCGCGAGCAGCAGCCACGAAAGGGGCGAAAACTGGGTGATGTCCGTGGTTTGCTCGATGAAAATAAAGGGGATCACCGCGATGACCTGCACCGCCAGCATCACGAAAACCACCGCCAGAACAACTACAAGATAACGCCAGACCTGGTTGTTCCCCTGGTGGGTAGCCTCAAGGTAGGTGTTGTTCATTTCAATCCTCTTGCAATCTTCCGGGCAGTCCGCTCATCTCCCCGGAGCAGGTGGGTTCAGAAGATACAGCCGCACTCTCATCGATTATATCGGCTTTTACGCCCCCTGGCGGGTGGGCAGCGCCAGTTCCTCGTCCAGCAAGGCGGGTTCGATCTCGTAGCGGACGGCAACCGCGCGGTAATGTTTTTCCACGATCCCCGCCACCAGCCGGGTATCGACCACCCGGATTGCTCCGCACTGTTCCAACAGGCTGAAGTGGTAGTACAAGCGGTTGGGTGGGATGTCCAGTTCACGCGCCACCTGGCGGATGGTGCGTGTCTGGGCAATCAACCTGCGCAGCACATTCAAGCGCAGTCGCGAAACCAGAACCTTCATGGTGGATAGATTGCGGACATAGAAAATGGATTCGGGTTGGCTGTTCTGGCTCATGATTCACGCAGTTTTTTGGGATGTAAAATATTTTTAAATCCATTGTAACCAGGGTTGATTTAATCCATTTCAAGAACAAGTTAAGATCGGGTTAAAGAAGGGCTGGCTCTACGCCCGCTTCTGTGGCGGTCGTTTTTCACATCCACTGGTTTTTTAAGGTTGAAATCGTTATACTCATTTCAAGATGAACCCGCTCGATCAAGCCTTTATCCCCGGTGTGGAGTGCCCTTCGTCCTTTCCGCTGGGGCGTTACCTGCCGCTGCTGCCCGCCGGGACAGTCTCCGCCTGGCTGCGGGCAAACGTCGCGCCCGGCAGCTGGGTGCTCGACCCAATCGGCGCACACCCACAACTGGCGCTGGAAGCCGCCCGCGCCGGCTACCGCGTGCTGATCGCCAGCAACAACCCGGTGCTCAGTTTTCTACTCGAAATACTGGCTGCTGCGCCGCCGCGCGCCGAATTCGAAGCCGCCCTGGCGGCGCTGGCTTCCACCAAGCGCGGCGAAGAACGCCTGGAACGCCAAATCCTCTCTCTGTATCACACCTCCTGCGCCGCCTGCGGCAGCAGCGTCCCCGCTCAGGCGTTCATCTGGCAGAAAGAGCCGCTGCAGTTGACCCGGCGCATTTACCGCTGTCCCGCCTGCGGCGACCAAGGGGAACGCCCTGCCACGCCTCACGACCTGGAGCGCCTGACACAGTCCGGCAGCGATGCGCTGCACCGCTCGCGCGCCCTGGCGCGGGTGATCGCGGAGAACGCTCCCCAGCAGAAAGAGCAGGTCGAGGAAGCCCTCAAAACCTACTTGCCGCGTCCGCTCAATGCACTCACCACGCTGATCAACAAGACCGACACGCTGCACATCCCCGCCGAACGCCGCAAGCTGCTCACCGCGCTGCTGATCCAGGTGTGCGACGAAGCCAACACACTCTGGCAGCACCCGTCCACCCGCCCACGCCCGCGCCAGCTGACTGTGCCCGCCCAATTCCGCGAGAACAACTTGTGGCTGGCGCTGGAAAGCGCGCTCTCGTTCTGGGACCGGGCGGACACCCCCGTCCCACTCAGCATTTACCCGCAGTCGCCCGGCGCAGCAGGCATCTGCCTGTTTCGCGGGCGGATCAACGCTATGCTTCCGCTGACGCGAGATATGCAGCCGGCGGCGCTGCTCAGCGTGCTGCCGCGCCCCAACCAGGCTTTCTGGACTTTGTGCGCGCTGTGGTCGGGCTGGCTGTGGGGACGCGATGCGGTGCAGCCGCTGCGCGGTGCGCTGGAACGCCGCCGCTACGACTGGTATTGGATGGCACAAGCCGTCCACCGCACCCTGTCCGGGCTGCGCCGCGGATTGAGCGAATCCACCCCCTTCTTCGCGCTGGTCCCAGAAGCCATGCCCGGCTTCCTGCTGGCAGCATTTACCGCCCCGCTCACCGCGGGTTTCAACCTGGCAGGGTTTGCGCTGGATACCGAGAGCGAACTGGCGCAGTTTACCTGGCAGGCAACCGCTCGTCCGACCGCCGCAGCCCGCTCCAGCCCGAAACCCCTGCTGGAGCAAGCCATCGACAGCCACCTGCGCCAGCGCGGCGAACCCGCCCGTTACCTGACCCTGTTCGCCGCCGCGCTGACCGCGCTCGACCACAGCGGGCTGCTGCCGCGGCAGATTGACGCGCTCGGCTCGGACCTGCTTACCCGCACCCAAGCCATCCTGGCGGACGTGCTGGATGAACGCAGCCGCTTTACCCGTTACGCCGCCCGCCAGCAGTCCGAAGAGGGCGGGTACTGGTGGCTGGCGCAAACCCCTGCCGGGGTGATGCCTCTCGCCGACCGGGTGGAAAAGGAAATTGTCACCCTGCTGGCGCAAAACGAAACCGTCAGCCTGGAGCGCCTCAACCAAGCGCTCTACCCGCTTTTCCCCGGTCTGCTCGCCCCCGCAGAAGAAATCATCCAGGCGGTGCTTGAATCCTACGCCGAGCCCGCCGCCGGGCAGGCAGATACCTGGCAGTTGCGCGCCGAGGACGTTCCCGCCCGCCGCCGCGCGGATTTGAACCACGCCCGCAGCGGGTTGAAAACGCTGGCGCAGAGGATGGGCTACACCGTCAACGACGGTGAAAGCCTGACCTGGCTCGCCGCCGATGGCAAGCCGGTATACCAGTTTCACCTGCTTGCCAGCAGCATCGTTGGCAAGATCATTTTGCAACCCCAGCCGCTGCTGCCGCGCAACTGCGTCCTCGTCCTGCCGGGCGGGCGCACCGGGCTGCTGGGGGTCAAACTGCGCCGCGATCCGCACCTCAATGCGGTCTTCGAACAGGGCTGGCGGCTGCTCAAATTCCGCCACCTGCGCCAATTGACCGCGCGCGAGCGCATCAGCCCCGCGCTGTGGGAGGAATTGTTGGACGGCGACCCCCCGAAGTGGGACGACGCCGTCCAGATATCCATGTTTTGATCCCTACGGCGTCGTTGCCGTCGTCGGGCTGACGGTTGGCGTGATCGTCGGCGGCGGCAGGGTCGGCGTGACGGTTGGGGTTAAGGTGCTGGTTGGCGTTACCGTTGCCGTCGGTGTGAGGGTGACAGTGGGGGTCAGCGTGGGGGTCGGCGTCGGCACCTGAATGTTCAGGTGCAGCGTGCGGATGGCGTAGGTGTCGCGGTCGCTGGTCAGCACGATGCGCATCGTCACCCGTCCGGCAGGGATGTCGCTTAGATCCCAATCGGTCAGGAACTGCGGCTGGTCAGACTGCGGTCCACCGCGGTGAATGACTTCCCATTCCGCCGGGTCATTGCCCAGCCCATATTCCAGGCGGTAATCCTCGTAAGGCTCCGGCACCTTGATCAGCGCGTAGATTTCCAGCGGCGAGCGGGTAATGGTCTGATCCTCGCTCAACCCGGCGAACAGAATCAACGGGCGCTGGTCGTTGGCGGTGCATTCGCGCTGCGGGGTGAAGAAAATCGGCTGCTGGAAGCCCATTTGTTCGGCCCAACGCTGCCCTTCGCCGGTTTCCAGGATCCAGCGCACCGCGCTCGGGTCGGTCACGTTGAGGGCAAATTTTTCTTCCACGAAATCGGCGCACGAGGAGGAAGCCAGCAAGCCGGTCCAGGTGTCGATGCGCGCGCGCTTCCACAGGTCATCTTCTTTGGACAGCGGCGGCTGGTCATGGACAAAGATTTCGTTGCGCTGCAACGGGCAGAATTCGGACGGTTCGCTGCCGGAAACCGCGCAAATCACCCGGTCGATCACCCCCGCTGGGCGGACGAAGGCGCTGGGGTTGCCGCCGGTGATCTGCTGGATGGCAGTGCGCATGAAATCCGACCAGATCGGCGCAGCACCGCTCAAGCCAGTCGTGTTGACCATTGGGGTGTAATCGGCATTGCCAATCCACACCCCCACCGCCAGGTCGGGAGTATACCCAACCGTCCAGTTGTCGCGGAAATCGTTGGTTGTGCCGGTCTTGGCTGCCGCCGGAAAACCCAGGTTGAGCACCGAATCGACACCGAACATCGGCGCGCGGGCTTGATTATCGGAGAGGATCGAACTGATCAAATAGGCGTGTTCCGGGCGGATGACCTGATCGCCGGCAGATGGATTGTATTCATAGACGGTGTTGCCCTGGAAATCCACGATCTTGGTGATCGCCACCGGCGGCACCAGCCGCCCGCCGTTGGCGTACACGCTGTAGGCGCCGGTCAATTCCATCAAGGAAACGTCGCCGCCGCCCAGGGTGAGCGACAGACCGTAATCCGGGCGGGTGAGGGTGGTGATGCCCATGCGGCGGGCAAAACTGACCAGTCCTTCCTGCGCCGGAGTGGATGGGTTGTCATAAATGCCGACAAATTGCAGCGCCTTGACCGCCGGAATATTGTAGGAATTTGCCAGTGCTTCGCGCACCGTCACCGGTCCGTGAAAACGATCGTCGTAGTTGACCGGGCGGTACGGCTCACGCTGGTCGTTCGGATCGCCGGAGGGCGGAAATTCGCTGGGCACGTCCCAGATCAGCGTGGCGGGCGTCCAGCCCTTCTCGAAGGCTGCCGTGTAGGTCAGCGGTTTGATCGCCGAGCCCGGCTGGCGCGGGCTGATCGCCATGTTGACCTGACCGGAGATGGCAGCGTTGTAAAAATCGGGTGACCCAACCATCGCCAGAATCTCTCCGGTTGCCGGGCGCAAGGCAATCAGCGCGCCATTGGTGGCGTTGTTGTTTGCCATTTGCGCCACCTGCTCGCGCACCAGCCGCTCGGCGGTTTCCTGCAAAGCCGGATCCAGGGTGGTGTACACGGTGAAGCCGGAGCGGTAGATGGTGTTGGGGTCGTAGCGTTCCTCCAATTGGGCGCGGACGAAATCCACCCAGTGCGGGAAGCGGTATACCTGACGCGCAGGCTGGAAGGTGTAACTTTCGATCTCGCGCACTGCCTCGGCGGCTGCCTGGGCGTCCACGCACACCGGGCGCAGCGAAGTGCTGACGTCGATGCAATTGCGCTCGTTGCTCAGCTCGTACATCAGCACCACCACAGTGCGGAAGCGGTTCAGCGTCGCCTCGCGGTTGGTTTCGATATCGTAGATCGCCGGCGACTGCGGGATGCCTGCCAGGAAGGCTGCCTGACCCAGGGTTAATTTGTCGGCGGTGGTGTTGAAGTAGGTCTCCGCCGCCGCCTGGACACCGTACGCCAGCTTGCCGTAATAGTTTTCGTTGAGGTACAGTTCGAGAATTTCTTCCTTGCTATACCGGCGGGTGATTTCCGCCGCCAGGACGATCTCACGTGCCTTGCGGTCAACCGTGCGCTCGAAGCGCTCCTCCGGGTCGAGCAGCAATCCACGAGCCAGCTGCTGGGTAATGGTCGAAGCGCCCGAAACCACCTCTCCGCTGGTGTAGTTTTGCACCAGCGCGCGCGCAATCGCCCACGGGTCGAAACCGGGGTGGGTGTAAAAATCCTTGTCCTCGGTGGCGAGGGTTGCCGCGATCAGGTAATGGGAAATGCGCTCCAGCGGGACGTACGTGCGCCGTCCGGCGTTGGGATCGATGATTTCGTAAATCAGGTTGCCGTTGCGGTCGAGCAGGCGGGTGGTTTCAAACTGCGAGGCTTTGCCGCGCAGGTCTTCCACGCTGGGCAGGCTGGCAGCCAGGGTGAAGTAGCGCACCACCACCAGCGAGCCCGCCAGCACGAACAGGATCACAACCACGAAGAGCAAACCGATCAGCAAGCGCAGCACGCAGCCAAGCGGCTTTTTCCAATGATTCCCATTCGGCTGGGAGGGCGGCGAAATGCTGCCCGTTGTTTTGCGTGGAGCGGAAGGGGCAGGTTTACCCGCCGGAGCGGGGCGGCTGGCGCGGGTCACCTGGCTGGATGGGGCTGCGGGCGGTTTGCGCCCGGGCGGCTGCGCTGGCGCATTGTAGGCAGCAGGCGTCACCCGGGTGGCTTCGATGTCCACTTCATCCACCCGGTGCGGCAGGGCTGCCTCGCCGCCGTAGGGCGGCGGGGGCAGGCTGGATTTACCCGGCTGGGCGGCGCGGGTTTGTTCCGCGCTTGGACGGGTTTGTGCGCCCGCCTCGTCTTCAATTTCAGGCGGCGGGGCGTCCAGACCTTCTCCATACCAGCCGCCGGTGGCGTCCGGTTCACCGGTCGGGTGGCGCGAAAGCGCCGCGGTGTCCAGTTCGCCTTGCTGGTGTTCCATCTGCTCCAGCTCCTGGCTGAACCAACCGGCGGTCTCCTCCGGCGCGCCGGTTGGGTGGCGTTCGCTCACCGCCGGCTCTCCCCGGGCTTCGTTTTTTTCGTCCGCAGCCGGGACGGGCCGGGTTTCTTCTTGTGGTTCACCGGGCAGCGGCGGCAGAGGTCCCGTGCCGCCCTTCAATACGGAAGAGTCGCCGTCCTGCGCAGACGAAACCAGCCGCCGCAGCCGTTCGCCCGGCTGGGTCGGTTGTGTGTTTTCGGTGGAATTTGGTTCCTGGGGAAATTTCTGTTCTTCGCTCATGGGTATAGTTCCTGAAGGCGCAACCTGAAAACGTCAAGCCATCTTCTACCCTGAGACGGCTGCAAGCATTGTACCAGATTCTTCCTTTTGATTTGTCTTTCATTTATAGTACTGCCCTCCGTAGGCAAAACGTTGCTTGACCGTCGCCGCTGCTTGTGTTATAGTGTCACAGAAGGACAATTAAAACATGACCGACCAATCGACATCGAACGTTGTGTTCCCTGCCGATCCTGAACAACAAAATGATGCCCAAGATCCTTTAAGTCCCCGGCGAACAGGGCGGGGCATTGGAGAAATCTGGCAAAATCTGGTACGAATTGGTTTGGGGGAAGCCACGCTGCGCATTGGCAGCGGGCTGGCTTCCCTGGTTTTGGTTTTAATGGTGGTGTGGGTGATGAGCAACTTCTATTTAAAGGGGCAAGTCACCTCCCAGACCGCGGCAGTGGCTGCCGCGCTGCCAACCGCCACGCCCGATGTCGCCCCGCCCGAATTTACTCCACCCCAGACGACGCAGGTTACCGGCATCTTCCGCCTGGCTTTGCTGCACACTGCCCTGCCCACGCGCCCGCGCTTCGATTTCGTCGAATACGAGATTGCCACCGGCGATTCCCTGTTCAGCATCGCCGAACGTTTTGGGTTACAGCCCCAAACGCTGATGTGGAGCAATCCCAAAGAACTGGGCGACCCGCACTGGCTGACTCCGGGGCAGGTGATCAAAATCCCACCGCAGGACGGTGTGGTGTACGAATGGCACACCGGCGACGGGCTGAACGCGGTGGCGCGCTTCTTCAAGGTCACCCCGGAGGATATCATCAACTGGCCCGGCAATCAGATGACGGTCGAATCGGTGGGTGATTTTGCCGTGCCGAATATCGAGCCGGGTACGATGGTCTTCGTGCCGGGGGGGACGGGGCAGTTTATTACCTGGAACATGCCGCGCATCACCCGCGACAACCCGGCGGTGGCAAAAACGGTCGGTCCCGGCTTTTGCGGTACGGTCTATGAAGGCGCGGTGGGCACCAGTACCTTTGTCTGGCCCTCCGCCACCCGCTACATCTCCGGTTACCGCTTCCAGCCGGAAATCAACCACTTTGGCATCGACATTGGCGGTTCGAACGGCGTGGCGATCTATGCCTCGGACAACGGGGTGATCGTGTACGCGGGTTGGAATCACTTTGGCTACGGCAACCTGGTGGTCATCGATCACGGCAACGGTTGGCAGACCTACTACGCCCACCTGTCGGCGATCTACGTTGGCTGCGGGCAGAGCGTGTACCAGGGCGACCAGATCGCACTGATGGGCTCCACCGGGCGCTCGACCGGACCGCACCTGCACTTTGAAATGCGCAGCGACGTGTTTGGCAAGGTCGATCCGCTCAATTTCGTGCAATGATCCTGTGATGAAAAACAAAAAAGCCGCGTGATTGCGGCTTTTTTGTTTGGCTGTGGGCGGTATAGGACTCGAACCTACGACCTCTGCGATGTCAACGCAACGCTCTAACCAACTGAGCTAACCGCCCAAGAGTTCCGCTATTATACCCGAAGGGTGGTGAAAGTGCAAGAAAAATCCCGGCGCGTGACCGGGATCGTTTGGCGGAGAGGGCGGGATTCGAACCCGCGGTACCTTGCGGTACACGCGCTCTCCAGGCGCGCGCGTTAGGCCAGACTACGCTACCTCTCCGCGAATGCTCGGTGACGAGCGGCAGGATTATACCATAAAAAATGCGGTCGACCCCCGGCGCACATAAAAAAAACGCCCCCGTTCATGCGAGCGGGGGCGTCCGGTTGGTCAGGGGTGGTGATTAGAGAACGATCAAGCGGGCGGCTTGCAAACCCTTGGGGCCTTTTTCGATCGAGAACTCGACCTTTTGACCCTCATTCAGGGAGCGGAAACCGTCAGCCTGGATGGCGGTGTGGTGTACGAACACGTCAGGACCATTTTCCTGCGAAATGAAGCCGTACCCTTTTTCGCTGTTGAACCACTTGACATTACCGACGACACGATCAGACATTTGAGATACTCCATTTGGTGCTAAAAAAATTGATTTTGATCTTACCAAACAAAATTGCCTCCCGAAACGAAACCGGCAGGCAATTTTACCAGGCTCGATCTCCGTAAATGATGGCAGAGAAACCTCAACCAACGGGGTGAATTATAGCATAAATCGCGGGTAAATCAAGCCCCAGTTTTTACAATTTTTTCAAATCAAGGCGCGGCTTGCTGCAGCGAGCGCACGTAGTTTACCACGTCCCAGCGCATTTCGGCGGTGGGTAAATTTTCGATCAGACCCGGCATGCGCCCTTCCACGCCATTGGTGATGATCAGGAAGATGGCTCCATCGCTGATCTGGCGCGCGTTGGCGTCCTCGCGGATCAGGTTGGCTGGCGGGTATTGCACCAGGAAACCCGAAAATGCACCACCGCCATTGCCGGTGGGAGCATGACACAGCGCGCAGGCGGTATCATAGTATTGCTTGCCACGCTGGATCGATTCGGGACTGGCTGCGACCGGGTTGGCGGGCGCGCCCAGTTCGGGCACATAGGCGGCGCCCTGCACCGGCACCGAGCGGGGCGGCAGCGGCAGCGGGTTTTCCATCGAACGGTAGGAGGGCTGAATTTCCATGAAGGAAATCCATTCGATCTTGATGATGTCGTAGGTGAACAGCAGCCCGATTGCCAGAGGGCTGGCGAGCACGACCAGAACGATGATCAGGCGTTTGATTACAGCCATAGTTTTTCCTCCTCGACCTCGTGCACCAGTTCGGCGCCCAACTCACCCAGCACGCTGTGAATCTTTTCATCCAACTGCGTCGGATTACTGAACAGCACGCCAATGTACCCATCGCTGATCTTGGGGTGGTAGCCTTTCGGTCCGTAGGATGGGGAAATGGTTTCAACGAAAACGCCGATGAAGGTGCTGATCAGCAAGCCGAGCATGGTCAGTTCAAAGGTCACCACAATCGCGGTGGGGATGGGCGCCAATCCCATGGCGGCCACACGGATCGGGTAGAGCAGCGGCGTCCCGAAGTTCAAGAATGACGCAACCAGAAATCCCAACACTGCGCCAATCAGACCAATCCGGCCGATGTTCGTCCAGTTCATTGGGCGACCGAGGATTTTCTCCGAATAGGGGATACCGGAAATGACCGAGATGTCATGATCCTCGATGCCCAGTTGATGCAGGCGGGAGACCGCTTCCGCTGCGTGGTCGATTTGCTCCTCTTTGAATAAAGCCAGGTGTACGACTTTTGCAGTCATTTCGCGCTCCTTGTCACTCTTCCAGTTCGGTCACCGACGGCATTTGCGCCTTGCCAACTGTGCGCATCGAGTGGGCAATTTGCCCTTCCTGCACTTCCCAAACCGGCACCAGTGGAATCAGCCGCGCGGCTGCCATGTAAAGGAACATGAACAGGCACAAGGTGCCGAGGGCAATCGGAATTTCGATGCGCGGCGAATACATGCCCCAGTCGAAGGGGAAACGTTGGTGACCGAGCGTGGCGGGGATGATCATGTAGCGTTCGGCGTACATACCCACGTTGATCAGCAGGGTGATGATGAACATTGCCCAAGGTGTGCGCCGGATGGTCTTGTTCCACAGCGTCAGCCAGGGGATGACAACGTTGCAGATCAGCATGGTGTACCACAGCCAGGAGTCGGGTCCGGTGGCGTGCATATCGATGACCCGTCGGACAGCCGTGTCACCACCGTACCAGGAGATCAGGTACTCATTGAAGAAGAAATACGCCCATGCCATCGAAAAGACCAGCAGTAATTTACCCAGCGCGTCGAAGTGTTCCATGCGGATGAAGTAGTCAAAGTGCTTCATGGTGTTGCGCAGGATAAACAGAATGGTCACCACCGCGGCGACACCGGAGAGGATTGCTCCGACGATGAAATAGGGACCGAAGATGGTCGAATGCCAACCAGCCACCTGACCGACGGCAAAATCCCACGAGACGATGGTGTGTACCGAGAACATGACCGGGATGATGGCAAAGGCAAAAATATTAATGGCTTTGCGCAGGCGGTACCATTCGGCTTCGGTGCCACGCCAGCCCAGCGCCAATACCTTGTAGATGGCGTGCCGCCAGCCTTTGGTGCGGTCGCGCGCCATTGCCAGGTCGGGCACCAGCGGCAGGTAGAGGTAAATGGTGCTGGAGAGCAGGTAGGTGGTGATGGCAAGGAAATCCCATACCAATGGCGAGCGGAAGTTGGGCCACAGCCAGCGGGCGTTCGGGTAGGGCACCATCCAATAGAACACCCACACCCGCCCCAGGTGGATCAGCGGGTACAGCGCGCCAGCGGCCAGCCCGAAGGTGGTCATCAGCTCGGCGGCGCGGGTGAACGGGCGGCGGAACTCGGCTTTGAAAACGCGCAGGATGGCGGAGACGAACGTCCCGGCGTGACTGATGCCGATCCAGAACACGAAGGTGACGATGAAAACGCCCCAAAAAACCGGGCGGTTCACGCCAGCCACGCCAATGCCTTCGGCAATCATGTACCCCCAGGCGCCAAACAGCAAAATCGCGGCACCCAATCCCAGGCTGATCAACCAGATCCAGTAGCGGCGGGTGGTGGTGGTCATGGCTTCCATGACCATGCGGTTCATCTCCTCGCGCGGGCGCGGGTCGAGCATCAGATGTTCTTTGGGGTCATCCTCAGCGTGTTCGGCTGGTTTGGTGGCTTGCATGAGTTTGGATTCAGCCGCCATAGCGTCCACCTCCTTTGAGATAGGTTACGCGGGGTAAGGTGCCCAATTCTTCCAGCAGCTGGTAGCGGCGCTGGTCGCGCGCCATGCGACTGGCGTGGGTTTCGGGGTTGCTCACATCACCGAACACCAGCGCGCCGGATGGGCAGGCTTGCACGCAGGCAGGCTGGATTTCACCATCCTGTACCTCGCGCCCTTCGGCGGAGGCTTTCTGCCTGCCGCGCACAATGCGCTGGACGCAAAAGGTGCATTTTTCCATCATGCCGCGACGCCGGACGGATACATCCGGGTTGAGGTACGAGTTCATCGGTTCGGGCAGGTCGTAATCGTAGTAATTGAACTGGCGGGCATGGTACGGACAGTTGTTGGCGCAGTAGCGCGTGCCCACGCAGCGGTTGTAAACCGCCAGGTTGATCTGCTCCTCCTCGCTGTGCACCGAAGCAAACACCGGGCAGACCGGCTCGCACGGGGCGTTGCCACACTGCTGGCACATCACCGGCTGGAAGGCGGGCTTGATTTCGGGGTATTCCCCAACCCATTCACGCTTGTTGTACAGCCAGTACATGGCGCGCCCGTATGCCACGTCGTCCTCCCCGGTGAAGGGAATGTTGTTTTCCATGCTGCAGGCGGCTATGCAGGCGTTGCAGCCAGTGCAACGGTCGAGATCAACCACCAAACCCCATTTTTGAGGCGCCTCTTTTTCAGCCATGATGTTCTCTCCTTATCATTGCTCGGCTAACGTTAATGTTTACCATAGATGCCTTCCTTGCTCTCCACGCGGGCAAGCGGACGGCGTTTACCGGTAGGGGTGATCGAGGCGACCACCGTTCCAAAGGTCAGGTCGCCGGCCGCATTGACGCTGACCGGCAGCAGCTGCGCCGGATTGCATCCGCGTCCTTCTGCCCAGCGGCCGAGGGCGGTGTGCCCCTGACCGGCAATGGTGTCGGGGCGGATGGCGGGATAACGATAGACGCTGGCTTCGACAGAACCGTAGGGGGTGCTGATGCGCACGACATCGTCGTCGTGCAATCCCAGTTCGTCGGCAGTTTTGGGATGAATTTCGACCCACGAATTCCAGGTGACGGTCGTCATCCAATCGGGCAGTTCCTGCAGCCAGGGGCGGTTCGCGCCGCTGCCGTCGCCAAAATGGTTGGGGAAGGCGATCAGGTAGAATTGCTTGTCCTCTTCGAGCGCTAGCGGGGCGGCAAAGGAGATAGCAGCCTCCGGCGCAGCGGCGGATTGGGGCGCATCCAGCCCGGCTTCGGGCGTCCACCAGCCACCGTATTGCAGCCAGCGCGTCCAGAAGGTGAGCACCTCGGGCGCAGTGTAAAATCCGCCCGCTCCAATCAGCGGGACGATCTTTTGCTGGATGAAGTCCACCTCGTCGCGGTAGGGCAGCCCATCGATGAACGCTCCACCCAAACCGCGCGCGGCGGCGATCAGCACATCGGCGGTAGCGCGGGTGTCGTACAGGGGGGCGACCACCGGCTGGATGGAGGACTGTGCCGGGCGGTTGCTGCCTGCCAGGACGCGCTGGTAGCCAAACGATTCGAGCGGCGTGTGGTCGGGCAGGATGTAATCGCTCGCCAGCGCGGTCTCATCCGGGAAGGAGGCGAAGGAGATGACCAACGGTACTTTGGCGAGCGCCTCGACGAAGCCGAGCGATTGGGGCAGTTCGAAGAGCGGGTTGGCGCCATGCACGAACAAGACCTTGACTTTGCTGTCCGCCATGCGCTGCACCAGGTCTTTGACCGCGGCGAAGTCCGACGCGGTGGGGGTGGAAGCGGCGAGAAACACCCCGCCAGGCTGCCCCAGGTTTTGCACCAGGGCATTGAGGTTAAGCACCAGCCGGGCGGTAACCAGCCCGTCGGCTTGCGCCAGCGCGCCGCCGCCAGGGATCGCCAGCGGGTGAACCGCGCTGGCAAACAGATCCGCCAGGCTGCGCAGCTTTTCCTCGCTCACCCCGCTGGCAGCCGCGGCTGCCGCGAGCGTAACCGCGCTGAAAGCGGGCGAAGCCGGTATTCCGCGCGCTTCGGCCACCAGCCGGTTCAGCGCGGCTGCCAGAATGGCTTCGCTTCCGGGGCGGATGGGAATCCATTCGTCAGCGTTTCCGCCGGTCAGCGATTGGCGCGGCTCAAAGACCACCAGGTAGCCGCGCCGGGTCAACCGCCCCCGACGAAATTCACCATAGGCACGGTTGTACGCCACCGGCGAGAGGTAGTTCTCCAACAGGTTGGCGCCAAAGGCAAAGGTCACCTCGGCGTTTGCCAGGTCGAAGTAGGGCAAGGCGGACTGATTGAACGTCTGCGCGGCGGCTTCCACCAGCGTGGCACGCCCCTCGAAAGTGGACAAGGCGTTGTAGCGGATGGGTGGCGGCGCGCCGGTGATCGAGGTCAATTCGCTGACCAGGTCGAACAGGTGATCGGGCGCCATGCCCAGCAGAAAGGCGACCTGATCCGGTTGGCTGCCGAGCGCATTTTGCACAACGCCGACGGCTTCGTCCCAGGTAATGGATCTGGCACGGCTGGCGTCTGCGCGGGCTTGAAAGGCGGGGTTGCGCACGCGGTCGGGATTGTACAGCCCCTGTTGGGCGGTCACGCCGCGCGAGCACAACCGCCCGCGGTTGACCGGATGCTGAGGGTTGCCTTCGATGGTGATGGCGCGGCCTTCCTTGGTGCGCACGATAATCCCGCACCCGGCGGGGCATTCGCGGCAGGTGGAGGCGTAGTAGGTGCTCAATCCGGCCTGGTTGTATTCCGGCATGTTGGTGTACGGACGGCGGACAATGTAGCGCGCCATAGGGCCGCAGCCGGTGAGTACAGCAGAAACGGCCGCCCCGACGCCAGCGAGTTTAAGGAAATCGCGTCGCGAGATAGTATTGCTCATGCTGTTTCCTTTCTATCAATAATGGCAGGTTGCGCAGTCAGACAATTTGGTCCACTGTTCGGGCGCCATTTTTTGATGGCAGTCCAGACACCAGCCCATGTTCTGGCGCGGCTGAGGTTGCGCCACCGTCATCTGGCTCAGGTCGCCGTGACAGGTTTCGCAGGTCAAGCCGGCGCTAACGTGCGGCTGGTGGTTGAAGTGGACGAAATCGGGCTGAATGGCAACCGGCACCCAGGGGATGGGTTCATTGCGGGCAACGTAATCCGCCAACTTATCCAGTTCGGGCGATTTTTTCTGCACCTGTTGGTGACAGCCCCAGCATTTGTCAATGCCCGGCAATCCGGCAGTGGGACCCCAAGCGGTGCCGGGGTGACAGTAGGCACAGGATGCGCCCATACCGACGTGACGGTCGTGGGGGAAGGCGATGGGCTGTTCGGGTACGCTTTGGGTTAGATAAACGGCGCTGACCGCGCCGCCCAGAAGGATCAACATCACCAGTGCGATGCTAATGCTGTAACCGGGTTGCTGCCACCAGGGTTTGGGTTGGTTCATGCTCTGCTCCTTTCTCGATGTGCGTGATGAATCACTTGCGGTTGCGGATGGACCAGACAACCAGTAATAGAATGCCAACCAGCGAGCCACCCAAAATCAGCGCAAACCCCAAACTGGTTGCCATGGCGCCGAGGGCGGTTAAAATGCCGGTGAGGAAGTTGCTCGCCGGTCCGCCGGGCTGGGTCGCCGGCGCGGAGGGTTGATCGGGCAGGGAAGGCGCCAGCGGCTGCCCGCTGTCCGCCGGGAAGGTCTGGGCGTACAGCAACACGTCGCGCCCGTCCTGCGGGCTCCAAGCCAGATTCAGTCCAATGGTCATTTCCGGGGCGCGGGCGGTGCCAAAACGGGTGCGGTGAAGGAAGCGCCACGGGTCCTGAATCGCGAGGCTGCTGAGGGTGACGGTCTGCCCTTCGTAACGGAAGGCAATTTTCCGCCCGTCCTCGCCGTGGCAGGAGGCGCAGCCCTGCGCATACAGATTCGTGCCGTTTTCCAGGTCGCCGCCGATCGGCTTACGGGTGAGGGGATCAATGAAGCGGGTGTCATCGATCACCCCGTCACGGATGAACGCGCTCAGGGCAACCAGATCAGCGCTGTCCAGGTAGGGCGAAAAATCGTGTTCGGGATCGCTGCCGCCGCTCAACACCTGCTGCAAAGACTGCGCCGACCGGCTCTGGGCGGCATACACGCCCGGAAAGCCGGTGTAGTTCGCGCCGGAGCCAAACGCGCCATCCTTGCCTTCGTAATCCCAGCCATGGCAGGCGACACAGCGCCAGGTTTCGATACCGGAACGAGTATTGGTCGTCTGGCGTCCCCAAATCGGGTGGTTTCCGGCAGGGGGAACAGCCGCGCTCAATTGGGTCCAGTCATCGTAGAGCTGAGCGCCGCGAATCACCTGGTCGATCTGCTGAAAGGTGGCATTAAAGGCGTGCGCGGGCTGCGCCTGCAGGATGATCAAACCCATACCCAGCATCAGGATTGCGATACACGTCAAGAAAAAGAGTCGTTTCATTGCCTGTCTCCTGAATAGCTGCATTTGAACGGTAGCCAACTGCTTTCCCCCTGGCTCGTTTCAAATTAAAGGCATGGAGTCCTCGATGAATCCATTAGAATAATTGCCGACTATATTGTTCTAAATTATACAATAGAGGGAATATTAAGAATTAAATTAATTCGGGTGATTTTTAAAATAACCCGACCGATTGACTCTGGAAACTTGACAAGCCTGCTTTTTCCCGCATAATGAAAGTAGAGGAAGCCATTGCTTCCAGCGGCTTGCAACCAGCACTCTTTAATCAAATCCCAGTGCGGGATGCTCACAATGTTCTTGCGGGCAGCGTGTGTGCCATTCGCAACGACATCTTAATCGTCCCGAACTCACGTTAACCTATTAAAATACATAATCTTGACCGAACAGGTGATTCGAATCCCCAACCCGGGCATGGAGAAAGGATTACTTCGATGGCGACGGTGAAAAATTTATTAAAAATGAAAGGCAACGATGTCTGGAGCGTACCGGTAACCGCCACGGTGCGCCAAACGCTCAAATTGTTGGCGGAAAAGAACATTGGCGCGGTGCTGGTGCTGGATTCAGGCAAAATTGCGGGTATTTTCTCGGAACGCGATTATGCCCGTCACGCCGCGCGGCGCGAGGCGCTGCTGCTGGATGAACCGGTCATCGATTTCATGACCCGGGCGGTGTATTACGTCAGCCCCTCGCAGACGGTCGAGGAGTGCATGGCGCTGATGACCTCCAAGCACATTCGCCATTTGCCGGTGCTGGAAGGTGAACAAAATCTAGTCGGCTTGATCAGCATTGGGGACGTGGTCAAACAGTTGATGGAAGAAAAAGAAACCGCCATACATGGATTGGAGAATTACATTCTGGGGCGCGATTATAGTGGATAACAGCATGGAACGATCTGCGGAAAGGAAACATGCGATGGCAATGGTAAAGGATCTGTTGCAGGGGAAGTACACGCAGGTATGGTATGTCACGCCATCTTCCACAGTGCTGGATGCGCTCAAACTGATGGCGGAACAAAAAATCGGGGCGGTGCTGGTGGTCGAGGCAGGTAAAATTGTGGGCATTTTCTCGGAACGCGATTTCGCGCGCAAAGCCGCCAGCGAATCGGCTCGCCTGGATACGCCGGTCAGCGAACTGATGGTCAAGACGGTCTACTACGTCACCCCGGATCAGACGGTTGAATCGTGCATGGCGTTGATGACCGCCCGGCGTTTCCGCCACCTGCCGGTACTGGACGGCGAAAAACTGGTCGGGGTGATTTCGATTGGCGACGTGGTCAAGCAATTGATGCTGGAAAAAGACATGACCATCAAGAGCCTGGAAGATTACATCTGGGTGCACATGATTTAACCGACCGCATCCGGTCTGCCAACCGGATGACAGCACAGCGCAAGGCAGAGCGACCTGACCCGGGACAGCATGGATGCCAAAACAACCGCAAACGCTACTGGTTGACTTGACCCGCCACACTTACGGGGGGAGCGCCATGGGGCGCCTGCCGGACGGGCGCGCGGTGTTTGTGCCTTTTGGGCTGGCGGGCGAACGGGTTCGGGTGGAACTGGTTGAGGAAAAAAAGGGCTACGCCCGTGCGCGGTTGGTGGAGGTGATCCAGCCGGCGGCGGAGCGCATTCAGCCGCGCTGCGTTCATTTTGGCAAGTGCGGCGGCTGCCATTATCAAAATCTGGATTACCCGCAGCAGTTGCGCATCAAGACCGACATCCTGCACGAGCAGATCGAACGCATCGCGGGCATTCCCAATCCGCCGGTGGAGGCAATGCAGCCCTCGCCGCAGGTGTGGCATTACCGCAACACGGTACAGTTCCACCTGGACGCACAAGGCAAGCCGGGATTCGAGCAGTCCGGCGGGCAGGGCGTGCTGGCAATCGAAGAGTGCCACCTGCCGGAAGCCGCGCTGGATGATTTGTGGCGGCGGCTGGAATTCGAGGCGGGCAGCCCGGTGGAGCGGGTCGGGTTGCGGGTTGGCGCGCAGGAAGAGGTGCTGCTAACCCTGGAAAGCCCATCTCCGCAGCTGCCCGAATTTGAGGTGGATTTGCCGATTTCGGCGGTGCACCTCAGTCCGGCGGGGACGATTGTGCTGGCAGGCGAGGACTGGCTGGCGATAGAAGTCGGCGGGCGGTTGTTTCGCGTTTCGGCGGGATGTTTCTTTCAGGTCAATACCCGTCAGGCGCAAGCGCTGGTACGGCACGTCAGCCAGCTACTGGCGCTGGATGCGCACACCACGCTGCTGGATGTGTACTGCGGGGTAGGACTGTTCTCGGCGTTCCTGGCAGAAAAGGCTGCCCGCTGCATCGGCATCGAGGTATCTCCGGCTGCCTGCGATGATTACGCCGTCAATCTGGGCGAGATGGACAATGTGGAGCTGTATATCGGCGCGGCGGAGGATGTGCTGCCGGGTTTGCGCTTGAGCGGCAGGGTCGCCGCGCTGGTTGACCCGCCGCGAGCCGGTCTGGAACGGCACGCGCTGGACGCGCTGGTCGCCATCCAGCCACAGGCGCTGGCGTATGTCTCGTGCGATCCGTCCACCCTGGCGCGCGACCTTAAACGGTTGTGCGCGGTGGGCTACCGACTGGAGCGGGTGACCCCATTCGACATGTTCCCGCACACCTATCACATCGAGAGCGTGGCGTATCTCAGCTTTGGCTAGGGGAACAGGCGGCGGGCTTTAACCTCCGCCACCGCGTCCGGGCGGTAGCGGTAGAGCTGCGCCGGGCGTCCCTCCCCGCTGCGGCGGTGCGAGGTGGCTTCGATGATGCCGGCTTCGAGGATACGGCGGCGGAAATTGCGCTTGTCCAGTTTTTCACCCAGAATCAGTTCGTAAGTGTGCTGCAACTCGCTGAGGGTGAAAAATTCGGGCAGCAGTTCGAACCCAACCGCGGAATATTCCAGCTTGTAGCGCAGGCGGCGCAGCGCGTAGGCGAGTATCTCGGCGTGATCCATCGCCAGGCTGGGCAGCTGCCCGGCGGGGAACCAGCGCCCCGGCGTAAAACCGTTGCGCGGCTGGTGCAGCGAATCGGCGGGGATCAGGGCAAAATAGACGATCGAGATCAGTCGCAGCGCAGGATGGCGCTGCGGGTCGCCGTAGGTATACAATTGTTCCAGATAGATTTCGCTTTGCCCGGTCATCTGCTCGATGCACTCCACGGCGGCGGTTTCCAAGGAGCAGTTAGGAATGTCCGCCGGCGGCAACAGCCAGCAGCCTTGAAAGCCGGCTTCGACGGCAGGGATGAGCAATACTTGCAGGCGGTTGTCCTGTAAGGTAAAGACCACAACGCGAATTTCCAATTGCGCGTGGGTGGAGTTGGTTGGGGAAGAATTTGTAGCTTCCATACCGTTTTTCATTCGGAGTATTGATAATTATATCGTAGAATAAATGAGGCAGCCTGTGTGCGCCGGTCCTGTTCACGGTGGAGAGTGGAGAAAGGAGAGCACGATGCGCAAGCGTAGGTCGATTTTCACGGGATTGGTGGTTTTGATGCTGGCGGCGCTGGCGTGCAATTTGCCCGGTCAGAGCGCCGCGCCGACGCCTTCGGAGCCAACCCCAAACCTGACCATGACAGCTTTGTTCGAAATTGTCACCCGGCAGATGACTCTGCCGCCTCCGGTCGCCACCGCCACCCCGCAGCCGCAGGCGCCAACCTTCACCCAACCACCGCTGCCCAGTGCGACCAACACCTTCCCGCCACCGACCGCCGCGCCCAGCCTTACCCCCGTTTCCGATCTGCGCCCGGCAGGCAAGGTCTCGGCAGCCTTCCTCAGCACCGCGCCGACCCTGGACGGCATTTGGGATGAGTGGAAAACCACCGCTTACCCAATGAAGCCGGTGGTGTTTGGCAAGGAAAATCATACCGGCAAGGAGGACCTGGAGGGTTCCTTCCGTGTCGGCTGGGACAACACCTACCTGTACCTGGCGATCAAGGTGATCGACGACCAGTACGCCCAGAATGCCACCGGCATCGATATCTTCAAAGGCGATTCGATCGAACTGCTGCTGGACGCTGATCTGAAAGGCGACCTGACCTCGCGCGAATTAACTAGCGATGATTACCAGCTGGTAATTTCACCGGGCAAGGGCGGCACCGATGGCGCCCTGGAAGCCTATCTGTATTATCCCACCGGCAAGGCAGGCGCGCGCACGGATGTAAAAATCGCCTCCGACGGCGGCAACGGGCTGTACCGGGTGGAAGCCGCCATCCCGTGGAGCATTTTTGGCATTTCGCCAGCCTCTGGACAACAATACGGGTTTTTGGTTTCGGTCAATGATAATGACGATGAAGCCAGAAACGTTCAGGAAAGCATGGTATCGCACGTTACCAGCCGCCGCCTGACCGATCCCACCGGCTGGAGCTTATTGTCCCTGTCGCGCTAGCCCGGCGGCAAAGTAAACCTACCCCGCCCGCGCATCAGAAGAGTCCATGTGCGCGGGCGGGCGTTGCGTTTTAGAACAGAATACTCGCCAGTTCATTGCGGTAGGCGCGGGTGTGCGGGTTTTCGTCGCCGAGCAATTCCAGCAGGCTGAGAATGATCTGGCGGGTGGCGCTGTTGCGGCGGTCTTCGCGCAGCAGGTCGAGCAAGCCGTCCAGCGCCAGCGCGATCCGCCCACGCGCTGCCAGGCGGATGGCGTTCCAGTAGGCAGCTTTGTGCTCGTCCTCTTCCCCGCCAGGCGGGTGATGGCGCAATTGGTCGATGGCTTCCGCCAGCGGCAGCAACGTTTGGGATCGGGTAAATTCGCGGTTGGCAGGGAAGGCGCTCAACTGCGAGCGGCTCTCGAAGGCTTTTCCCTGCGCCAGCAGGGAGCGCGCCAGCCCGAGCAGCGCCGCCGGATGGTCGGGCAGCACGTCCAGCACGTCACGCAGCAGCGGCTCGGCAGCCGACCACTGTTCATTGTTCAACAGGCTCAGGGCGTGTTCCAGCGCCAGCACTGCCGGGCTGGGCGGCTGGATGTGGCTGAGAAATTCGCGCACGCGCATTTCCGGCTGGGCGCCGCTGAACTCGCCGACCACCTCGCCGCCCGAGAAGGCTTTGACCGCCGGAATGCTGCGCACCCCGAAGCGGATTGCCAGATTAGGATTTTCGTCCACATTGACCCGCGCCAGACGGATTGCGCCAGCCGATTCCTTGATCAGTTTTTCCAGCACCGGTAAAAGAACCTTGCACGGCTGGCACCAGATTGCCCAAAAATCGACCACCACCGGGGTGTTCTGGGAATATTCGATCACTTCGTACTCGAAGTCGGTTTCACTCACATCAATGATATTGTCAGGTGTCATCTTGGTTCTCCACAGGTATAAACGCGGGATTTGTTGTTTCCGCTCGTTTTAATTGTACCCTGAGGATATCAGAATCCCATCGGATTTTGCAGCATCCAGGGAGGCTGTCCGCGGCGGGCTTATTCCTCGCCACCTTCATCGGCGATCATGCCGGGTTGTTCGATGTGTATGACATCGCCGTGAAAATCGATCACGATGCGAAAGCCCATCATGCCCATGTAGGCACGCCCTTCTTCGGGGATGCCGGTTCGCAGCAACTGGTCGAACTGCTGGTCGATGTTGCGGAACTGTTTTTCCAGCATTGCCCGCGAGAAGATGTCCTCCTGACCGAGCATTTTGGCGGTTTGTTCGCTCAACAAGTCCTCGTGACCGCTGATCTGCTCTTTCAGAAAGTTCAACACCTGGCGATCGACATATTCCGCCGGAATGTGTCGGCGAAAACCGGCGTCGTCGATGACGTACATGGCTTCCGCGCCGATCATCGCGGTTTCCACCAGGCGGTCATTTTCATCCACGACCAGCCCGGCAAAGAGAGGCTGTGACATGCGTGATTCTCCTTGTCCTAGCGGCAGCGACAAACGCGCAACGCGGGTTAGGTCATCGGTTTGTCGATGACATGTACCATTGTACCGGTTTTTTCCGTCAGGGTCACGGTCTGTAAAGGGACTGGTGGGAAGGTCCAGCGGTAAACCCAGCGCGAGTCGCTGATCGACAGGTTGATGCATCCATGGCTGCGCGGTCGCCCAAAATTGTTGTGCCAGTACGTGCCGTGAAAAGAAATACCATTGTCCATCAGGTAGCACACCCAGGGAACGCCAGGTAGGTCGTAACTGTTGGCGGCAGCGCGGTCACCGGCTGCCATGTGGCGCGACGGACGCTTGCGGTTGGTGATGTACACGCCGGGCGGGGTGCGAAAATCGCCGTGGCTGAACTGGGCACCGGTGGACGTGCGCGCCATGAAGACCGGCTGGCTGGATTCGTAAGCAATGACGATCTGTTCTGGAAGGTGGATATCGATCCGTTTTTCTGCCGGCGGAACGTGCGCGGAAAGCGGGCTGATCTCCTCCGGGCTGAGGATGTGCAGGTGAGCAGGATTGGCGTAGAAATAAAAATCCCACTTGTCGTCCTTGATGCGGTACCAGGGCTGTCCCTGGCGGTCGCGGGTGATCCGGTCGACCCAGTGAGTGCTGCCGTAGTACAAGCGGTAGGAAACCCAGTGCGGGCTATCAACATTCCAGAGCGTATCGGTGAAAGGTACGCTGACTTCCGCCAGCACGCCGCCGGCGGGCAGATGGTCGAGCGGTTCGTTTTTGATCAGGTCAACCGGTTGAATGTCACCGGAATGGACGTAGGCTTCATCGTTCAGGCGGTACCACACGCGGTTGTGCCCCGAATCCTCGCTGCCCACAGTCACTTCGGTGATGGGCATCACCAGGTCGCGCCAGTAGGACTTGCGCAACGGGCTGTTGAAAGCCGGGCGGTCGTAGCCGTCGATTTTGGGGGCGCACACCCGCCCCAGGCGCGGCAGGGCGGTTTCGTATTCCGGCTGGGCAGCCGCGAACCATTTGTCCAGGCGCAGCGGCAAGCCGAAAAATGCCAGCAGTCCGACCCCGGAGAGTTTGAGAAATTCCCGGCGCGACACCTGGCGCAAGAGGGAAGCCGGAATTGGGAGCATGGCGGCGCAGCCTAATAGTGGATGTTGACCAGCGTGCCAACCGAGGCGAATTCGAACAACCAGCCGGCGTCCTCGGTGCGCAGGTTGATGCAGCCGCGGCTCATTGGGGTGCCGAAATTGTCATGCCAGTACGTGCCGTGAAGCCCATACCCTTTGTAGAAATACATAGTGAAGGGCACGTCAGACAGGTAATACCCCGGTCCGGACATGTCGGTATAGCGGTATTTGACGTAGATGCGGTATTGCCCGGTGACGGTTGGGGTACGCCAGGTTCCGGTAGAGACGACGAAACTCCTGACCAATTCCCTGCCGATGTAGGCATATACCATTTGCTCGGTCAGGTTGACATCGATCCAGGCTTCGTCGTCACCGACTTCGATGGTACCACCTTCGGAGACGAATTCGCGGGTGGGGG
>JBBIQB010000011.1:0-3428 GCA_037442545.1 Bellilinea sp.
AGGTGGCGGAAGATCTCGCTGCGCGAGGCGTGCCAGGAATGGAACAGTTCCAGGCGGTGCGAATCGACCTTTTGCAGCCCGCTGAGTACGTTGACCAACACCGGGAAGAAGGTCATCAAGGCGGTGATCAGCACTTTGGGTAGCACGCCAAAGCCCAGCCACAGGGTGAGCAACGGGGCGATTGCCACCAGCGGGGTGGATTTCATCAGGATGGCGAGGGTCATCACCCCGTCTTCAATGCCGGGCAGCAGCACCAGCAGCGACGCCAGCAGTACGCCCGCCAGCACGCCCAGCAGCAGCCCGCCCAACGCTTCCCCCAACGTAATCAGGGTTGCTTCGGCGTAGAGCAACGGGTTGCCCGCCAGGGTGGATAGCACCCGACTGGGCGCAGGCAGCAGGTATACCGGGATGGCAAGCGTGGTTACCACTGCTTCCCAGGCAGTGAAAAAGACCACTACCATCACCAGGGCGATGCCGGAGGGGGAAAGCAGGCTGCGCTCGGATTTCATTCCACCTCGCGGATGGCGACGGTAAGCGTCCGGCGCAGGGTTTTCAGCAACGCCTGGAATGGCGGCGAGTCCTCCTCGCGCGGGCGGAGCAGTTCAACCGGAAAATCCGCCGCCAGCCTGCCCGGGGCGCTGGACAGCACCACCACCCGGTCTGCCATGCGCAAGGCTTCGTAAATATTGTGGGTGACCCACAACACGGTCGGCTGCAGCGGCTGCCACAAGTCGAGCAGCACCTGGGTGAGGTGTTCGCGAGTGATCTCGTCCAGGGCGGCGAAGGGCTCGTCCATCAGCCACAGCCCGGCGTTTTGGATCAACAGGCGCGCCAAAGCCAGGCGCTGCTGCATTCCACCGGAAAGGGTGAACGGGTAGGCGCGATCGAAGGCGCTCAAACCCACCCGCTGAAGCGCTTCCTCGACGGTGATTTGATGGTTGAGGCGGGCAGCCAGCAGCCGGCGCGCCAGGGCGACGTTTTCCTGCGCCGTCAACCAGGGCAGCAGCGCCGGACTTTGCGCCATCCAGGCTACCCGCCGTGCGGCATTTGCTTTGGCGGGGGTTTGTCCGTCCAGGCGGATATTCCCGCCGGTTGGCTGCAGCAGGCTGGCAATCAACCGCAGCAGGGTAGATTTTCCACAGCCGGAAGGTCCCACCAGCGCCACGAACTGCCCGGATGGGATGAACAGGTCGATATCCGCCAGCGCGGGCAGCGGCTGTGGATTGGCAAAGGTATGATTGAGGTGATGGATCTCAACGTTCATGGCACAGGGCGATCCGGGCGGGCGGGGCTGGCGGGCAAAAAACCTTTCCAGCCGCGCAGCGTTTCGGGTTGGATTTGGAATATGTCGGTCACCTGCCGGCTGGCGGGCGCCAGGCTGGCTTCGCCGAGGTAACGGCTGGAAAGCCGGCTGATCAGGGCGGTGAGGCGGGGGTCGTCCTTCTCGAACGGCAGCGCGGTTGCTTTACCTCGCGCGGTCACCCGGCGCAGCGGCGACCAGGGTTCGTCGATGGTCAGCGAAACCTGCGGGTTGGCGCGCAAATACTCTGCCCACAGCGAGCCTTCCCAGGCGATCAGGTAGAAGGCTTTGCCGTCCCATTCCTGCCAGACCGGGATGACATGCGGTTTGCCGTCCGGGCGCAGGCACGCCAGGCGGGCAGTCCAGGGACCTTGCAGGAAGCGGTTGATCTCCGCCGGGGTAAGTTGAACCTCCGGCGGCAGGTCGGCGGGACGCTGCGCCTGGTAGGGGGTGTACACCATGGCACCCAGGCGGTAGGAAAGGCGCGCCGCCAGAGCGCGCAGTTCCGCCAGCCAGGCATCCACAAGACCGGTTTTCTCCCAGCGGAAGGCTGGGGCGGTCAGCATCACGGCTGCCTGCGGGTGAATGCCGTCCGGGCAGACCGGCAGCGCCAGTTCGATCGTCTGGTCGTTGAGCGCCAGCGAATACCCGCAGGCAAGCAGCGCGTCGTCCGGGCGCGCTTGAAGCACGGTGTGGGCGGCGCTCAGGCTGGTGGTCACTTCGCCCACCCGGTAGACGCTGCGCACAGTTTGCGGACTTTCGACCTGCGCCAGCACCAGCTCGCCCTGCGGCGCGGCAACCACTACCAAGAGGGTCTCGTTCCATTTGGCGTGACGGGCTTCCTGGTAGAAGGCATCCAGTAGGTTTTGGTGGGTTTCGCCGCTGGAAAAGCGCCATGCCAGCAGGCGGGCACCCGGACGGTAACGCCCGCGCCGCTCGGCTTGTTCGACGTAGCCCAATGCTTTGAGCGTGCGCAGCAGGATGAACAAGGAACTGCGCGAAACGCCCAGGCGGGGGAGGATGTCTTGCGGGGTCAATCCATCCGGGTTGCCAAACAGTAGTTCAACCAACCGCAGGGTTCGCTCGGCGGTGGTGGTCAGGGAATCAGTTTCACTCATATCGTTTCGTTTTCGGGACTTAAGTATTATTTTATGTACGATGATACAATTGTCAAGCCTTTGAGCGGTTGCGGCAGTCAACTGGGTAAGAATTGGATCGTACATTGCGTCCATCTTGCAGTCATGATAGGCGTTCCTGCGCAACAATTCAGACGCAATGAGGTTTTGTGAAAAGAAATGAGCGATATGCCCGTCGGATGGATTGCAAAATTGAAAAACAACCCGGCAGCCTGGCTGCTTGGCGGGATAGCCGTTCTGTTGTTGGTGGTGATCAGCCTGCCGCGCTCCGCCTACCCCCAGGTTTCGCCTACCCGCCTGGAGGATGATCCCTACCTGGGCAACCCGGACGCGCCGCTGGTGCTGATTGAGTTTGGCGATTACGCCTGCGAGCCATGCCGCATGTGGCATAACGCTGGCATCCGCCAGCAGCTGCTGCAACAATTCCCCGATCAACTCAAATTTGTCTGGCGGGATAACGCTCGCACCAGCACGGCGTCCGTTCGGGCTGCCGAGGCAGGGCAGTGTGCGCACAACCAGGGCAAATTCTGGGAATATCACGACCTGTTGTTCGAACAAACAGCGGGTTTGGACGAACAGTCGTTGAAAGGCTATGCCCAACAAATCGGGCTGGACGCGCAGGCGTTTAACCGCTGCCTGGACGAGCACCAGATGCGCCGCAAGGTATCCTACGATATGCGCCGGGCGGGGGAGTTTGGTTTTAGCATGACCCCGGCCTTCCGTTTGAACGATGAAAGCATCATCGGTCCGCCGCCGCTTGAATACCTCAGCCAGCGGATTGCCGAGCAGCTTGCCCGGCGGCAGCCGTGATTAATCTCATGGTTAGCTGGACAATTTGTATGACAATTATCCCACCCGACCGTTACAAAGTGTTATTGACTTGAATTTTTGCGGTTGCTATAATTTAGTAGTCCTTTACGGAAGTTAAATAATCATCTTTCGCTGCGACTTCAACCATTTTCAAAAACCCGTAATGCATCGGTACGCACCCA
>JBBIQB010000011.1:3456-32590 GCA_037442545.1 Bellilinea sp.
TCAAGCCAGACTGGTTTTGGCTGGTCTGCCCCAAAATCCCCAAGCACCCTTTAAGGAGTCGTGTAATGAAACTTACCCCCCCCACCCCTGTTTCCGTCGATACGCTGACTGTGGATATTGGCGAAGTCGAGGCGATTCTGCAGGGTTATCCGATGCCGCTGCCCGCCTGGCCCGAATCGACCTTCCTGCTGAAGGACGGGCGCACCCTGTACCTGCGCTCGATGACCGAAGAGGATGTCCCCCCTCTGCTGGGCTTCATGGAGCGGGTGATGAAAGTCGAAAAGGACTTCTATGACATCGTGGGCGTGCGCGTTTATGGAGAAATCCTGGCTGTCAAGCGCAAACGTATCAAGGATGCCTTCACCATTCTCGGTCTGATCGACGGCGAACTGGTCGGTTTTGCCAACGGGCGTTTCTGGAACAAGGACCTGGCGATTAGCCTGCACACCATGGCGTTCTCGCGCCGCGGGCGGGTTGGCTGGGCAATGTACTACGCCAAAACCTACTACGCGCTCGAACTTTGTAAAGCCAAGGAATGGTGGTCAACCTTTGAAAGCTACAACGGTTGGCGCATGGCGGGGCTGGCAATGGCGCAGCCGACCAAACCCTGGCCCGATTACCAGCACGAGCTGGGCGGCGCCAAGGTTTTCTATGTCAGTCAGGACCACTGGAACATCCAGCTCAAACAGTACCTGGTGGATGCGGTGGGCAACGACCTGAACTTCGACGTGCCGGAAGATGTGCGCAAGGCTAATGCAGTCCTGCGCATGCCCGAAAACCTGGAACTCTAACCCGTATGTGGAAACAACCGGCTTGACCTGATTATGAGATCAGGTCAAGCCGGTGAATGACGGTGTTTCAAAAAATGATTGACTTGCGATTTTCCTGGTGATATACTCGATTTGTCAGTTGTCCAATAACCTTCATCCTTGGCAGACCTTTTCCAGCCCGCTTTTGAAGGCTCCCCAGGCTGCACCACAGCAATCCTCTCCAATTGTATAATCCCTGCGTTCTTCCTTTTCAAGTAAAAACCGAATTGGAATTTCCCCTTTTCGTTAACCTTAAAAATACGACCGGCAGAAGCATGAATACCGGTCAGTTTGCGACCCGAATGAACTACAGGAGTGTAACATGAGCGTGATTAAAGCCGAAATCCGCAGCGGGGTTTACTACGACTCGGCGGTCTTGATGCAATTGCAGCGTTCGCTATCTGACCTGCCCGGCGTGGAAGATGCCGGTGTGATTATGGGCACCCCGACCAACAAGGAATTACTGGCGCGCGTTAATCTGGTTTCACCGGAAGTCGAAGCCGCCAGGGAAAACGACCTGGTGATTGTGGTGCGGGCAGGGGAAGAAAAAGTCGCGCTGGATGCCATTCAGCGGGTGGACGAACTGCTCAGCGCGCGCAAGTCCACTGTTCAGCAGGATTACCGCCCGCGCAGCCTGGAAGGCGCCGTGGAGATGATCCCGGATGCCAGCTGGGTGTTGATTTCGGTGGCTGGCCGGTATGCCGCCGGGGTTGCCCGCGAAGCGCTCCGTCTTGGCAAGCATGTGTTCCTCTTCAGCGATAATGTTCCGGTTGAAGAGGAAATTTCTTTAAAAGCCGAAGCCAGGCAAAAAGGTTTGCTGGTGATGGGCGCCGATTGCGGCACCGCCATGATTGGCGGCATTGGGCTGGGGTTTGCCAACAAAGTCCGCCGCGGCGCAATCGGTGTGGTGGCGGCAGCCGGCACCGGGTTACAGCAGGTCGCCGCGCGCATCGATCAACTTGGCAGCGGGATGACTTTCGGCATTGGCACCGGCGGGCGCGACCTGTCGGAGAAAATCGGCGGGGTGACTTTCCTGATGGGGCTGGATGTGCTCAGCCGCGACCCGGATACCCGGGTGATTGTGCTGGTGTCCAAACCGCCTTCCCCCAAGGTTGCCGAAGAAGTGTTGCGGGTGGCGCGCAAAGCTGGAAAACCGGTGGTGGTCAATTTCATCGGGCGCACGCCAATTTCCCGCCGGGTGGGCAACCTGTTCTTCGCTTCTGGGTTGGATGACGCCGCCGCGATCGCGGTCGAACTGGCAAAGAATCCGCCCGTGCTGGAAGCCGATGTCGATCTTAAACTGGAGCGTTTTGCATCCGGGCAGAAATACCTGCGCGGACTGTTTTCCGGCGGTACGCTGGCGTACGAAGCCCAGCACTTGCTGACCGAATACCTGCCCAAGGTGTACGCCAACGCGCCGATCAACAAGGAAAACAAATTAAAGGACTCGTTGGTCAGCGTGGAACATTCCATTGTGGATCTGGGCGAGGACGAATTTACCGTCGGTCGTCTGCACCCGATGATGGACAACGAACTGCGCATTCGCCGCCTGCTGGAAGAGGCAAACGATCCTGAGGTGGCGGTGATCATACTGGATGTGGTCGTCGGCTTTGGTTCGCACCCCGACCCAGCCAGCGAACTGGCGGCGGCAATTGTCGAAGCCAAAGCCATTGCCCAAAAATCTGGTCGCTACCTGGAAATTGTGGTGGTGTGCACAGGCACCGAGGACGATCCGCAGGTGTTGAGCAGCCAAATCCGCCAGTTGAAGCGTGCTGGGGCGTGGGTGGACACCAGCAATGAGGTGGTGGTGCGTTACGCCGGGCAAATTTTGCAGGCGCTCAACCTTCCGGCGGGCGAAGATCGCCAGGCTTCCACTCCGGTTGATCTGGACGTATTGAAAAAACCTCTCAAGGCGATCAATGTTGGGCTGGAATCGTTTGCCGAAAACCTGACCGCCCAGGAAACCCCGGTGGTGCACGTGGACTGGCGCCCGCCCGCTGGCGGCAACGAAAAATTAATGGGCATTCTTGAACGGATGAAGAAACTTTCTGCCAATTAACTTGCGGAAAAAAAGCGAAACCCTTTGGAGGAGATTCGATGATCAATATTGAAGAAGCCAACAAGAAAGTTGCCGAAAAATTCATGGAAGCCCGCCCGGTGGTTGTGGGCATTGCCCCGGCGAAAGATGTGATCCCCGGTATGAAGGAAAACTTGCTGCTGCACGCCGGACCCCCGGTTACCTGGGAACGCATGGCAGGTCCCATGAAAGGCAACATGATCGGCGCTCTGCTCTTTGAAGGCAAAGCCAAGGATGCCGGGGAAGCCGAAGCCTTGCTGGCGGGCGGTAAATTCACCTTTGCACCGTGCCACGAATACAATTCGGTCGGTCCAATGGCGGGCGTGATCTCGTACAACATGATGGTTTACATCGTCGAAGACCAGGTGCACGGCAACCGGGCATTTTCTGGCTTGAACGAAGGGCGCGGTAAGGTAATGCGCATGGGCGCGTACAGCGAGGATGTCATCGAGCGGATGAAATGGTTGAATACCGTGCTGGCACCGGTGACGGATGCCGCGCTCAAATCCAGCGGTGGCATTGACCTGCGTTCGCTGCTCGGCAAGGCGCTGCACATGGGCGACGATGGTCATAACCGGCTGGACGCTGCTTCGGTGTTGTTCACCAGCCTGCTGGCGCCGCACATTGCCAAGGTCGCCCAGAGCGGCAACGTGGCGCACGAAGTGCTGCGCTTCATGGGCGAAAATGCCCTGACCATCCTCAACCCAGTCATGGCGGGCTGCAAGACGATGTCCATGGCGGGGCATGGAATCGAGGGCAGCACGGTAGCAACCATCATGGCGCGCAACGGCACCGATTTCGGCATGAAGGTCAGTGGTCTTGGAGACCGCTGGTTCATCGCCCCGGCGCCGCACGTTAAAGCGTTGTATTTCTCCGGTTTCACCGAAAAGGATGCCAATCGGGATATTGGTGACAGTGTGATCACCGAAACGATCGGCATTGGCGGTTTCGCCATGGCTGCCGCGCCGGCGCTGGTTACCTTCATTGGCGGCACTCCCCAGGATGCGATTCGCACCACGCTGGATATGTACGAAATTACCACCCTGGAACACAAATACTTCACCATTCCTTATCTCGATTTCCGCGGCACCCCCACCGGCGTGGATGTTCGCAAGGTGGTCGAAAAGCAGCTGCCGCCGCGCGTCAATACCGGCGTGGCGCACAAGGATCCGGGTGTTGGACAGGTCGGCGCGGGTGTGGTCAGCATGCCGATATCCGCATTCGAAGATGCCCTGATCGCTTTTGCCGACAAGTACGGAATTTAATCTACTGGGTAATAACCTACGGAGGGAAACCATGGAACGCGAAAAATTTATCAAGATGATGGCGGAAGCCAAACTGTACGACCTGACCCAGGGTTGCAGCATCTTCACGCCACCTTTCCCGGGCGACAAAGCGCTGGAAGTGCACTTTTTCAAGCGGGTTACCGGCGCCTACGGTGGCGGCGCGGGTGCCAATGGGCAGATTTTAAACTGGTCGAACACGGTTGGCACCCACCTGGTGGGTGAGACCGCCTACCATTCCGGCGGTCGGGCAATTTCCGACGTGCCGTTGACCGACCTGTGCGGTCAGGGCGTGGTGGTGGATATTTCCGACATGGTCTCGGATTACAGCCTGTATACGCCGGAAATGATCATGAAAAAAGCCGAAGTACGCAAAGGCGATATCCTGATCATCAATACCGGTTACCACCGCTATTCGTGGGACCAGCCGGATGTGTTCAACCCCAAGGCGCAAGGCGGGGTTGAATCCAAAGAGTTTGGTTTCCTGGTGCGCCACCCGGGTCCCGCCCCGGAGTTCTACCAGTGGGCGCTGGACATGGAATTCAAGTGGATTGGCGTGGACTGCGGCTGCGTGGAACACCCGATGAACACCCCCATCCGCCGCCTGCACGAAAACGAATTCAAGAAAGCCGAAGCCAAACTGGTCAAAGAGTACGGCAAAACCTGGGATGAAATGTTCCCCCAGGATTGGTACTACGAGATGACCCACGTCACCATGCCCAAGAAACACGCGCTGTTCGTCGAGTCGATTGTGGGTGACATCAATAAATTGAACAACCAGCGGGCGTGGATTGCGGCGATGCCGATCCCGTACATGGAAGTGGAAACCGCCTGGGCGCGCGTGCTGGCATACCAGGCGCCCGAGTGGATGGATGAAAAAGAATTCTTTGCCGCGATGGACCGCGCGCAAATGATCGACATGACCGTTCCGTTCTCGGTGCGCTCACCGCAGTGGGCAAACTACGAGCCGCTGACGGTCAAGTACTTCAAGCGGGTTGGCGGCGCACATTTTGGCATGGCGCGCAATGGTTCGATCTGCAATGCCTCGATACACCTTGCCACCCACATGGACGGGGAAAAACATTTCTATCCCGCTGGGCGGTCGATTGGCGAAGTGCCGTTGGAAGAGTGGGTCGGTCCGGGTGTAATTGCCGATATTTCCGGCATGGTCAGCAATTCCAGCGTTTATTCGCCGGAGATGATCGAAAAAGTGGTCGATATCCGCGAAGGCGACATTTTGGTCATCAAGACCGGCTGGTACAAATTCGGCTGGATCAGCCCGGATTCGGATGAATTCCGCTATATGATCAAGCACCCGGGTCCGTCCGCCGACTTTGCTGCCTGGGCGGCGGAGAAGAAGATCAAATGGATCGGCGTGGACTGCGTGGCTGCCGATCACCCGATGAACACCATCCAGCGCATCTGGCATCCCAAGACCTTCCAGGAAGCCAACGACAAGCTCAAGCGCGACTTTGGCAAAGATTGGGATGAGATGTTCCCGCTCGACCAGTACTACCAGGATATGCACCTCAACCTGTTCCCCAAGAAAATCGTGCACGCCGAAAACCTGGGCAACCAGATCGCGAATGCCCCCAGCGGACGCTACTACATTGGCTGCTTCGTGCAAAAAGCCGTGGAAGTCGAGTCGATGTGGGGCCGTTTCGTTGCCTTCCAAGAAGGGTAGATTTCGAAAATTGCAGTCCCCCGGCGGTTGCGCAAATGGGGGGCTGCCACGATAATTTAAACCGGTTCATTTTTTGGGAGACCCTTTGTACAGCGAGTTACTGAATTACAGTCTCCGGATCGAAGATCTGCACCGACAAGTTGAATCCTTGCTGGTCAATTTGTCTGCGGACGCGCTCAATTGGCGCCCGTTTGCCGATCAGAATATCACCGAAGTCAACTCGCTGGCTGTGCTTGCTCTGCACCTGTGCGGTGCAGAGCAATTTTGGATTGGAGAGGTGATTGGTGGGCTGCCGCGCACGCGCGACCGGCAGGCGGAACTGACCGCGCAAGTTTCCTCGGCAGAAGACGTGATCGCCGTTTTAAGGCGGACCTTGCACCAGACGCGCGAGATGCTCGGCGCGCTTTCACCGGCAGACCTGGAACAAACCCGCCGGGTGGATGGGCGGGACGTACCGCTGCGTTGGGCAATTCTGCACGTCATCGATCACACCGCGCTCCATCTTGGTCATATGCACATGACCTACCAAATGGTTCATCAGGGGCGGGCTTTTCCTGCACCAACCTGGGATCAGAGATTGCCCGCCCCAGGAAATCCGCAATTATTTAACGAGACGGGTGAAGCCGTCGGTCTCAAGGAGGAATCTGCTTCATGAAACCAGCTCCGTTCGATTATTATGCACCAACCAGCATAGAAGAAGCGCTTGCCAACCTGCACGAGCTGGGTTATGACGGAAAAGTGCTCGCCGGTGGACAAAGTCTCATCCCGGCGATGAATTTCCGCATGGCGCGCCCGGCAGCGCTGGTCGATCTGAACAGGATCAAAGAATTGTTCTACATCAAGCCGGTCGACGACGGCAGCCTTGCGATTGGCACGATGACCCGTGACAGCCTGGTCGAACACGATCCAATCGTGGTGCAGCGTTTTCCAATTATCCCGTTTGTGGTTAAGCACATTGCCCATACCCAGATTCGCAACCGCGGTACGTTCGGTGGCGCAATTGCACATGCCGACCCGGCGGCGCAGATTCCCGCGCTGGCGGTGGCATTGAAGGCGCGCCTGCTGGTGCGTAAACAAGGCGGCCAGCGCTGGGTCAACAGCGAGGATTTCTTCCTCGGTCCTTTCATGACCGTGCTGGAGCCGGAGGAACTGCTGGCAGAAGTGGTTCTGCCGCCCATGGCAAAACGCAGCGGCGCTTCGTACCAGCAGGTTTCCCGCCAAAAAGGCGGGTATGCCCAGGCAGCTGTGATCACCATTGTTACCCTGGATGAGAGCAACCGCTGCAAGGAAGCCCGGGTGGTACTGTTCAGCGTGGGTGAAACGCCCATCCTCTCCAAAGCCGCTTCCCAGGTGCTGGTTGGCAGCGCCCCCAGCCCTGCGGTCATCGCCCAGGCAGCCGAGCAGATTGCCCGGGTTGAGGTCGATCCTGGCAGCGATTTGCACGGCAGCGGCGAATACCGCCGCCAGCTGGTGAATGTGCTGGTCGAACGCGCGCTGACCGAAGCCTTTGAACGAGCAAAGTAGAAGGAGGATGACATGGCTCAAAAAGTGAAAATCAACCTGACCGTCAATGGCAAAGCCTACCAGCGCGAAGTCGAACCGCGCTTGCTGTTGAGCGATTTCATCCGCCACGATCTGGGCTTGACCGGCACCCACGTCGGCTGCGAACACGGTTTGTGCGGCGCCTGTACCGTGCTGGTGGACGGAGAGGCAGTGCGTTCGTGCATCCTGTTTGCCGTCCAGGTGGATGGCAGTGAGGTACGCACGGTTGAATCGTTGGGAACCCCGGATAATTTGCATCCGCTGCAGCAAGCCTTCATCGAGAAGCATGCCTTGCAGTGCGGCTTCTGCACGCCGGGCTTTCTGATGACCATTGTGGAGTACCTGGGGAAAAATCCCAACCCGAGCGATGAAGAAATCCGTGAGGCGATTGATGGCAATTTCTGCCGCTGCACCGGCTATGTCAATATCGTCGAGGCGGTAAGACTGGCTGCCCAAAAAATGGCGTCTCATTAAAGAATGAAAGGAGAAGCAACCGTGGCAGGAAAATTTGTACATCAATCCATCAAACGCAACGAAGATCCGGATCTGATCACCGGAAAGGTGCAATTCCTGGATGACATTGAACTTCCGGGCATGCTTCACGCGGCATTCAAGCGTGCCGATTATGCCCACGCCCGCATCCTTAACATTGACGTCAGCGAAGCGCGCAAGCTGCCGGGCGTGATTGCGGTTTACACAGCGGCAGATTTCGGCGACTACATCAAACCGGGACCGCTGCAGGTTCCGCCGCCAACCGCCATCAAGGGCGCGACCTACACTGCGCGGACGACTCTGCCGATTGCGGTGGACAAGGTGCGTTTTTCGGGTGAACCGGTGGCAGTGGTGATTGCCGAATCGCGCTACATTGCCGAGGATGCCTGCGATCTGATCTTCGTCGATTACGATCCCCTGGACGCCGTGGTGGATTTGGAGAAAGCCGCCCAGCCCGGCGCGCCGCTGGTGCATGACGATACCGGTAGCAACCTTGCCGGGCATGTCTTTCAGGAGCGCGGCTCGTGGGAGCAGGCGGTTAAGGAATCTGACCTGGTGGTCAAACGCAGGTTTTTCATCAACCGCGTGGCTGGGGCAGCGATGGAAAACCGCGGCATCGTGGTCAAATGGGATGCGCTGGCAAAAGAAATGACCATCTGGTGCGGCACGCAGTCGCCCATTGCACTGCGCAACCAGACCGCCGCGCGGCTGGGCTTGTTCGAAAGTCAGGTGCGGGTGATTTCGCCCAATACCGGCGGCGGCTTTGGTCCCAAAATCAACACCTCGATGCCCGACGATGTGCTCTTGACCTACCTCGCCATCAAACTGGAACGTCCGATCAAGTGGTACGAAGACCGGCGGGAAAACTTCCTGGCGACTACCTCCGAACGCGACCAGGTTCACTATTGCGAAATCGCATTGAAGAAGGATGGCACTGTTCTGGGATTCAAGGATTACTTCTTCCACAATTCCGGGGCGTACAACCCGTACATGATGACCATCCCGCTCAATACCCAGACGCACACAGTGAGCAATTATCGCATCCCGCACTTCCAGACCGAGTTCAATCTGGTGTTTACCAACCAGATGATCGCCACCCCGGTGCGCGGCGCGGGCCGTCCGTTTGGTACTTTTGTCATCGAGCGCATGTTGGATGCCGCGGCGAAGGAATTGGGCATGGACAAGGTCGAAATTCGGCGCAAGAACCTGCTCAAATCAACCGAATACCCGGCGTATACCGGCATCATTGGTCAGGATTTCGTCGAGGGCGTGCTGGATAGCGGAGATTATCCCACCGCGCTGGAAAAAACTGTTGAAATGATCGGCTACGATCAGTTCCGCAAGGAAATCCAGCCGCGGCTGCGCGCCGAAGGTAAATATGTGGGTATCGGCGTGGCGTGCTTTACCGAGGGTACCGCGGTTGGACCGTACGAAGGCGCCAAAATCACCGTCGGCGGCAACGGCAAAGTGGTGGTCTCGACCGGCATTTCGTCGCAAGGGCAGGGGCATTACACTTCCTTTGCACAGATCGTGGCAGACCAGTTGGCAGTGGATGTCAAGGATGTCAAGGTGATTACCGGCGATACCGGCTTTTTTGGCTGGGGCGCGGGCACCTTTGCCAGCCGGGGCATCACCGTTGCGGGCACGGCAATTTACCTGGCTGCCCAAAAAGTGCACGACAAGGCGCTCAAACTGGCGAGCAAGATCCTGGAAGCGCCGGTTGAGGAGCTGGAACTGGTGGATGGTGTCGTGCGTGTAGCCGATGTTCCCGCCAAGTTCATTTCACTGGGCGACCTGGCAATGCGCGCCAACCCGCAGCGCGGGGTGATGGAGCCGGGAGCCGAGCCAGGTCTGGAAGCAATTGCCTACTACGGACCGCCCTATGGCGCAACCGGTGCAGGCGCAATGGCGATGATCGTCGAGGTCGATGCGCAGACGATGAAGGTCAAAGTCGACCAGCTGGCAATGGTACACGACTGCGGCACGCCGGTCAATCCGATGATCGTCGAGGGCCAGGTGCACGGCGGAATTCAAATGGGGATCGGAGATGCATTTTACGAAGAATTAGTGTATGATGAGACAGGTCAATTGGTGACTGCATCTTTCATGGACTACCTGTTTCCCCAGGCAAGTGATATGCCCGCCAAAATCGAATTAGGTCATTTGGAAACGCCTTCGCCGTTGAACCCGTTGGGTTTGAAAGGCGTTGGGGAAGCCGGTGCCATCCCCACCCCGGCAGTGTTTGCCCAGGCAGTCGAGGATGCGTTGAAGGACAGCGGAGTTGAGTTTACCCAGGATACCCTCAGCCCAAGCCGGATTTTTACGTTCGTTCAAAAGGCGAAGGGCGGCTAACGCCCTTCGCACCACCCGGTTCAACCGAACCATATCCACTTTTTATCCCATGGAGGAATAGTAAGAATGAAACTGGAAGGCGAACACGTATTTAAAGGTCCTCGCGAAGCGGTCTGGGAAATGTTCTATGACCCAGAAGTGCTCGCCAGCGCATTACCCGGCACCCAGAAATTAAATATGGTTTCGGAGAACGAGTATGAAGGCGCAATGAACGTTCGTATTGGTCCGGTTTCCGGCTCTTTTACCGGTAAGCTGGTGATTTCGGATGTGGTTGAACCGGAATCATGCACGTTGACGGTGGATGGACGCGGTACGCCCGGATTTGCCAAGGGCGTCGGCAAAGTCCAGTTTGTGGATCAAGGCGACGGCTCGACGCTGCTGAAATACGAAGGCGATATGAATATCGGCGGCGCGCTTGCCAGCGTTGGGCAGCGCATGATCGATTCGGTCTCCAAAAGCATGATCCGCCAGGCGTTCGAGACCTTGGATAAAGCCCTGGAAGCCCGCCTGGCTGCCAAATCGAGCGGCAGCGAGGTTGTTGACTTCAAACCCCCGACGGAAACCGAATTCGCGGCTGCCGTAGCCAAAGACATGGCTGGGGGTTTAACTAAACTGCCAGAGGTGCGTTTGTTGATGTATATCATTCCTCTGGTGACTGTGCTGGTGCTGGTCGCTGTAGCGCTCAAGAACTGCGGCGGGTAAGCGCCATTTTTGTTTGGCAGACAGAAAGGAGGTGCGTATCGAAGTACTCGATCCTACCCCAACCTACGGTTCGGATGTCCGCCAGTAAGCCGCAAGGAGGAAAGGTTCCAACCACTGCTCAACGGATCGTATCTCCGAACCAATTCCCCCAAACCTAAACTCCATTTTTTATCTTAATCTTTCGTCAAGGGAGGAAGACTTCAATGGCAACCAACGTACAAAAACCAGCAATTACGGGTTATCTGCCGCAGGATACCCCTCCTGTCGGTAGAATGATCCTGCTGGGCTTTCAGCACGTGATTACCATGTTCCCGGCAACCGTGCTGTGCGCTTTGCTGATGGGTTTCCCGGTCAGCACCGTTTTGACGGTTACTGGCTTTGGAACCGTGGTGGCTTTGATTGCCTCGAAACTTTCGATTGGCAATTATATCCCGCTGTATTACGGTTCGTCCTTCAGCTACATTGCGGCGGTAACCGCCATCACCAAACCAACCTTCGGCGTCCCGGCAGACCCGGCGCTGCTGTCGATTGTTCAGGCCGGGTTCATTGCAACCGGCGTGATCAATATCGTTGTTGGTGTCATCATCCGCGCCTCGGGTGGTAAGGAAGCGCTGGATAAGGTTTTGCCCCCGATTGTCACCGGTTCGGTAGCCTGTGTGATCGGTATCGGTCTGGGCAAGGCTGCCCTGGATATGTCCTCCGGCGTTGCTGGCGGCGTTCTCACCGGCGACATGACCTGGTGGTCGGTTTCCTTGATCACCCTGGTGGCGGCATTTCTCTTCTCGGTTTATCTGCAAGGCAAGGGTTTCATCGGGATGCTCCCGATCCTGCTGGCGGCAGTCGTCGGCTACATCGTCGCGATCCCCTTCGGTCTGGTCAATTTCGACCTGCTTGGACAGTCGGCTCTGTTCCGCGCCCCGGCATTCACCTTCCCCAACTTCGCCAGCGACCTGACTCTGACGGTCATCTTTGGCGTGGGTGTCATGGCGATTGCCACCATCCCGGAATCGACCGCGCACCTGTACCAGATCGGCCTGTATGTTGACCACCTGGCGGAAGAAACCGGGCGTGAAAAACTGCGCCTCAACCGCTACATCGGCATCAACCTGATGGTCGATGGTTTGAACGACCTGGTCAACGGTATCTTTGGTTCGACGGCGGGCACCAACTACGGCGAGAACAACTCGCTGATGGTGATTACCCGCAACTACTCCGGACCGGTGCTGATCGCGGCTGGTGCGATCTCGATTCTGCTCGGCTTCATCGGTCCGCTGGCAGATCTTGTTTCCACCATCCCGACCGCCGTGTCCGGTGGTTTGTCCATCTACCTGTTCGGCGTAATTGGTATGCAGGGTATTGCCCTTATGCTGGCAGAGAAGGTCAACCTGTTCGATCCGAAGCAGCTGGCGATCGGCGCGACGATCATGGTAATCGGTATTGGCGGTAACATTGGCTACCCTGGTGGCTTCCTGCCCGTCCCGATTCTGCAGGGTTTGTTCCCGTTTGGCTGGCCGGCCATCGCGACCGGCGCTGTGGTCGGTATCCTCATGAACCTGATCACCAACGTCTGGAAACCGCCGGTGGAACGCCACAACATCATATAATCGTTGGGTGGTACGACCGGTTTGCGGGGTTGTTGGAACTGCGTAACGGTTTGACCCGCGCCTGAGGCTCCCGATGTCGACACCCGGACATCGGGAGCCTTTTCTGATACAATAAGCGCGATTGGAGCCCATGACAGACAAAATTCTGATTACCGGCGCTGCCGGAAAAACCGGCACGGCAGTCTGTCGCGCATTGAGACGGACTGGCGTAGAGGTGCGTGTCTGGGTCAGAAGCGAATCCCAGGTGGAAAGCCTGCGCGCGACAGGTGCGCACGAGGTGCTGGCTGGCGATTTTACGGATATGCGTCTGGCGGAGCAAGCCTGCCGCGGCCGGAGCGGCGTTTATCACATTCCCCCCAATATGAACCCGGATGAGGTCGAGATTGCGGATGGGCTGATCCAGGCTGCTTGCAACGCCGGGGTGCGTCGCTTTGTCTATCATTCGGTGCTGCATCCGCAGGTAGAAGCCATGCCGCATCATTGGTTGAAAATGCGGGTGGAGCAACGCCTGTTTACCAGCGGACTGGCGTTTACCATTTTACAGCCGGCGGCGTATATGCAAAACCTGCAAGGGTATGTGTCAACGGCTGTTAATGAAGGCAAATACGCGCTGCCGTATTCCATAGATGCCCGGATCAGCCAGGTGGACCTGGAGGACGTTGCCCAGGCGGCTGCTATTGTGCTGAGCAACGAAAGCCACGAATATGCCACGTACGAACTGTGCGGCGGGGAGGCGCTTTCTGCCCGCGAGATTGCCGCGCGGCTGTCGGCGCGCCTGGGGCGCGACGTGCAAGCCGTTGCGCTCGACCGGGCAGTTTGGGAAAGTACCATGCGCGCGGCAAATTTGCCGGAATACGCCATCCAAACCTTGCTGAAAATGTTTATCTATTATGAAACATACGGTTTTCGCGGCAGCTCGCGCGTGCTGCAATGGCTGCTGGGACGACCGCCAACCACGTTCGATCAGTTTCTGGAGCGCACGTTAGCTTTCAGCCGTTGAGGAACCTGAATGGATAAAAACAAAAGCCAGCATTATAATTTCTGTCACGAAGCCCTGCCGGTGCTGTTTCATTCCCAAACCAAGGGATTTTTCGAATACCTGGACCGGGACGGTTTGAAATTCCTGAAATTCTGGTGGGATCATGTCGGGGAGCGTCTGGATGAATCCAAATGCTCCTCCTTTGCCGGAGCGCAGTTCGAAATCCGCGAGCTGGCGGAGAAAAAAGCCCGCATTGTCCTGGTGCGCCTGCCCACGCCTACCATGGATTACGAATTTTACATGATGGCGCTTATCCGTACCCCGGAACGTCGCCTGCCGATGGTGCGCCTGCCCAACACGCGCGTGTTTGCCCTGGAGCGTGTGCCTACCGAGATGGGCGAGAACGGCACCCTGCTGGTGGAGATCACCCCGCGCGGGCGTATGCTGCGGGTTGGTGCGGGACCCAAACCCAGTTTGCAGACTTTTTACAACACGGTGCTAAAATACGTGTGGAAAAAGGATTTTGGAGATCAAGGATGAATTTCGATATCGGTCTGGTCATCACGGGTCTGGCGATGTTGTTCTTCTACCTGCGCCTGGCGATGCTGCGCGGCAGAAAGCGCCGTCTGGAACGGGAAGCAGCATTGCAGGTGAAAAAAGCGGGCAAGGGCGCCAAGGCGCCGCTCAAAGACCCGCACAAGCCGGGGTATGAAATCCGCAGCTGGGTTTTGCTCGGTGGGGCGATTGTGTTGATGCTGGTGGGACTGGCTGCCAGGCAGTCGGACACCTTCCCGCAGCTGATGCGCGATTACTGGTGGGTGGGCACTTCTGCGGGGGCTGTTGTATTTTCTTTTTGCTTTAAATAACCATGAACGAGAATACCACCCGGTATGTCTGTATCACGATTGAATTTACCGGACTGGCGAAATCGATTGCCGGAACGCCTGCACTGCAGGTTGAGTTTTTGGCTGGGACGACCTATGGTCAAATTGTTGCCTGGCTGGCAGACCAATACCCGGACATGGTCGGCATCCTCATCCAGGAAGACAAAAAGGCGCTGATGAATTCCAATCTATTCATCATCAACGGAGAAATGAGTCAGCCGGCGTTCATCATGGGTGAATCGCCGCGGGATGGGGATCGCCTGACGCTGGTTTCGGTGGCAACCGGCGGTTGACCGGTTGCCGCCCGGCGCTGGATTTCCCGCCGGGTTAACGCAGGAAGAAGGAAAGCGCGATCAGGATAACAAAGAACGTACCAGCCAGGATGCCGATTCGTTTCAGGTCTTTGATGATTGGGGAGTAATCGGGATTGAATTCGCCAGTGCTTGTGTAGCGCCCGGTCGGGGTGGCGGGTTTTTGAATCACTTCGTGCACCGGTTCGGCGGTCGAAATGCGGCGTTTTTGCTTTTTACTCATAAGGACTCCTGGAAAATTAACGTTGTTCTACAAATTCAGCGGAGATGATAATCCGCTGGGTGTTGACGCGGTACGGGTAACACGAAATTAATGTCACCACGGCTTCGCGGGTGGGTGCCATCACTTCCACCCGGGTAGGTTCGACCAACTGGCTTTGCGAAACGACATAGACATACGCCCGCTGGCTGGAATAGACGATGATCTCGTCGCCTTTTTGCAGCTTGTCCAGGTCGCGAAAGATCTCGCCAAAGACATCGTTGTGGGCGGAAAGTACCAGGTTGCCCTTTTGTCCCGGGTTTGGTGAGCCAATCATCTGTCCGACGCCTTTTTTCAACTGTTCCCAAGCGTCGCCCTGCACCACCGGCGCATCCACGCCAATGGCAGGGATTTGAATGCGTACCGCCTGTTCCGGGCTGGGGGTTGGAATGGGCAGGCTGGCAAAAGTCTGCACCAGCGGGCGCAAATGTTCCGGTATCTCCGCGTCGTTCGGACGGACACCGCCGGGGGCATCCGGCGGTGTGTGACCGCCGGGCAGCACCACCGCCTGGATGAGCGGGGTGGGGGTGAGGGTGGGCTGCTGCAACGCGGCGGCGACCTCCTGGTTCAGGCTGCGGATCAGGTTCATTCCGTTGAGCAGGACGAACGCCAGTCCCACCACCGCGGCGATTTCGATGAACAATAAAAAACGATCCAACCAGGCATTGCGCCGGCGGCGCGGCTGGCGGCGTTCCTCGTGGGTCAGCAGGGAATCGTCCAGTTCGGCGGCGGATTCGAAGGCGGAGGACTGCGGCTGGTGCTCGACGACCACGACCCGGCCGGTGCGGCGGAATTTTTCCAGCCGCTGCTGGCGTTCGGCGCGCCGTTTTTCGATCAGTAACTGGCGCAGCTCATCTATGCTAAGTTCTTCGACCGACCGTCGGCGGGGCAAAGTGGAAACGATCCTTTCTGTTCGTTATGTTGAGAATTATACCCGATTTTTACTGGCGCAATTTTTCGCACGTTGTTGGTCTGAATTATGGTAAGATTGCCCGGTACGATTGATGATTGGACAGATTCTGTTTTTGCTGTTGAGGTTGAATTGCCAAGTGTCTTAAGACGATTGCGTTGGATAGGGTTGATTGGACTGCTCATTCTGCTGGTACTGCCGGTGGCTGTTCGAGCGCAGACCCCGCCTGCTTTGGAACGTTTGCAGATCGACATCTGGCCCGAATATGACCGCCCGGATGTGTTGGTCATTCAACGCATGACCCTGGCGGCAGACGTTTCCCTGCCTGCCCAAGTCAGCCTGAGTATCCCGCGCGCGGCCGGCGCGCCGTACAACCTGGCGTGGGAGGATATGGATGGTTTGCTCTATAACCTGGCATACACCACCGCGGTGCAGGGCGATTGGCTGCAAATCACATTCACTACGCCGTCTGCATTGCTACAGTTGGAATATTACGATCCGAATCTGGAACGCGACGGCGCCCAGCGCAAATTTGTATACGAATGGAACGGCGATTTCGCGGTCGACAACCTGGTGGTATCGGTGCAGCAGCCTGCCAATGCCGCGGCGATGACCGTCTATCCGGGCTTTGGAGAAGGCGTGACCCAGGTAGATGGTTTTGTTTATTTTACCAATCCGGTTGGCAGCGTGGATGCCGGGACGGTATTCCGGGTCAACTTGAATTATGAAAAGACGGACGATAGCCTTTCGGTGGGATCGCTGCCGGTGCAGCCCGCGCAGCCGCTTAACGGGGAAGTGCCCGGCAGGGTGAACGCCAGCAGCCTGCTGCCCGTGATTGGGCTGGTGGCTGGCGGGGTGATCCTGGTGGTGGGCGTTTCCTGGTATCTGGTACAACGCGGCCGGGCGAGCCAGCCAGCCAGAGCCCGCAAGCGCCATTCCCCCCGCGAAGCGCAGTCCACCAGCGCGGTGCCAGCCAGCCAGCCGGTGCACTGCCATCAGTGCGGGCGGCGCGCCGCTGCCGGAGACATGTTTTGCCGTACCTGCGGCGCGCGTTTGCATAGGGATTAAGCCTTGTCCCTTAAGCTGCGCCGGAATATAATGAGGCAAGCCCTGCGGGGCGCGGAGGTTTGAGTGAATTTGACTCCCACTGAACTCAACCAGGATGCGGAATCGCCGGTCGGTGTATCCAGGCGTTCAACCGCCTTACGCACCCTGGTGGAAATTTTACAGACCCTTTTGCTGGCGTTTGTGTTGTACTTTGTCATCGATGCGGTCGTGGCGCGGGTGCGAGTTGAAAACATCAGCATGCAGCCAACGCTTAAACCGGGACAGTTCGTGCTGGTGCACAAGCTGGCGTACCGCCTGGGTGAGGTTCGGCATGGCGACGTGGTGGTGTTCCATTACAGCCCGGAAGAGGATTACATCAAGCGGGTGATTGGCTTACCCGGGGATATGATCGAAATCCAGGACGGGCTAGTAGCGGTTAACGGGTATGCAATTCGAGAATCGTACATCAACGCGCCGCCGCTGTACGCCGGCACCTGGGAGGTGCCGGCTGGAAAGGTGTTCGTGCTGGGCGATAACCGCAATCAGTCCTCGGATTCGCATACCTGGGGTTTTGTGCCGATTGAAAACATTGTCGGCAAGGCATTCGTGGTATACTGGCCCTTGAACGAAGCAAAGGTCTTAACCACCGGGATTACGGTTAACGCAAAAAATTAATCGATGAAAACCAACCGAAATAAGATGCTTCCGGCTGATTACAATATCCCCTGCAGCGAATGCCAGGCAGGGCACATGCACCGCGCCCTGGTGGTGTACTATACCTGGTTGGGCGATGACCTGATCACCGTGCCGGATTTTCCCGCTTGGGTGTGCGACGTGTGCGGGCGGCGCGAATATGATTTGAACGCGCTCAATCAATTGTCGCTCATTCTCAGCCCAAATGCTGGTAAGGCAACCAACCGCCTGCGCCGGTTGAATCCCAAAGCCGCCCAAAAACCAAAAAGCAGCCGCGCGAGCCAACCTAAATAATCCCTTCAGGAGCGGCAGGCGGCAAGGGTTTTTAGCCAGCCAGGCTGCCATCCAACAAGCAAACAAAAAAGAGGCTGGTGATTTATTCACCAACCTCTTTTTTCGTTCCGATTTATGCTCTAGGGCGTGGTTTTGATGGTGCCGGCGATGATCTCGGCTTTGACGGTTTCCAGTTCGGCTTTCAGTTCATCGGAGATGCGGTTGGGCAGGAATTCGGGGATGCCAACGCCATCATTCTCCAACGTACCGACATACAAACCGCCCTCGAAGGTGCCACCGGCAACCTGCTGGGCAGCAGCGAACACGGCGTTGTCCATCTTCTTCAACACAGAGGTGAAGATGACGTCGGTGTACTGCGGAGCGCTGACGGTCCAATCGGTGTCCACACCGATGATCCAGGCGTTGCCGCGTTCCTGAACCGCAGCAGCGGTGCCAAGACCCACGGGACCAGCCACAGGCATGATGATGTCGGCGCCTTCATCCATCAGGGTCTGACCCAGGGCGCGGCCGTCGTCGGTGCTCTCGAAGTTACCGGTGAACAAACCGGTCTGGGTTGTTTCGTCCCATCCCAGGACTTCCACGTTGGTGCCGTGCTTCTCATTGTAGTATTTCACGCCCAGGGCGAAGCCGTCCATGAAGACGGTGACGGGCGGGATCTGAATACCACCAAAGGTGCCGACTTTACCGGTCTGGGTTGCGCCAGCAGCGGCGTAACCCGCCAGGAAGGCAGCCTGATCGGTGGAGAAGACCAGACCCAGGACATTGGGGATCACAGGATCGTAGGCGAAGTCCACGATGGTGAACGCCTGGTCGGGGTTGGCTTGGCCGGCAGCGGCAGTGGCGTCACCCAGCAAGAAACCCACAGTCACGATCAGGTTACAGCCATCTTCAATGAAGGCGTTGATGTTTTTCTCGTAGTCGACCTGCTGCTGGGATTCCAGATATTTGCCTTCAGCGCCAAGCTGGTTTTGCGCCATGACGATGCCGTTCCAGGCAGTGGCATTGAAGGATTTATCGTCGATACCGCCGGTGTCGGTCACCTGGCAGACTTTGAGGGCGGGCTTGGGCGGCTCGGTGGCGACGGGTGCTTGCTGGCAGGCTGCGAGAGCCATGCTGGCAATAACCAGGATTGCTACAACAAGGTATAGCTTTTTAAACATGCGTTTTTCTCCTCCAGAAAAGTGTGGAAATGGAATTTGGAAACACGTTGCTGCATTCGGGGATTTTACAAAACCCCGCAAATCACCTCAAGTATACAATGCTTTGTTTCCCCTGACAAGCATGTCAGGCGACTATTTTATGCGCTGTTTGGACGGCGCTCTTGGCTTCTCCGCGGCGGACGCCCAACATCATGATAAATGCCAACAACATGAACAGCGGACCCACCAGCATGACCAGGGCATAATTGGCGCCGCTGAGGTCTATGATGATGCCGTTCAGGTTGGGCCCGAGGATGGCTGCCATGGTCGAAAAAAGATAATACAAACCGGTGAAGGTGCCAATGTGCAGATCATCGGTCATGTCAACCACCATCGGCAGCGAATTGATATTGATCAGCGCCCAGGAAACTCCCGCCAACATGAGAATGATGCCCACCACGGGCACATTTCCAAGCACCGGAAGTTTGGTTAACAGGATGGTGAGTGTGTCTGCCGGGATGATGAACATAGCCAACATGCAGCAGCCCAAGAGAACGATGCCGGTCATGATGGTTACGCGGCGGCCAATGCGCCCGCCGATCAAGCCGGCTGGCAGCGCCATCAACACGAAAAAGAGGGATAGTTGCCCAAGCAGGCGGGCGCCGTCCGATTCGGACAGCCCCAGGTGGTTGACTGAATACAGCGTGAAGAATGCCTCGATGGCGTTATACGCAACGAACCAGAAGAAGATTGCCAGTAAAATGCGCAGGGGCGATTTCTCTTGATCGGAGACGATTTTTTTGAAACTCAACCACAGGTCGGGTTTGGTTTCTGCGCCAACCGGATACTCTTTGGGCTCGCGGATAAAGATGAAAACCATCAGAGAAGCCAGAATAACCAGGGCGGAGCCCAACCAGAAAGGGTAGGCGGGATTCAGATCGTACAAGTCGGCGCCGAACAGAAAGGCGATGATCGCGCCGATGCCGCCCATGAAGTTGATCACCCCGTTTGCCTGCGAGCGGTAGCGCGAGGGGGTAACGTCGGGCATCAGCGCAACCACCGGCGTGCGCCACAGTGCCATGCTCAGCAGCAGGGTGCTGGTACAGGCAACAAACAGCGGCAGCACGGCTTGAAGCGGAATCAACCCGAATGCGGCGGCGCCGATTGGCGCGCCGATGAGAATGAAGGGCATGCGTCTGCCGATGGGCGTGCGCAGGCGGTCGGACCAGGCGCCGATTGGCGGCTGGATGAGCAGCGCGGCGATGTTATCCAGGGTCATAAAAAAGCCGATCAAAGCCGGCGTCAGGTCGAAGCGGTTGGCAAGGAAGATCGGGACGTAGGCATTGTACACACTCCAAATGACGCTGACGCCGAAGAACCCGAACCCCAACAGGAAAGTCTTACCGAAGTTGAATCGCTGGTTCATGAGGAAACCTTTCTGGGTGGATTGGATGAATGGGATTAACCCGATGCGGGGGAGTCGTCGGAAGGTTGGGAAGCCAGAGATGCCAGAAATTGGCGGTCGCGTTCGGTAAGGGGGAAGGTTTGCAGCAGGTCCGGACGGCGCAGCCAGGTGCACTTGAGCGCCTGTTCGCGCCGCCAGCGTGCGATTTGCGCGTGATTGCCAGAGAGGAGTACCTCCGGCACGTTCCAGCCGCGGAATTGCGCCGGGCGGGTGTAGTGCGGATATTCCAGCAGCCCGCTGGCGAAGGAATCGTCCTGAGCGCCGTCCGGGTCGCCCAGTGCGCCGGGGATCAGGCGGGTGAGCGAGTCGATCAGGATCAGCGCGGGGATTTCCCCGCCGGTGAGGACATAATCGCCGATCGAAATCTCGTCCGTGACCAGATGCTGGCGCACGCGTTCATCCACGCCTTCGTACCGCCCGCACAGCAGCCCCAAACGGGGGTACTGCGCCAGTTCGGCGGCGACCTGCTGAGTGTAGGTCCTGCCCTGCGGGGTGAGCAAGATCAGCGGGCAGCAGGGTGAACTGCCAAGCACGCTCTCGACAGCGGTAAAGATTGGTTCGGGTTTCATCACCATCCCGCCGCCGCCGCCAAATGGGGCATCATCGGTGACGTGGTGCTTGTCGCTGGTGTAGGTACGGATATCATGCAGCACCACCTCCAACAGTCCGTTGTGGATGGCGCGCTGGAGGATGCTGATTTCGAGATAGGGCTGCAGGACCGCGGGAAACAAGCTGAATACGTCGAAACGCATGAGATGATTGTAGCCTGTACGGGTGTACCTGACAAGCCAATTTGCCCAGATTAACCCAGCCTTAAAGTTTGTCCGGCAGCGCTTGACGGTTGTTTAAGCCTGATGGTAAGATCAATTTATATGTACTTAAAAGGCAGTAAATTACGCATGAACCGCCGCCGGCGGACATCCAATCCGCTGACCATTCTTTTATTGTTGCTGTTGATCGGTGGTGGATTTTATATCAATCAGGTAGTGGTGCCACAAACCCCGCCGTTATTCGTGCCGACCCCCACGCCGACCCGTTCGCCGGAATCCTTCCTGGCGGAAGCCGAGCAGTTCGTCCGCGAGGGCAAGTTTAAACAGGCGATTCAGGTGTACCAGACCGCGCTGCTGGTCAACCCGGATAACCCGTTGATCTACCTGGCGATTGCCCGCTTGCAGGTGTACACCAACCAGTACCAGGAGGCGATCAATAATGCCGGCAACGCGCTGATCATCAACCCAAACAACGCGGCGGCATTGGCGCTGCGCGGGTACGCCCAGGGTTTGAACGGCAATTACCTGGATGCCGAGGCGTCGCTCAACCAAGCCATCGAAATCGACCCGAACAACGCCGTGCCGTACGCCTACCTGGCGGAGGTGCTGGCGCTGAAATCGCAATCCTCGCTGTTGGATCCAGAGGCGCTCAACCGGGCAATCGAACTTTCGCGCAAGGCGCAGTCGTTCGCCCCGGACGCGCTGGAGACGCGCCGCGCGCGCGGGTTGGTGCTGGAATTTACCACCAACTATGCCGAAGCGGTGGCAGAGTTCGAGGCGGCCATCGCCATCAACCCCTACATTGCTGACCTGTACATTTACCTTGGACGCAATTACCGTACGCTGGGCGATTATCCCAAAGCCACCCGCGCCTTTACCAGCGCCAACACGCTCAACCCGACCGATGCGCTGCCGCTGACCTACCTGTCGCGCACGGCATTCACTCAGGGTGAATTTGCCAGTGCGATTCAGTATGCCGAAAAAGCCATTGCCAACAAGCCAAGTGACCCTTACCTGTACGGAAACCTGGGGGTGATGCATTACCGCCGCGGTGATTACCCCCGCGCGGTGCAGGCTCTGCGGCTGGCGGTGCAGGGCGGCGCGGCGGAAAGCGGAGAAGTTGTTGAAGGATTGTCCCTTTCCTACTGGCCCGTTTCGGAATATTATTACATGTATGGTCTGGCGCTGGCGCGCCAGGGTCAGTGCAGCCAAGCCTTGCCCATTGCAAGCGCGGTGATGGAATCGGTGGCGATCGAAGAGATTTCGGTTGCCAACGCGCAGGAGATCATCAACATCTGCCAGCAGGTTGCCGAAGGCACGCTGCCGACCCCAACCCCGTCGCCAACCCCGTGACTTTTTGCCATGATCGAGCTGCAAAACAACCGCGCTCTCTTTCGAAACAAGAATCACCGCTCCAATCCATATCGGATTGTGATCCTGTTGGCGCTGCTCGTGGGAGGGCTGTATGTACTGCGCGGATTTCAATCCGGGCAGGTGGAGGCATTGTTCCTGGCAACCCCAGCCCCAACCCGGATTGCCCGCTCATACGCGCTGGAAGGCGAAACCCAGTTCGTTGCCGGCAACCTGCCGGCGGCAATTGCCGCCTACCAGCGAGCAATGGAGCTCGACCCGGGCGACGCGCGCCTGATCGCTGAACTGGCGCGTATTCAGACCTATTTTTCCAGCCTGTCCACCACCGACGCGGAACGGGTGGCGCGGCTGCAAGCTGCGCGCGAGAACATCGACAAAGCCACCCAGCTGGCGCCCGAAGATTCGTTTGTTTTGGCAATCCGCGCCTTTGTGTACGACTGGAATTCGATGTATGGCGGTGAGGAAGAGGAAGCGTTGTTGAGCGAGGCGGAACAGGCAGTAGTGCGCGCCATTCAGTTCGACAGTAACAATGCGCTGGCGTTTGCCTATTACGCCGAGATCCTTATCGACCAGCAAAAATATGTGCAGGCGGATGAAAGCATGCGCCAGGCGCTGGAACGCGATCCGTCGTTGATGGATGTGCACCGCGTCAGCGGCTATGTCCGCGAGTCGTTGGGGGATTACGAAGGTGCCATTCAGGAATACCTCAAAGCCGCGCAGATCACGCCCAACTTCACCCCGTTGTACATTCGCATCGGGGCGAATTACCGCACGCTCGGGCTGAAGCGTGCGGAAGTGGTGGGCAACGACCATTCGGACGTGGTTGCTCTGTATGAAGAAGCGCTGATGTATTACGCCAAAGCCGTGGCGATCAACAAGCAGATTGGCGTTGTTGACCCGATTCCTTACCTTGCCATTGCGCGTACCTACTCTCAAATGGGAGAGTTTTTCGCCACTTCCTTGAATGTGCGCACCGCGCTCGACATGCTTCCGGAACACCCGGAAATTTACGGTCAACTGGGGCTGGTGTATTTTCGCGCGCGTAACTACGAAAGCGCGATTCCGGCCTTGCGGTGTGCGGTCAAAGGTTGCGATGCCGCCATCTCCTGTGAAGTGCGCCAGTGCAACCCGGATACTGATCCGCCGATCGAGATCCAGGGCTTGGAATTGACCGGCGCGTCGCTGATCTATTACTATACCTATGGCTCGGTGCTGGCGGGCATGCACCGCCCGGGTTTGGAAAATTGCGCGGAAGCGGTGCAGGTACTTGCCGAGGTGCGCCAGCGCTACGCGGAAGATGCGACCATCATGGCGATCATCGATCCGAGCGAGCAGATATGCGCATCCTACGGTGTCGGCGCGCCGTAAGCCGCAATCGGGCATATCAGAATTTTATAAGAAGATTTCCAAACCTCTTGACTTTCCTAAAAAAGGCGGGTATGATACGCACTGGTTTAGCACTCCGGCGGATTGAGTGCTAAAAACCGGGACATCTAACCTAATTCCAGAAGTGGGAGGTTTCAATGAGCATTAAATTAAAACCCTTAGGCAGCCGTGTGGTGGTCGAACCGCTCGAGCAGGAAGAAGTGACCGCCGGTGGTATCGTCCTGCCCGAAACGGCAAAGGAAAAACCCCAGAAGGGGATCGTCCTTTCGGTGGGACCGGGTGACCGGGACGAAGACGGCGACCGCATCCAGATGGATGTCAAGGAAGGCGATACGGTTTTGTTTGCCAAGTACGCCGGCACCGAAATCAAGATCGATGGCAAGAAACTGTTGATCCTGCGCGAGAGCGACCTGCTCGCGATTGTCGAAAGCAAGTAATTTTCAAAATATTCTAACGAAGGAGAACACCTATGGCAGCCAAACAACTGGTATTTTCGGAGGAGGCTCGCCGTCGTCTTAAGAACGGCATTGATGTTGTCGCCACCGCAGTAGCGACCACCCTGGGTCCCAAAGGACGCAATGTGGCACTGGATCGCAAATTCGGTTCCCCGACCATCACCCACGACGGCGTGACTGTTGCTAAAGAAATCGAACTGGAAGACCCGTTCGAAAACATGGGCGCCCAGCTGCTCAAAGAAGCAGCCACCAAAACCAATGACATCGCCGGCGATGGCACCACTACTTCGACCGTTCTGGCGCACGCCATTGTCACCGAAGGTTTGAAAACCCTTGCCGCCGGCGCCAACCCGATGCTACTCAAACGCGGTATCGAAGCCGCTGCCAAGCTGGTCTCGGAAGAGATCCGCAAACAGTCGATCGATATCACCACCAAAGAAGATATCGGCAATGTTGCCACCATTTCCGCCCAGGACCGAACGATTGGCGAGCTGATCGCCGAAGTGATGGACAAAGTCGGCAAAGACGGGGTCATTACCGTGGAGGAGTCCAAGGGTTTGGAATTCGAAACCGAATACGTCGAAGGTATGCAGTTCGACCGTGGATATATCTCCCCCTACTTCATCACCGATCCTGAACACATGGAAGCGGTGATCCAGGATCCCTACATCCTGATCTATGACAAGAAAATTTCCGCTGCGCAGGATATTGTCCCGGTGCTGGAAAAACTGGTGCAGGTTGGTAAACGCGACCTGGTCATCCTCGCCGAGGATGTCGATGGCGAAGCCCTGGCAACCCTGGTGTTGAACAAACTGCGCGGTATGTTGAACGTTCTGGCTGTCAAAGCCCCCGGCTTTGGCGACCGCCGCAAAGCCATGCTGCAGGACATTGCCACGTTGACCGGCGCCAGCGTCATCTCGGAAGAGACCGGACGCAAACTGGAAACCACCACCATTGCCGACCTTGGGCGCGCCGAGAAAGTGGTTGCCGACAAGGATAACACTACCCTGGTTGGCGGCAAGGGCAATGAAGCCGAAATTCGCGGGCGCATCGAGCAGATCCGTGTCGAAATCGAAAAAACCACCAGCGATTACGACCGCTAAAAACTGCAAGAACGCATTGCCAAACTGTCGGGCGGGGTTGCCATCATCCGGGTTGGTGCAGCGACCGAGACCGAACTCAAGGAAAAGAAGCACCGCGTCGAAGACGCTCTGTCTGCCACCCGCGCTGCAGTGGAAGAAGGCATTGTCCCCGGCGGCGGCGTTGCCCTGGTCAATGCTGTGGCTGCGCTCGAACATTTGAAAATGGGACTGGAAGATGAGCAGATCGGCGTCAACATTGTGCGCAAATCGCTGGAAGTGCCGATGCGCAAGATCGTCGAGAACGCCGGCAAAGAAGGCTCGGTTGTGATCGAGAACGTGCGCCAGGCGCAAGCCCGCGAAAAAGACCTCAAAATCGGTTACGATGTGCTGCGTGACGAGTACATCAACATGGTCAAGGGCGGCGTAATCGACCCCGCCAAAGTCACCCGCGGCGCGCTGGAAAACGCGGCTTCGATCGCGGCGATGATCCTGACCACCGAAGCCCTGATCACCGAAGTTCCCGAGAAAGATAAACCGGCGGCACCGCCGATGCCGGAATACTAAGCCGTCATCTGCCGGATGCTTGATCGCCTCCCAGCCGAAAACCCGGCTGGGAGGTTTGTTTTCGATAAATCGATTATAATTTTTTATATGGCGTTGACAACAAAGCAGCAAATTACCTGGATAGGTTTGGTCTTATTGGTTGGAGCATGGATACTGGCAGGCTGCAATAGCCCGGTTGAAGTAACTCCGCCGCGTGAAACGCCGGGTGGAGCGCTTACGGCGACCATCGGGCAACCCGAAATCACCCCAACGATCACGCCCACCCCGCTTCCGGTAGGGCTGGTGGTCAATGGCGAGGGCGTACCGCTGGTGGAACTGCAAGCCTCGCTCAAACAATTGGCTGATGCCGATACCGAACAGGGGATCGAGCGCGGTGAACAAGAACGCCTGGATTTGGTGGTTGCTGATCTGGTCAACCAGACCTTGCTGGCGCAGGAAGCCCGGCGCAGCGGTTACGCAGTGGATGATGCCTTGCTGGATCAACGCCTGGAACAGCTGGCAACCGATGCCGGCGGAAGGGATGTGCTGTTGGCGTGGATAACCAGCATGGGATACCTGGATGAAGCCGCGTTCCGCCTGGCGCTGCGCCGTTCGCTAGAGGCTGCCTGGCAGCGCGACCAGATCGCCGCCAGTGTTCCGCAGCGTACCGAACAGGTGCGCGCGCGCCAGATTTTGCTGCGCTTCCGCAATACAGCCGAATCGCTCCACCGCCAGCTGCAGGCTGGCGCGGATTTTGCAACCCTTGCTTTTCAATATGATTCGTTGACCGGCGGGGAATTGGGCTGGTTTCCGCGCGGATACCTGACCCAGCCGGAGGTGGAGCAGGCGGCTTTCAACCTGCAACCCGGTCAATACAGCGAGATCATCGAAACCGCATTTGGATTTCATATCGTGCAAGTTGTAGAACGCGATGCCAACCATGAATTGAGCCTGGAAGCGCGGCTGCAATTACAGCAAAATGCGCTTGCCGAGTGGCTGAGCCAGCGGCGCGAACCGGCGCAGGTCGAAGTGCGCTACCCTTGAACGTGTGCATCGTGAGGTGAGTTTTTCCAACAGGAGCGACCCCGTGAACCGTCAACGGAAAATGCCAAGTCGAGATATAGGGTGGAATCTGGCAACCGTGTTTGTCATCGCTTTGATTCCATTGACTGCCTCGCTTTTTGTGATGATCTTCCTCAATCCGCAGTCGCAGCTCAACCCGTTCCCGCCGCCAACGCTGCCCGCGCTGGCGCAGCCTGTTACGCCAACCAGCCCGTCGCTGGTGCTGCCCCCCACCTGGACGCCGACGCCTTCGCCAACCCCGGATTACTCTCCGACGCCAGAGCCCAGTCTTACGCCAACCCAGCCGCTGGTGATCATCATCGGCACGCCGATTGAGCATCTCGGCACCCCCGAACCGACCGAAACCGCGGTTGCAGGTGGATTCTCCTTCATGCGTCAGAGCGACCCGCAGGCAATTTCGATCAATTTGTACGACGCCAGCCGCGGCTGCGGTTGGATGGGCGTTGCCGGGCGGGTGGTTGACCCGCAAAATCGCCCGGTCACCGGTATCCGCGTTTCGCTGCGTGGCAGCCTGGACGGTAAAAACATCAACATGACCAGCCTGACCGGCACGGCGGCGCAGTACGGTCCCTCGGGCTACGAATTTACCATCGCCAATCAGCCGCTGGCTTCGAAAGGCACGCTGTCGGTGCGCCTGCTCGACCAGTCGAATCTGCCGCTTTCCGAGCGGGTTGAGTTCAATACCTTTGCCGATTGCGAAAAGAACCTGATTTTGATCGATTTCAAACAAGTCAAATAACCGCTTTGCGCGGATGAATTTCGATCTGATCTGTGTGGGTCAATAAACCGTCCAGCGATTCGGCTTCCAGCGCCATTACCCGCCCGGCGCAGAAAAACTCGAAATCGAACTGGATGACATCCCCGGCGGCTTTGCCCGGCATGGGCATCAAACGCGCCGTGAGCGGTTTGTCCAGCCGCAGGGAGAGCGATGCTAGATCGAGCAGCACAGCCGCCAGCTGTCCGGGGGTGCTGTTTCCAGGCAGGGCGACCGTATCCAGCCCAGTGCCGCACACGGTTGAATACAGCAGCAGGTCTTTGACCGTCAGGCTGCCCTGGGCGGCGCGCAGCGCCAACACCGTATCTTCCAGCACTGGCAGCATCAATCCGTTGAAGCCGGTGCGTTTCCACTTGCCCATTTCCAACGTTTCCGCCAGGAACACTGCGGCTGCCAGGGAACCGTGCTGTCCCAGGCGCGGGATGCCCAGTTTTTCCAGGGCTGCCCCGGCGGAGCACCAGTCCTGTGGGTAGGGCGCAGAGGAGAAATCGAACCCGTACAAATCCACCTGATAGCGGTCTTGCAGCGGCGCCAGCAGGCATTGCAGGCAGGCGGCGGCGCTTTCCAGTCGCTGGAGAAGGCTGGCGCGGGCGGCGTCGAGAGTATCGGCGGATGCAAAGGCTGCCAGGATTTCATCGGCGCATTCGAACGCCAATCCGAAAGCTGGCGGCTGCCCTGGCGCGTGGTAGGCTGCCGGGAGAAAAGGGCTGCCCGGCGCAACATTGCCCAGTGCGGCGAAGCGCAGGTTGGCAAACCCGTTTTCCTCCAGCGGGGCGCTGCGGGCGATGACACCGGCGCACGCCTGCAGTGCCGCCAGGTCGATAGCGCGCTGTGTGGTCATCATACCGGTCAGGAACACGCTGCGCGTGGCAGCGAGCACGTCCGCGATCAACCCATAGGCGGCTGGAAAGGCGGGCAGAGCGGGTCCCAGCGACAGGTAGGTAAAATCATGCCGGGCGGCGAGTGCTTCCAGTTCGGCGGCGCGGGCGGCCAGGCTGGCGGCGGTTAGATGGTTGTGCCAGAGCGGGAATGGGCTGGTTGCCAGCCGGCGGGTTTGCAGAACAAATCCTGCCTGCTGGATGACCTGGCTGGCAGCGGCAGCGAAGTCCGCCAGGCGCGGGAGGGTTTGGGCGGGCGGGTTGA
>JBBIQB010000012.1:0-31863 GCA_037442545.1 Bellilinea sp.
AAAACGGTGTATATTCGATTTCTGGCTTGCCGAGGTTACCTATAATTCCGTCTGAAAAAGCAGAAAACTCTTATTGTAAGGGTGTTTTATCACCGTTTGCCTGAGTTGATTGATTTCATCACCAAAAACACTGGCTATCTTGGCGGCAATTTGTTCTTTCTCGTTGTGGCTGGAGAAAGGAACAACAAGGTTAAGCGTGTTATCCTGAATGGTGGGATACCGCTGCGAATCGAGGATATTGGCTTCGGATTTCGCCTCCGTCATGATTCGAAAACGTAATTTGACTGAGGAACACTTAACATCTCGAACTTTACGAAAATAATTCTGACGGCTTAAAATTGACAAAATCCTTTCGATTGTTTCTTCATCCAGGCTTTCATGACTATCGCGCAATCCTTCTGCCAGAACTTGCGAGAAGGATTGTTTGATTAATTCCTCAATTTTCACGGTTTCAAAAAAATGCCCATGAACGAGACAAATTTTATATCGACGAGGGTTGTTTTTCCTTCCTCGAACGAGGTAATAAACTTCACGTTCAGGCATTTCAAACGGATTTTCGCCGTGGTACTTCCATCTGCTGAAGGATTTTACTTTTTGTGCTGGTAATAAAATTGGTTACTTGTTTTTTACCGCTGGGAATGGTGGAGTTGAAAGATGATATGGAATAAGTTCTACTGTCTTTGAGTTCTATTAATTCCCCACCACGAACTTGCCCGCCCTCATGTGAAATTCGGATTGCCAGATCAGGGAAAGCCCCCTTATTTCTGCACGAAATTAATTGTTCATCAAATGAAAAATCTTCCAGCTTCTCGATATTAAAAAGTTCGCTTTTTTGTTTAACAAGGGACTTGAAAAATGGTGAATAGATGCCATAAAAATTTCAGTCAGTGAAGGATAGCTGCTTGATTTTGATAATTGGTTGTTTACTGTAGTGAAGGGATTTTCCCCATATCGCATCCAGATTGGCGGTGTGAGTGTATTCCTTATAAAAACTTTCGAGTTTGTCCGCCTCTCTCAGTTTCGCCAATCGATTCTGAATACACTGCATATTTTCCTGGCTTTTTTCAATCCCTATGGAATGTCTACCAAGTTGCTCTGCTACAACCAATGCAGTTCCCGTTCCGGCAAACGGATCCAAGACGGTATCACCCGGCAGGGAAGAGGAGAGAATAACCCTTATTAATAATTGAATAGGGGATTGTTGTTTGTGGAAACGCCTTCCATCTGGATTGCGAAGCGCCTCGTCCCCGGCGTAATAGCCGGAGGTTAATTCGCGAATATCATCCCAAACATCCGTAACGTACATTCCTCCCTGTCTTTCATATTTATAATTGGACGGCAGTGGCGGATCAATTCGTAGTCGGTTAAATACCCGTGCTTTCTTTCCCTTTACAGCAAATGCAATAATTTGATAGTGCTTTGCAAATTTGTTCACATTTGGCACTGCGGATGTTTTTTTCTTCCAGATGATTACATTTTGCAAAGTCCAACCGGACTCACGCAAACACGCCAAAACACTCTCGGTATTTTTCTCGCGCTGCATAAAGTAAATAGCACCACCGTCAGAAGTCAAGTTGTATACTTCTCGGCAGGTTTCCCGCATCCATTGCCAGTAAACTTCATCTGGCAGGTTGTCATCGTGATTGTGGTACTGCTTGCCTTGGTTAAAGGGAGGGTCAAGAAAAGTTAAGTCAACCGCTGTATTCAGGGTGCCTAAAATTGTAGTGCAGTCGCCAAATAGAATCTGATAACTCATGCGTTCTTTGTTGTTTGAGGAAAATTAATCAAAAGAGTAACACCATTATAATCCGTTAAACGCATCACATCTTTTAATTTTCGTCAATCATAAATACTGCGCGGTTATGCCGCGTTTCAACACCTTAATTGCCCGGGTTGCTTCGTGCAAAGCCATGCCGAACTTGCCCCGGCAGTGGCCAAATCAATCCAGTTCATTCAGTGCGCTAATAGTGCCGTCGTCGCCGCCCAGTTCGGGCAGGTCGCGCTCGATATCCTCCGGCGATTGACCTTTCTCCAGCCGGTCGACCACCTCGTCGAATTCGGCGCCCATTTCCTCGCCCAGCTCGCCGCGCATCTCGCGCATCATGCGCCCCAGCGCGCGCGGATCGTCCTCCAGCCCGGCCAGGTTGTCGGGGTCAGCCAGGTTTTCCAGGCGGCTTTCGTCCGAGCGGGCAATGCGCACCCGCCCGATGCGGCGTTGGTGGTTGGAGCTGCCGCAGTGCGCGCAGGTGATCGGGCGTTTACCGTATTCCGAATAGGGCATGAACACCTCGAAGCGTTTACGGCAGTCCAGGCAGCGATAATCATAGGAAGGCATGGATTCGCTCCGTGAGCATAGAGTTGGTTTTATCCATTATAATCAAGCCTGTATAAAAAATCCGTAAGAACGGCGCGCTTACCCGTAAAGGAAACCTTCAAACCGCCATGTTCCTATCCGACACCTACCTGCCGCCCGGGCGCCAGCCGCTGATCGTGGTCATCTCCGGTCCCTCCGGGGTGGGCAAGGACACCGCCATTCAGGCGCTCAAAAAGCGCAACCTGAACCTGCACGTGGTGGTCACCGCCACCGACCGCCAACCCCGCTCGAACGAAGTCGACGGGGTTGATTATCACTTCGTCACCACCCGGCGCTTCGAAGAGATGATCGGCAACGACGAGTTGATCGAGTACGCGCGCGTGTACACCGACTACAAGGGCATTCCGCGCCGCGAGGTGACCGGCGCGCTGGAAAGCGGCAAGGACGTCATCTTCCGCGTGGATGTGCAGGGGGCTGCCCGCCTGCGGCAGTTGTTCCCGGCCGCGGTGATGATCTTCCTGCTGCCAGCCAGTTTTGCCGAGCTGGAAGCGCGCCTGACCGCCCGCACCAGCGAGAGCGCCGATTCGCTGCGCAAGCGCATTGCCACCGCCCGCGAGGAGTTGGAGCGGCTGCCGGAATTCGAGTATGCCGTGGTCAACCCGGACGGCTGCCTGGAACACACCATCGACCAGATCGTCGCCATTCTCACCGCCGAACACCTGCGGGTTGCCTCGCGGAGTTACACAGTATGAAACCGGTTCACTATACCCCTAACGGCGGCGACTACCCGCCGCCGGGCGCCAGCCCGGTGCGCGTGCGCCAGCGCCCCAGTTCAACCCCGCCCTATGTGACCTACTTCATGATGGCGACCTGCGTGCTGGCGTTTCTGGGTCAAATGCTGACGCGCTCGGTGTTGGGCAACGATCTGCTGGCGGCGTTCGGCGCCAAGGTCAACGCGCTGATCATCGCCGGGGAGTACTGGCGGCTGGTCTCGCCGATGTGGCTGCACGGCTCGCTGCTGCACATTGCCTTCAACCTGTATGCCTTGTTCGTGTTCGGCGCCAATTTGGAGCGCTACTACGGGCACGGGCGTTTTTTGCTGCTGTACCTGCTGTCCGGCTTTGCCGGCAACGTGATCTCCTTTATGATGACCCCGAGTCCTTCGCTGGGGTCGTCTACCGCCATCTTCGGGCTGCTGGCTGCCCAGGCGGTTTTCCTGTACCAGAACCGCAACCTGATTCGCAACGCGCGCGGGCTGCTCATGTCCACGCTTGCCATCGCGGCGATCAACCTGGTGCTGGGTACCTCGCCGGGCATTGACAACTGGGGACACCTGGGCGGGCTGATCGGCGGGCTGGCGTTTGCCTGGTCGGCCGGACCGGTGTGGACGATCCAGACCGACTTCAGCGGGGTCAGCCTGGTCAATCAGCGCAGCACCGGGCGGGTGGCGCTGGTGGCGCTGGGTGTGCTGCTGGTGTTTACCGCCGTGGCAGCGTTGAAGATCTGGATGGGCTGAGGCAGGGGGGCGTTGAGGTTTTGAAGTTGCCTTCCATACCCGGCAGCGGATAAATCCGGCGATTGAAAGCCCAAAACCTGCATTAGCGGGTTTATTGCCAGGACGTCGTTTTCAATCGGTGGTAGTTGCGATGTTTTCGTCCCTCTATTACACATAATAGCTCACAAAGGTGCTGAAATTCTCCTGAAACCCTTCCAGCCAGGCTTCGATGAAAGACCGCTGTTCGAAGAAGGGCAGTAAATCTTCTGCCAGGTCCGAGCCTTTTATTTGAGCAATCTTTTCGCCCAGTAATTTCATTGCCGATTGAACCGTATAGGATTGACGACCGTCTCTGGCTAGTTTATCCTCCAGTGGCATGATCTTTTGTTGCATGAACCATAAAAGGTCGTAAAAATCACGCCCCTTGAGCGCTGCTTCTTCGCCTTTCTGAAAGTTGCGTTCCAGGCAAGCCAACATCTTCCCAGACATCATCGTTTCCAGTGAAAAATGTGCGGCCACAAAACTTCTGCCAAAAAGCAATACCGGCGAACGGCGCACAATCGATATCTGCCTGTGCTGGCTGACCTCCACTTTTAGGTGCAATGGTTCGTTGGTATGTGAGGTCAGTCCCAAAGCATAGAGTATGGGAAACTTCAATGTGGTTCGCTGCACGCCCCACTCCCCAAGCTGGGTTTTTGCGGTCACATCGGCATACCCGATACTGGAACGAAAAAAAGCCAGCAGATCGTTTTCGAGATTGCCCAAATCCAACCCAGGACTGTTATCCAGGTCAATATCTTCCGAAAGCCGGTTAAGGCCGTAGATCACATGCAAACAAGTGCCGCCATAAAAATTTAACTTGCGATAGGACGGATGATTGTAGATAAAATCGAGGGCATATGCTTGCAAAAACTCCTTGAGGATCACCCGCCGGGTCTCGTTGGATAACAAAGGATCTTTTTGTGCCAGGACGTTTTGCATCAGCTGGATCAAGGTCGCCATACGGTTTTCCTCAAATTTTTAAGAATCTGGTCCATCTTTTTGCTTTTACTGATCTCAACGAAGGCTGCAAATTCTACCCGGTCATTTTCAGAGAAGTCTTCAAGGTTGAGGCGCAGATCTTCTGCCAGGTTATAATCAGCCAATCGGCGGCTGCCCTTCCAGGGACGTAAATAAAAAAAATCAAACAGTGCTTTTGCCGCCGTTGCCTGGGCAATTGGAATGCCCAGGTACTCGAAGAATACAAAACCCTGGTAGAGGTCTGCTTTGAGATTGCGGTATGAAAAAGTCCCCAGTTTGTTCTCGATAACACGGGTCTGTTTAGGCGTGACCGCAGTTACCGGGTATGTCATTTCGGTCAATATGCCGTTGCGCTGTAGGACGAACACCAGGGATAGATAGGACTGGGGGATTAAAATCGCGCTAACCATGGGCGCAAAATCCGGATCGGCGCGATGACGCTCGAAAAAGCGGCGCGTCATATACACGCCTTTTTTCAATTGGATGATTTGCCCGGCTTTCATCCAGCGGTACAATGCGGTTTGAATTGTGCCGGTGGCAACGGATTCATCGCCGAGAAGCTGTTTTACCGCTTCAATGGTGAAGTATGGAAGAGATTCAAGTGAGTAGAGGTTTTTTAGTTTCATATAGGATAATAGACACTTTGTGTCTATTATCCTATATATAGAATCAAATTGCAAGCTAGAATTAATCCGGATTGGCAATGGGTGCGCATTGACATCCAAATCAGAATTGTTTTCCCAGCATCCCCCAGGCTGGATGCTCCACAACACCCCACATGCTTGCCCGCATTGAAAAAAAAGGCTTGAAAATTTAGAACTAACGTGCTGGTATAGATTTGCACTCGGGTATTTTCAACATCCATAGCCCAATCGAAAAATCAGTGCTATAGCCCACTTTAATCTGACCCTCCCGGTCCAATTGGGTATAATGCAAGAAGCAGAGTGTTGGGATGACGGAGGAATGCGTATGACCGAGCCTAGAATTTTTAGAATGTCCTTTGCCGGTGTGTACCCGCTGTACGTGCAAAAAGCGCTGCGCAAAAACCGCACCCGCGAGGAAGTCGACCGCATCATTTGCTGGCTGACCGGCTACGACGCGGCGGGCTTGCAGCGCCAGATTGAGCAGGGCAATGATTTTGCCGCCTTTTTTGCCCAGGCGCCCGCCATGCACCCAAACAGCGCGCGCATCACCGGCGTGGTGTGCGGTGTGCGCGTCGAGGCGATCGAAGACCCGCTGATGCAAAAAATTCGCTATCTGGACAAGCTGATCGATGAACTGGCAAAAGGCAAGCCGATGGAGAAGATTCTGCGGCAGTAACGGGTTAGAATGGGCGGGACTCGCGCGATGACATCTGGATGATCCCGAACTGCCGTTCGCAATAACCCCGGCGAATGGCAGTTGTCGCGGGTTGGCATCATCAAAGGTGGGGGTTTTCTGCTCAACACAAAACTATTTCTGCGCACAAGGAGAAAGAATAGGTTGCAAGGTCTTTTTGGCAACGCAACCGAAATAAATGCGAAAGAAGTGCAAAAAGATTTAGAAGCAACGCTCGTGGAAGGCGAAACGGTTGTAAAATCCTTCTCTGCTTGCAGTTGGTGGTTCCGCTCGTCTCCTGTTCAGCGCCGCCCCGTTAACAGCATACCGGGGCAGGCGGGTTTCCTGCCCCGGCAGCGTGGGGAAGGGAAGGAGGATTAATCCGATGCGGCAGCCGGCTGGGCGGCGGTTGGCGCGCCGCCGGGCTGCTGGTCGTCCAGCGTGGCAATCGGGCGGACGATCAAGCCGGCTGCGCCCATCAGCAGGCACATCACCCCCCCGAACAGATACCAGGATTGCAGCCCGAGCCACTCCGCCACCGGCGCGGCGATTAACATCCCCAGCGGCATCATTCCCATTGCCAGGCTGTTGACCAGGGTGAACACGCGCCCTTGCATTTCCGGCTCGATTTTGGTTTGCAGCAGCGCAAACAATGGTCCATTGGCAAGCGGGTTCGTGATGCCGGAGACCAACATGCCGCCCCAGGCGATCCAGTAGCCCCAAGCGGGGGCTGCCCCGACCACCAGTACCCCGACCCCAATCCCCATCACGCCCAGCATGGAGGTGAGGATTTTGCGCCGGAAGCCGCCCCAGGCACTCAACAGCAGCCCGCCGGCCACTGCGCCAAAGCCCCAGGCGGATTGCATCCAGCCCAGTTGCAGCGCGTCGCCGTTGAAATGGCGCGTGACCAGCAGCGGCAGGAAGGTCGAGCCCGGGCTGAGCAGGAAATTGACCAGCGCAGCCATAATCAACAGCGCAAACATGCCGGGCCAGGAAGTCACGTAGCGCAGCCCGGCGCGTACGTCCGCCAGCAGCCTGCGCGGGGTGACGGTTTGGGCGTCGCTGCGCGCCGGCTGGGGGATGGCGATAAACAGCAAGGGCAGGATGGCTAACCCGGCGGTGACGATATCGATTGCTAGCACCTGGAAAATAGGCAGCAGCGACATCAACAGCGCGCCGAGCGGCGGCGCGCCAATGCTGATTAGACCGTTGAGCGCCTGGTTGGCGCCCGCCACCCGCGAAAGGTGCTGCGGCGGCACCATCAGCGAGGTGGAGGCTTGCATGGCGGGCCAGTGGAATGCGCCGCCCAGCGAGCGGATGAACAACGCTACATACACATGCCACAACTGAATATGACCAGTGTAGAACAGCACCACCAGCCCAAGGGTTGCCAGCGCGACCATCCCGTCGGCGAAGATCATCACCAGCCGGCGCTTCCAACGGTCAACCAGCGCGCCGGCAAACGGGCTGAGAAAGACCTGCGGCAGCAGGGCAATCAACGAGGCGCTCGCTAGCACCGCCGGCGAGCCGGTTTCCTGAGTCATCCACCACACCAGGGCAAACTGCACCAGCCCGCTGCCGAGCAGCGAAAAGACCTGCCCGACCCAAATCGGCGCAAAAACCCGCAGCCATTGTTTGGAGGAAGTGTTTGTGTTTTCCATGCGGTACAACCTGTGAACAGGAATAGCCAACAACGGTCAGCCGCTTAAAACGGCTGCCTGATCGGACCCATTGCTGCCGGGAGGGGAGCGAAGCGGATTATTCGATGTACACTTCGACGTGTTCGCCGTCCTCGTCGTCGTACACATCCACCAGGTGACCAATTTCACCGGATTGGATGAAAGACATCAGTTCGTTGACGTCCAGCCCTTCGATCTCCGGGGCAAAACGCATGCCCATGCGCAGCCCGGAGCCAACCAGGTTGAGCGGCAGGCGCACATTGACCCGCGTTTTACCGCTGTCGGTATCGGTCACGCGCACGCGCAGCCAGCGCCCGCCGCCCGCTGCGGGCGGCGCAGGCGGCGTGGGAGGCAGCGGATATCCCGCGCCGCGCGGCGCGCCTTTTGGCTGCGGGGCGGCGTCCAGCGCGGAAAGCAGGCTGGCAGCCTGGTCGGCGGTGATGCGCCCGTCCTGCAGCATTTGCAGGATCTTCATGCGTTCTTCTGCATTTGCCATGATGGTAGTTGCCTTTCCGCGGCGGAGTTAAGCCGCTTCCTCGCGTTTGCCCAGCAGGCGCTGCTGCGCCTCCTCCGGGGTAATCGTCCCCTGTGCCAGATCGTCGAGGACGCGCATGCGCTCCTCGGCGCTCAACGGCTGGGGTGCTTCCTCGCGACCCGGCTCGAAGCCAAGCGCGCGCAGCACATCGTTGAAACGGTTGCGCAGAGTGGGGTAGGAGATGCCCATTTCCTCCACCATGCGGTTGAAGCGTCCTTCGCAGCGTACAAAGGTGAGTAGTAACTGCATTTGGTCGGCGTTCAGCGCCGCGAACGGGTTCGCCGATGGGTGAAAATGTCCCTCGATGGTCGTATTGCATTGCACGCAGTACAAGCGGGTGACCATCAAATTGGCTGCGCATACCGGGCACTTGCTGAGGATTGGATTCATGATAGCCTCCTGCAATTCTCCGCCGGATGGTCATCGCGACGGTTGAGCGGATGGATTTAATTTAGGTTGATAATTATTTTACACCAAATTTGAATATTGTCAATACCAATTTTAATAATATTGATATTTTTTAAATAATATCAAAATTACTCGCGACGCGTCCGGGCTGATGGTTGGTTTATTCAATTTTTTTTAAGAATTGACAAGCCCTTTTAGCCTGTGGCAGTTATGTTATACTAATGCCGAGATTAACCAGCCCTTAATCCGTTCGGGCAAACAACTACCGGGTTAATCCCACTTTCGGGAGGCTCTATGAAGACCCTGCTACTTATGCGGCACGCCAAGTCCAGTTTCAAAGAAGGCGAATTGCCGGATTTTGAGCGCCCATTAAGCAAGCGCGGTGAAAAAGATGCGCCGCGCATGGGCAAACTGCTCAAGGACAAGGACCTTACGCCCGACCTGATTCTGTCCTCCACTGCCCAGCGTGCCAGCCGCACCGCCGAGATGATTGCCGAGAAGTGCGGCTACAAGGGAGAGATTGTCTATATTCAGGATCTGTACCTGGGCGAGCCGGAAGCCTACCTGAGCATCCTGCGCGACCTGAAAGAGGAACCCGGCGACTGGAAAACCGTGTTGATGATCGGGCACAACCCCGGGCTGGAGAGCCTGGTGCAGCTGCTCACCGATCGGGTCGAATCCCTGCCTACCAGCGCGATTGCTCATCTGAAGCTGCCGGTACGCACCTGGAAAGCAATCAACCCGGAAGTTATCGCCTGGCTGGAAAATATCTGGTATCCGCGCGAGATCAAATAACCCGGCGCGCAATCTGTTTAGCAACCCAGCCGCTGCCCGATCGGGTAGCGGTTTTGATTCCAGCCGGGCGGCTTGCCCGCGCTTCTACGCCTTCACTTAGGGTCACAAGGTCAGGCTCTCGCCAGGTTGGAGAATGTGCACCTTGCTGGCAGTCTCTTTCTCGACTTGCTCCGCCCACGCCCGGACGTTCTGGGCGATCATCGGGAAGGTGTCGTAGTGCACCGGCAGTACGTGGCGCGGGTTGATCATTTTAACCGCCCGCAGCGCGTCCTGTGGTCCCATGGTGTAGTTGTCGCCAATCGGCAGCACCGCCAGGTCGATGCCCTCCTCGCCGATCAGGCGCATATCGCCAAACAGTCCGGTATCGCCCGCCAGGTAGATCTTTTCGTCGTTTTTGGTGGTCAGCAGCAGCCCGGCCGGATTGCCGCCGTAGCTGCCGTCGGGCAGCGCTGAGCCGTGCAGCGCCAGGGTCAGTTTAAGGTAACCAAACGGGTGGTGAAAGCCGCCGCCCAGGTGCTGGGCGTGGGTTTTGACCCCCTGGCGCGAAAGCCAGCTGGCGATCTCGAAGTTGCTAATTACCAGCGCGCCGGTGCGCTTGGCGATCGATATCGTATCGCCAACGTGGTCGCCGTGTCCGTGGGTGATCAGGATAAAATCCGCCGGAAGATTGCCCGGCTGCGCCTTTGCCGCCGGATTTCCGCTCAGGTACGGGTCAACAAGCAGGTGGTACCCGCCGGTTTCCAGACCCAGGGCGGCATGACCGTGCCAGGTGATTTTGAAACTCATTGTGATCCTCCTCGTGGTACTGTGGAATAAACCCTGTCTCCCGCCCGCCCGGCATGGCGACTGAATGTGGCGCGCATCTCCCCGGCGCCTTGCTATTAATCTTAACCAAAAAGGGCGCGTTTTGCAAACCCCAGCCGCGCTGGGACGGCGGTTAACGCGCAACCGCCCGGGCTGTCCTGGGCGGTTGCGTATCAAAGCCTGAATTATACCGAGCGGATCATCGTCAGCAGCATTTTGCACGGGCTGTGGGCGTGCAGCGCGTGGGGAAGACCGCCGGGCATCAGAATCATCTGCCCTGCACTCAGGCGGTAGGGCATTCCCGCGATGGTGATGTCCATTTCGCCCGCGATGATCTGCACCAGCGCATCGTAGGGCGCGGTGTGCTCGCTCAACCCCTGCCCGCCGTCGAAGGCAAACACAGTGACCGTGCCGCTCTTGTTCTGCACCAGCGTGCGGCTGACCACCGCCTGTGGCTGCGCGGCTATCAATTCGCTCATCGTCCAAATTTCGGTTGCCGTATTTCCCATGGGATGTACCTCCTCATGCCAAGCATACCGCGAAACTCGGACGGCGGATTTGACGCGGGTCAATCAAGCGCGGTGCGGGTTACGGTTTGGCTTAGTACTCGATCACGCGCGGCAGTTTCTTGGCTTGCTCGACCCAGTCTTGTACCTGATGGAGCACTGGCAGGCGGCGCACCAGGCTTTTTTGCGCGTTGACCTCGCTCATCTTCGCCAGCAGGTTCTCCGGGTTGCGCTGCGCCAACTCGACCACCGTGTCCACCCCGGCTTCTTCCATCAGGTCGGAATATTCCTCGCCGATGCCGTTGATGCGGAACAGATCGGCGTGGTTGACCCACTCAAGAACCAGTTTGTCGCTCACCCCGGTGACTTCAGCCAGCTGCTTGCGTCCGTGCGGGGTTTTGCCTTTTTCGAGCAGGCTTTCCAGCGAGTTCACCCCGGCTGCCTGCAGTTTCGCGGCATACTTATCGCCAATCCCTTCGATTTTATTGAGTGATGTCATCCTATGCTCCTTGTATCGAATTGTTTCGTGTCCACCCGAATTCGTCACTTGCCTAGAAAATTCTTCAATCCTTTGGTGACGTCATCCACCTTGCCCAAACTGCCCGCCAGGCTGTCGATCTGGCTGTTCAACGGGGCGGGTAATTTTTCCTTGATGTCATTATTTGATAATCATACTATATTTATAATAAATGGGGACGGGTTAAAAAGTAATTTTAGAAAAAAAAGAGAATTCCTTTCGTTAACCTTCTTTCTTGCCCAGCTTGCGCAACAGGTCGCCCAACTGGCGCTGCTCCTGCCGGTTAAGCACCGCAAATTCATCCGCCACTGCCCGGGCGTGGAGGGGAAAGAGCTCATCGATCAAGCCAACCCCTGTTGCGGTCAATTCCACCCGGCTGACCCGGCGGTCGTGAGCGTCGGGCGTGCGGCGCACCAGCCCGCGCTTTTCCAGGTTGTCGATCACCAGGGTGATATTGCCGCTGCTTTTGAGCAGCTTGCCGGCAATGGTGCATTGCGGCAGGGGACCCACGTGGCGCAGAATTTCCAGCACGCCGAACTGGCTGTCGGTCAAATCGCCCATGCTGCTACGCTGGTGCAGCCGACTGGTGATCGAATCCGCCGCGCGGGTCAACTTGATCCACGTGTCGAGCGCGATAACGATGTCGGCATCACCTTGGTAGCGTGTTGGCACAGCACACATCCTTCAATATTGAATATTATCAACTATAAATATAGCGGTTTTTTTGCCGGTTGTCAAGTTAAAAATCGCCCACTGGGGAAAATGATCCAATGCTGATGGTTGCTTTTCGCGCTACCGCTTCGATCCGCCAGCCGCCGCTCGATTGCTTTCCTTTCAGCCTGGATCATGGGCTGTCAATCTCCTGTCCGCCGATCCACCGTGCCATTTGCAGCGCTTCGCTTTCCACCTGGCGGGTGAGCGCGGCGCGCTCCTCCGCGCTGGGGGCTTCGACCAGCTGCACCGCGTGCCGCCAGACGTCGCCGCGCCAACGGGTGATCAGCCGTGAGATGATGTGTTCATCCAGCCCGCCCAGCAGCACATCGAACACTTGCAGCGTCGGCATGGCGGGCTCCAGCACCTGATCCTGCACCGCGTCGATGGTTGCCGCGATGACCTGATTGACCTGGCAGTGATCGGCAAAGCGCGCCTGGCGGCGGGCTTCATCCAGGCGCTGCCATTCGGGTTGGAGCAATTCCTCCAGGGTCAGCACCAGGTCATAATTGATGTGGGCATTTACCCCCAACAGCAGATTCTGCACCGCCAGCAGGCGCTCGCCCTGCGCGGCGCGAAAGGCTGTCTGCCAGACCTGCGGGGCAGAGGCGGCATCCTGTTCGTAGGCATCCAGCGCGGCGAAGTAGTAATCGGCGAAGCGCCGCAGGAGATGCTCGACCCATACCGGGTCGTGGAATTCGCGCCGGTCAACGGCTGCCAGCATATTGCCGGTCATCAGGCGGTAACAATCCAAGAACACCGCCCGCCGGTCAGCCAGCCCCTGCCATTGCAGCACCAGCGTCTGCATGCGCTCGATAACGGGATGCGCCAGAGTGGTCATGCCCTAATTGTCCCGGAAATTACTGTACGTCGAACTCCATGGTTTTGGCGGATTCGCCGTTTATCAAGATTTCGACCTTGTATTTGCCCGCCGGCCAGAGGTTGTCGTTGCTCAGGTTGAAGTGCACCAGCCCGCTGCCGGTGGTGATCTCGGTCTCGGTGATCAGGGTGTTGGCTTCGACGCCTTCCACAGCCACGGCGGTCCACACCGCCTTGAGGGTGGTGTCATCCGGGGCATTTTTCAAGTCCACCTGGGCGTAAAACACCGCATCCGGCGCGTAACTGGTCACCCGGTCGCTGCCGTCCTCGCCGGTGGAAAACCAGGCGTCGCCGATGTTGGCGGTGGTGGCGCTGAACTCGCAGGCGACGACTGCAAGCGCCAGCATTGCCAGGGCAATCCATACTCCAAATTTGGGACGTTTCATATCTCATCCTCTCCTTGCGAATGTGCATTAAAAAATCACCCGCGCCGCGATCCCGCCGGGCAGCAAGATTATTATCATCATAGCGTCCCCCGGCGAATTTGCAAGGAGGATATTTTTAATCACCCCGCCGGGTTGGGTGCAGGGTTAGGCTTTACTGAACGAGGACTTCCTCATTCCTGCAATTCCCGGTTGAGGTAGGGTGTGATGACATCGAGAAACACGCCCACCACCTGCGGGTCGAAGTGGCTGCCCGCCTGGCTGCGAATGTATTCCAACGCTTTTTCGTTCGACCATGCCGGGCGGTACGGGCGGTCGCTGGTCAGCGCGTCCCACACGTCGGCAATCGCGAAAACCCGCGCCGCCAGCGGGATCTGCTCGCCGCTCAAGCCGTGCGGGTAGCCGGAGCCGTCCCATTTTTCATGGTGGAAATAGGGAATCTCCAGCGCCGGGCGCAGGTATTGGATCGGGTACAGCATCTCGTAGGCATAGCGGGGATGTTTGCGCATGATCTCCCACTCCGCATCGTCCAGGCTGCCCGGTTTGAGCAAAATGCTATCCGGGACGCCCATTTTGCCAATATCGTGCAGCAAAGCCCCGCGGCGCAGGTGAACCAATTGCTGTTCATCCATTCCCATCCGCCACGCCATTTGCAGGGTCAGGTCGGTCACGCGCAGGGTGTGCCCCTCGGTCTCGCGGTCGCGCAAATCCAGCGCGTGCGACCAACCCTCGATGGTGGCTTCGTACGCCAGCGACAACTCCAGGTTGGATTGTTGCACGCTTTCGAACAATTGCGCATTTTCAATGGCGATGGCGGCTTGGTGAGCCAGGGCTTCGAAGAAACTCAACCATTCGGCGTCCGGCTCGAACGGCGTGCGGTGGAAGGCTTCCAGCACGCCCTTGACCTGTCCCTTGGCGACCAGTGGCGCGCCGCAATAGGAGATGAAATTTTCATGAGTTATCAATTGCTTGCGGACGAAAGCCGGATCGGCGGAAGATAGCTGGCTGGTGTGAGCCGCCCGCCGTTCCAGCGCGACCTTACCTGCCTGACCGACGCCCAGGCGCACGCGGCTGGTCTCATAGGATCGAGTGAGAAAGCCTCGTCCGGCGGCGTACTCCAGCATCAGCGTACGCGGGTTGTATAGTAAAACCCCGGCGGCGTCCATCCCCAGGTAGGAGTGGGTCTGTTCGAGAAGCGCATCCAGCGAAAAGCGCAGATCCAGGCTGGTGGTGATGACCCGGTCGATGGTTTGCAGTGCCTGCACTTGTTCCAACCGGCGGCGGGTTTCATCATACAATGCGATGCGCAGCAGCGCATTTGCCAAGATGTCCGCCACCGAGGTCAGCAGGCGCGCGTCGTATTTGTTCATCGGACGCCGGGAGCCGACCCACAGGATTGCGCTGATGCGCTCTTCGGTGCGCAAAGGTACACCGGCGATGGCGTTGTATCCGCCCTGAGTGCGCGGGACGAACAGGCGCTTGTCCTGGTGAGCCTGATTGTTCAAATACGGCTGCCCGCTTTGCAGCACCACCGCGCTCAACCCTTCCCCGGCGGGGATGATGATACCCTTAAGCGATTCCCACACCCCAACCGCGTGCTCGGTGATTACATTTCCGGAAGGCAGGTCGACCGCCTCGAAAGCCGCCCCCTCGGTGCGCATCTGCACCATCAATTGCTCCAGCAAGGTATGGATCATTTCCGCGCGGGTGACCGCGGTGCGCAGGGTGGCGCTCAGGCTGGCGACCAGTTCCAGTTCGCGCAGCCGCTGCTGGGTTTCCTCGAACAGCCGCGCGCTGGCGACCGTGGTCGAGAATTGGGCCGCCAGCGTTTCGAGCAGGTTACGGTGACCGGTATGGTAGGCGTCCGGCTGGTAGCACTGGGCAGAGATCATCCCGAACACGTGCTCGCCCTGGCGCAGCGGCACCGCCAGAACCGAGCGGACGCTCTGTGGGTCGCCAAAATGAACATAATCGGCGGTGGATTGCGCTAGATCGGAGATGAACAGCGTTTCGCCTTTTTTGAACACCTGCCCGCTCAAACCGGTGCCGCGCGGGATGCGCATTCCCGGGTGTCGCCCGCCGCGGTCGAACAGGTAGACGGCGTCGTAATCCTGCGAAACCGGGTCTTCCAGCACAATCACGAAGGCTTCACACGGCATGACTTTGGCAACCGCGTTGTGGATGGCAATATAGACTGCATCGGTTTCCAGCCCGGTAGTCAGCAATATCTGGCTGGCGGTGTGCAGAACACTCAACTCTTCCAGCCGTTGATGGGTACGCTCGTCCAACCACGCGCGCTGCAGGGCGTTGCCCGCCATATCGGCGATGGCTGCCAGCAGGCGCTTCTCCGACTCGCCAGGAGTATGGGTGTGGTCGTACCAAATATTCATCACCCCGATGACCCGTTCGCCAGCCCGCAAAGGCAGCGAGATGCCGCTGCGCAGCGGTTCGAGCAGCTGCTCCTCGCCGGGTTTGATCACCGTGATGGGATCGCTGCGCCAGTCCGCGAAGGTGTAGATTTCGCCGCTCACCGCGACATGACCAGTTACCCCTTCGCCGGGAGTGTGGCGGAAGACGTTTTCAATGCCGTTGACCCATTTGCCCTGCGGGTTGAACCAGCCGTGCGCCACCAGGTCGCCGCTGCTTTCTTCAAGCAGGTAGATCGAACCGGCGGTAGCCCCCACTGCCCGTGCGGCGTTTTCAACGAACACGTGAGCCATTGCGCTGGTATCGCTGGCGTGCGAAAGTGCCGCCGAGACCTGCTGCAGGGTTTGCAATTCGCGCAGGTGCTGTTCGGTTTCTTCGAACAGGCGGGTGCGCTCGATGACCAGCGCGGCGGTGTCGCCAAAGATGATCAGCACCCGCAGATCGGCATCGCTGAATGCGCCAGTGCGTGAAGCGTTGTCCAAAGACAGCACGCCGATGGGTTTGCCCTTGACGATCAGCGGGGTGACAATCGCGCTTTGCACGGCGCGTATTTCCTCGATCTCACCGTCGTAGCGGATGGGCGAATCGATGTGCGCGTCGTAAATATTGAACGGGCGGCATTCACGAAAGGCGCGGGCGGAATACCCATGGCTGGGCGGGAAACTGGCGCTGTGCACGCGCGGATCGGTGTAGCCAATCAGCGCCCTTAGGCGCAGGTTGTCGTGTTCATCCGCCAGCAGGATCGAACCCTTGTCCGCTGCCGTGATGGCGTGGCAGGCAGCCTGCAGCAGCCTTTCCAGCAAGGGCTGCAGATCCAGGTCTTCCTGCAGCATCTGGCTGACCAGCGCCTGGGCTTCCTTGGCGTGTTCCTGCTGTTTCTTCTCGGTGATGTCAACGGCGGCGCCGAAGATGCGCGCCACCCGGGTTTTTTCCGTATCCCATTCCGGATGACCGTGATCGCGAAGCCAGCGAATTGAACTGTCCTTGTGGATGATGCGGTATTCGGTCACATCCACTTCGCCGGTCATCAGCCGGTGCTTGCGTTCCAGCGCCAGAGGCAGATCGTCCGGGTGGAGCAATGCCGCCCAGCCGCCGCGCGCCTGTGCTTCTTCGAGGGTGAAGCCGGTGATGCCGGTGAAATTCCCCGCCAGCCATTCCAGTTCCAGGCGGTCGCCGGCATCGATCCGAAATGCGTAGGTATAATCCGACACCAATTCGGAGATGATGCGGTAGCGCTGCTCGCTCTGCTGCAACATGATCTCCGCCTGCCTTTGCGCGGTAATGTCCTCCAAGGAAAGCAGGATATGGCAGGCTTGCGCGCCCTCCATCTGGAACGAACGCGCGTTGAGCAGCATTACCCGCTTTCCGACGACCGGGAAATCATGCTCGATCGCGTAGTCACTGACCGGGGCGCTGTCGGGGAGGGTTTGCTGCAACCGCTGGCGCAGTTCGGGGATGTCCCACTGCCCGTTGCCCAGCTGGTATAGGCAGCGCTGCTCGGTTTCCGCCGGGGTGGTCTGAAAGGTTTGGTAAAAGGCGGGGTTGGCGCATAGCACGCGCAACTCGCCGTCCAGCACGAGCAGCGGCTGGCGGATGATTTCGGGGATGCCGGTCACAAAGCAAGTGTGCGCCAACGGCAGGCGGTATTCAACCGGCTGACTGGGCGGTGATTTTGGGGTGGTTTTTTTGCCGGACGCCCGGCTCATGCATGTCTCCCTGGTTGATCCGGCTATTCAAGCGCTCGCGGGTTGTCGTATTAAAAGCGCCCGCCGGGTGTGCTATCGATGGCGGTTTGCGCCGCCGCGGCAGGGGTACATTTTCGTTCGCGCTTCACGAGTTTAATATATGAAGTCCTTGTGTATAAAGATACCATAAAAGAATATCAAAATCATCAATATTGAAAATTACAATGGAATTGCATCGATTCGCCCGCTTTGGGCGGCGTAATTGCGCCGCATCATCCCGCTGGCGGGCTGCATGCCCAGCCGGGTATAAAAAGTTTGCAGCGGCGGGTCGCACAACAGGTCGATCATGTACAGCCCTTCCAGGCGGGCAAGTATTTCGCGCACCAACTGCGCACCAATGCCCTGCCGGCGGTATGCGGGCAGCACTTCCAGCAGCGGGATATAGGCGCTGAGCACGCCGTCGCTCAATGCGTTGATAAACCCTACCACGCTGCCGCCCGGTTCTTTCACTGCCAGTACCACTGCCGCGCTGTTTTCCAGCAAGCGCAGATGAGTTTCGGGCGAGGGCGGGTTTTTCCAGCCTTCGAAGAAGCCAGCCAACTTCCCGGCGGTCACGGCGTGCAAATCATGCTGGTAGCGAATCATTTCAAATTCTCCCAAGTTGAATACTGAGCGGCGAGCGGCGACCAGTCGCACAGGAAGATTGTCCGGGCAGTGTCCAGTCCGACCGGCTGGTTCAGACAGTGCTGCCGGAAGACCGGGTTGAGGTACAACTGCCCGCTGAAGGCGGCATCCCCGCTGGACATTTCGATCACATCCTGCGCCGATAGCGGCAGCCGGAAATTTGCCACCACCACGTCCGGTTTTAGCACGCCGAGTGAATAATCGTAATCGAACTTGTTGTGCCCCGGCTTCGTGCCGTCCGAAGCCACCGGCAGGCGGGCAATGTACGGGTCGGACTTACCCAGCAGATCGATGCCGTAGCGCCCGGAAAAATAAAACGGTGCGCCTGCCCAGCTGTCGGCCACGCGCGCATCGGGCGGGGTGTTCTGGCGGATGAGCAGGGCAATCTCGATGTTGGTATAGTCATTGCGGTTGGGGATCAGCAGCTGGCTGTAGCCGGGGAAAACCACCGGCAAGCTCAACAGGCAGACTGCCCCAATGCCAGCCCGCAGCATGGCGGCGTTCAAACCCGCCAGACCCGGCAGGCGAGCGAGCGCCGCGCGCAGCCGCTCCAGCGGCAGTGCCTGGAGTCCCGCCAGCGCCAGTGCCATGATCAGCGGAATCAGCGGGACGAAGAAACGGTAATTGGGAAAGGCGTCCCCGCCAGCATAGGTGACGTATGCCATAAACGCCAGGCAGATACCCAGCAGGTAAAAGGCTTCGCGCCGCCGGGTTGCCCCGCCAGCACCAGGCGGGGTTGCCCCGCCAGCACCAGGCGGGGTTGCCCCGCCAGCACCAGGCGGGGTTGCCAGCGTGCCCGCCGCGGCGAGCGCAAACCACAGCGCGTATTCGCGCAGAAAGGCGAGCGTGTACTGCCAGCCGGCTGCAACCCGCTCATCCCAGCCGCTGGTTTTAAGATAGGCGGTGTTGGGCATCCATTCGCCGTAATACGCCAGCCGGAAGACCTGCTGGGCAGCCGGCAGCGCCAGCGCCAGCGCGGCAAAGAGCAGCACCCGCACGCGCTGCCGGTTCAATAGCAGTGCCAGCACAATTAACGCCAGCGAGAGCAGCAGCGCGTCCGCCCGCACCAGCGCCAGCAGCCCAATTAGCGTAAAGGTCAATGGGCTGACCTGCCCGACCTGCGCTTCGCGCAGGATGCGGTACGCCGCGAGCAGGAACAGCAGGCTGAGCAGGGCGGTCTCGAAGCCCTTGGTTGTCCAGTCCACCACGCTGCGGTTGAGCGCGTAGCCTGCCAGCAGCGCGGCGACCGCCAGCCCGCGCATGCCGAGCACGCCCGCCAGGCGCACCAGCAGCGGGATGTGCGCCAGTCCAAGCAGCAGATTGGCGATCAGCACCACCAGTGCTGTGCGCGAGAGCGGCAGCGGCAGCACGTGCACCAGCGCCATGAACATCGTCCACAGGAAATTGGTGTAGCCTTCCACCCGCTCGCCGGGGTTCCATACCAACCCGTGACCCTGCGCCAGGTTGTGCGCGTAGCGCATCGAGATCATCGCATCGTCGCCTAGCCACCAGTAGCGCTCCCCGGCAATCACAGTTGATTGACCGAACAGCACCAACGGCAGCCAGAAAATCACCACCAGCAGCAGCGCAGCGCGCGCGGCAATGTGCGTCTGGCGCGCCAGCGCGGCAATGTGCGCGCGGCGCGGCAGTGCCAGCCAGCCCAGTGCCAAAATCGCCAGTCCACTCAACCACAGTTCCACCCCCAGGGTATGCATCCTGACCAGCCAATCGGGCATCGGCGGCGCGCCGCTCCACGCGCTCAATAGGTCGAACATGAAGGCGTCGGCTGCCCCGCCAATTGACATCAGCACGCCCAGCCCGATCAATATCAGGCTGACGGTCAACACGACGGCTTTGGCGGCTGTGATCCAAAACGGGCGCTGGAGAATCATGTGCGTACCCCTCGGTTGCTGTGCGTCTTAGCCGCTCTGTCCCGGGCGGGTGGCCACCCGTTTGGTCATCAGGATGTCCGGTTTGCCGTACCCGTTGGCATCCGGGATCACCCCCACCACGCAGAACCCGACTTTGCGGTAGAACTCGAAGGGGTGCCCGCCCAGGTTGCGCAGGCTGGCGAGTGACTCCAGCGGGTTGGGATACAGATCGATCCCGCCCAGTGATGTGCGCTGGTTTTCATCATCCGTACCGAGAAAGATCGTCCCGCCGCCGCGCTGGTGAACCTGCTTCTCGAAGTCAGCCACCAGCGCCCGTCCGATGCCTTCGCCGCGCCGTTCGACAGCCACCACCAGTGGATGCAATTCCCATACCTGCCCGTCGTACAGCGGCGCGCCGGCAATCCAGCCGGTCACCGTCCCGTCCGCCGTCCGCGCCACGCGGCTGATCCGCCCGGGTTCGAGCGATTCGCGCACCTCCGCCAGCGCATCCTGCGCATCTTCCCAATCCGGGCTGCCGCTTCCGGCGAAACCTGCCCGTAACAGGTCAGCCGTCTGCTGGATGGCGTGGTCATCGGCGGGGTCAAGGTTGCAGATCAACACGGCGCAGTCAGCCTTTGACATAGGATAATTTCTCGGCGATCAAACCGCCGCGCAGGCGGTAGATATCCACCCCGCGCACGCGGCTCTCCTGCCCGCTGGTGTCGCGCCAGTAATACGTCCAGCGCATAACGCAGCGTTCGCCATGGGCGAAGGTTTCCTCGATCTCGATGCGCTGGTCGCTTGCAGCCTGGAAAAAATCGTTCCAGAAGATGCGCAATGCGTCTTTACCGGCGTAGCGTGTCCCTTCCGGGGCGGGGGCGGTGTTCTCGAAGACGCTGTCTTCGGTCAGCAGCGCCAGCATGGCATCCACATCGTGGGCGTTGAGCGCCCGGTTGAAGGCTAAGACAATTCGAAGGGTGTTATTACTCATGACGTGCCACATCCTGGGTTCCAGGCTGCAGGGTGTTTGGCAATCACTGGAACAGCTATTATACTGGCACCCTTTGTCAGGGCGGGCGGATTTGAAGCCTCAACCCGACGCAGGTGGTTCATGATTGGGTGGTCACGGGCAGGTCTTTCGGGGTTAACCACGCCACGCAGTCGCGCCCACGCGCTTTGGCTTGGTACAACGCCAGATCGGCATTTTTCAGCAGGCTGTCCAGCGTATCTCCCTCGTCCGGCGCAGCCGCGTAGACTCCGAAGCTGGCGGTGATGATCAGGCGTTTTTCACCAGCGTGCATTTCGCACTTGGCGAGACTTTGCTTAAGCCGGTTGGCAACCTGGATGGTGTCAGCCAGGTTGGCGCCGGGCAAAAAAGCGACAAATTCTTCACCCCCGTAACGACCGAGGATATCCACGCTGCGCATGCCGCGCTGGAAACAATCCGCCACGCGGCGCAGCACTTCGTCCCCCGTCTGGTGCCCGAAGCGGTCATTGACGGTCTTGAAATGATCCAGGTCAATCAGGATCACCCCGATCGGCAAGCCGGTGTGCTGACCCAGATCCACCTGGCGCTGCCCCAGCCCCATCAGGTGGCGGCGGTTCAGGATGCCGGTGAGTTCATCGGTGTTTGCCTGGAGGTGCAGTTGGCGCATCAGCCCGGCGGTTTCACTCACATCGCTGATCAAAATGGCAATCCCACCGCTGCCGGAGAAGGGATCGGTGATGGAATAGGCGCGGGCGTTGTAATAATGCAGCCTGCCGTTGGGGTGGTCAACGGTAAAACCGACGCTCTCCTTGCCGCTTTCCAGCAATGGGGCAAGGTTGAGCACCAGCGGGTTTTCCGGCGGCAGGCGCTGACCGATTTTCAACTCCGCCGCGCCGGGCAGCAGCCGGGCGGCTTTGTTCAGGTCGTGCAGCTGCCCCAGGCGGTCCACCACCAGGAAGCCTTCCCGCACCGAGTCGATCGCCATCTCGCGCGCGGCGGGCACAATCTCGAACAAGCCCAGTTTGAACAACGCCAGCGCGAAAATGCATACTGAAATGGACATGGCGAACGGGGCGGCGTCGATGTTGCCGGGGATCAGCCCGCTGAAGTAGAAAAACCCTTCGACGACCGGGATCATCGAGGCAATGGCGCAGGCGACAGCCTGGCGGCGGCGCTTGTTGCCCGAGCGCAGCGCGTTGATAAAAAACAAGATCACCGCCAGGATGGTCGCGCTCATCAGGTAGATGACCTGGACGTTATACCAGATGCCGCGCTCGAAGGTCAGCACAGGAAAAAATTTACCCTCCACCACCCGCGGCTGAATATAATACAGGTTGTGCTGGTCCACAGTGAAGACCAGCACCAGGGTGATCAGCGGGATGACCAGCATCAGGACAACCGTATGCGCCGGCAGCCGTTTTTGGCGCAGGAAGGTCAGCGTGAAGTTCAACACCAGCGCCGGAATGAACGCCAGTCCGAGGTATTCGATGCGGATGGCTTCCAGTATGCCTTGCAGATCGAGGCGTGATATTTCAATCGCATAGCCGAGCGAGTAGAGCGAGTTTGCCAGCGAAAGCAGTGAAAATTCCCGCGCTGCCGGGACGCGGTGGCGCAATTGCGCCCAGGCAGCCATGTAGACCGACACCAGGCCGGAGATTCCCAGCAGTATGATCAGAATGGTTGGCGCTTGCTGCATGACGATGTCACCCGATAGCCCGCGACCCGTAAAAATGCACGTACCGACAAAAAATATTACATCGTGAGTACATTATATGCACGATCCACCAGCGCTTGAATAAAAATGCCGTTAATTCTTGCCGGTTTACGCACCCAAATGTACAACCGCCATGCGTTGGGACGCACGCAGCTTACGGCAGCAGGTTGCCCGCCGCCAGGTGGATTTGGTACCATTCTTCGCGGGTCAGGCGGACATCTGCCGCCTTGACGCTATCCCGCAGCCGTTCGATGTTCATCGTGCCGATCACCGGCTGCATGTTTGCCGGGTGGCGCAGCAGCCAGGCAATGGCGATGGTGGTGTTGGTTACCGCGTAGCGCGCGGCAATTTCATCGATTTTAGCGTTCAGTTGCGGGAATTTCTCGCTTCCCAGGAAAACCCCCTCGAAGAAGCCGTACAAAAACGGCGACCAGGGCTGGATGGTGATCTGATGCAGGCGGCAGTAATCCAGGATGCTGCCATCGCGGTCGATGCCCGCCGGCGTTTCCATGTTGACCTGCATTCCGTTGGCGATCATGGTGGCATTGGTAATGCTCAATTGCAACTGGTTGGCAAGCATGGGTTGGCGGACGAATTTTTTGAGCAGTTCGATCTGCATGGGTTTCTGGTTGGACACGCCGAAGTGCCTGACCTTCCCGCTGGATTCGAGGATGTCGAACGCCTGGGCAACCTCCTCCGGCTCGACCAGCGCATCCGGGCGGTGCAGCAGCAGCACGTCCAGGTAGTCGGTGCGCAGGCGCTTCAGGCTGCCGTCCACCGCGTTGAGGATGTGGGCTTTGGAAAAATCGTAGCGGTTCTCGCGGATACCGCATTTGGATTGCAGTAGGATCGTTTCCCGCGTTGCAGGGTTCATGCCGATGGCGCGGGCAAAGATCTCCTCGCAGGCTCCGCCGCCGTAAATATCGGCGTGGTCGAAAAAAACAGCCCCCAGATCGAGCGCCGTTTTGACAAACCGCTGCGCTTGCGCGGCATCCAGCTGGTTGATGCGCATACAACCCACCGCCACCACCGGGACATCCAGATTGCTCATACCCAGTTTGATCGTTCGCATGGTCTTGTTCCTCCTCCCAATCCGCATAAATGTTGGCTTACTGTTCGCACCCGTGACCCAACCAGCGGGCGCGGCGGTGAAATGATAACACAACCTTAATTGGGGAGAAAGTTATCGGTCATTGCGCTTAAGCAATGATGCCCAAGCCGGGCTGCGGTATACTGGGCAGCAATGCGGCAGGCATTACCCATTCGGGCGTGGATGGCAATCCCGCCCTATCAGCCCGGAGCGTAGGCGGCGGGCGGGTAGAAATCCGTGTCCGCGACTTACTACAAGGAGGAATCATGTCCCAACCTGCATCGGCTTGCGTGTACTGCGCCCGGACGGACGCCGAAGTGCCTCTGCTGGCAGTCAAATTTCAAGAGCGGGAATACTGGATTTGTCCCCAGCACTTCCCCATTTTGATCCACCAGCCCGAGCAGCTGAGCGGCAAACTGCCGGGAGTGGAAAATCTCGAACCGCACGAACATTGATCCTCGTGCAACGCGTTGAGCAAGGGCTGCCCGGGTGAACCCGGGCAGGCTTTTTTAATCGCGCGTTCGAGATGCGCGGTGGTCATTGCAAGCGAGCCTCGGCGAGCAACACGCACAGTGGCTGCAGAAGAGCAACGATAGAGAACCGAAGCCGCAAAGGAGGTTATTAACCCTGGCACAGGGCGGCATTTGTCATCCGGCAAGGGGGGGTGATGTGTAACATTCTGGATGATGATTGTCGAAACATTGATGATTTTTGCCACTATATCCAAAACCGCTATTTTATTAACATGGGTTCAATGTTTACGGCGGAATTTCTCAACTTTCCGGTTTTCCAGGGACTGAGCGCGCAGCAGGTCGAATGGCTGGCGAGCCGTTTCGAGCCGCGGTTTTACCCCGCCAACCAGGAGATCTTCAACCAAGGGGATGCCGCCGAATATCTCTACATTTTGTCCAGCGGAAAGGTTATAATTCGCTACAAACCGTACGATGCTCCGCCGCTGACCGTGGCGACCATCCAGCCGGGAGAGGTTTTTGGCTGGTCGGCTGCGCTGGGACGGTCGGTGTACACCTCCGGCGCGGTCACCCTCGAAGCCAGCCGGGTGTACCGCATCCAGGGCAGCCGCCTGAGGGCGGTGTGCGAGGAGTGCCCGGATACCGGCGCGCTGCTGATCCAACGGCTTGCCAATGTAGCCAGCGAACACCAGCGGCGCATTCAAACCCAGACCGAGGTCATCAAGGTGTTGACCTCCAGCCTGGACCGCAAGAAAAAATGTCACCGGAGGATGCCCAATGGGCGCAGCTGAAGTCCCCGCATATACAAATGAAGAACAGCTCCGTGGATTGGTCGAGCAATTGAGCGCCTATATCGAAACCTACCACGGAGGCGAGGTGGAATATGTTGGCTTCGATGGGCGCATCGTCAAAGTTCGCCTGGGCGGCGCCTGCCTGGGTTGTCCGCTTTCGCCGGTTACCATGAAAGGCTGGGTGGAGGGAACCATCAAGCAATTCTTCCCAGAAATCCAGGCGGTCGAAGCGGTCGAGTAAATCCCTCTGCCGTCCCGCCCGGATCTTCGGGCAGACAAAAAACCAGCCTCCGCCGGATAAGCACGTCCGGCGGAGGCTGGTTTGCTATTGCCGGGAGAATCTATTCGAGGCGGATCTCGACGTGTTCCTGGTCTTCTTCGTTGTAAATATCCATGATCTGCCCGGTCTCACCGGACTGAATGGCGTCCATGATCTGCCCCATGTCCACCTGACGGATTTCGGGTGAAAAGCGCGCGCCCAGCCGCATACCGGTGTTGAGCACGGTCACCGGCAGGCGAATGTTAACCCGGATCTTGCCGCTGCGCAGGTCGGTGATGCGCACGCGCAGCCAGCGCGGGCGCGGCTCGCCAGGCGGCGGCGCGGACGGTTTCTTTTCCACCGGCGGAGGGAATTTATCCAGCGCCTGCAGCAGCCGGATGCCCTCTTCGGGCGTGATTTTTTTCTCCTCGATCAGCCTGAGAATCTTCAAGCGCTCTTCGCTGGTGGGCATAAACCGACCTTGTATTTCAAAGGGTTGTTGGATATTCTTATTGTAATTGAATTTCAAGGAAAGATCGGCAAAATCCTTAACCCTGAGGGAGATGCAACGGATGGTCAATTTGTGGCAATTGTTTTGGATGTTCATCAAGGTCAATTTCCTGACCACCTCGGGACCCGCTTCAGTGGGTTTGTTATACAAGGAAGCCGTGGGAAAATTCATGACCGAGCGAGAATTCGTGGAAGCGGTTGGTTTTTCCAGCGTGCTGCCGGGCAGCGACGCGCTCCAACTGGCTATGTTCGTCGGCTACCGGGCGGGCGGGCTGCCGGGCGCGCTGGTGGCGCTGCTCGGATCCATTTTGCCGCCGACCATCCTGATTATTGTGATCGTCAGCCTGCTGCGTATGATCAGCGGTGAAGCCTGGGTGGGTAACTTTGTGCGCGGCTTGGCGCCGGCAGTGGCGGCGTTGATGGTGCTGGTGGCGTGGAACGTGTTCCGCGGCGAAGCCGGCGAATCCATCACCTGGTTTGCGGTGGTGATCGGCGTGGCAGCCCTGGCGGCTTACCTGCTCAAGGTGCCGCCCCCGCTGGTGCTGCTGGCGGCGGGTATCTTCGGGATCATAGTGCTGCGATGACGACCTACCCGCAACTCCTCATTGCCTTGCAGAGCGACCACCCCACCTTTCCGGCGCTGGAATATGGTGAGCCTCTGGCGCGCCTGCTGCACACGCCGGTGCGCCTGTTGTGCGTCCGCCAGCGTGGTTCGCGCGGGGTGTTGGAGGAGCGCGCCCAACAAGCTGCCAGTCGTCTGACCGAGAACGGTATCCCGGTCGAGGTGTCCTGGGTGGAAGGCGGCATGGTGGCTGCCGTGCTGCGAGACATGCAAACACACCCGGACTCAATGCTGGTGATCAGCGATGTGTACCGCCCGGTCTGGCGGCGCTGGGTGCGTTTTGGGCGCTTTCGCCGCTTGCAGGCTGCACTGACTGCGCCGATCCTGCGCGTGCGCGACACCCGCTGGCCGCTGGGCAACATCCTGGTATGCAGCGGCGGGCTGCCGTACACCATCCCGGTCGAGCGGCTGGCAATTGGGCTGGCGCGTAGGGCTGGCGCCGCGCTGACCTTTTTACACGTGGTCGAGCCAGTGACGCTGGATTACCCGCTGGCAAAGGAAATCCATTCGCACTGGGAGCACCTGTTGCAAACCGATACGCCCCAGGCGCATCACCTGAAAAATGCCCTGGAAGCCGCTGAACAGGCGGGCGTGCCCGCCCGGGTGGTTGTGCGCCATGGCTTGGTCCTGCACGAAATTTTGTCCGAAATCCGCACTGGCGGATACGACCTGGTGGGAATGGGCTCTACATATAGTTCGCATAGCCTTTCGAGCCTGTTCCGCCCAGATGTGACCGCATTGATATCGGCTGAAGTGGATTGTCCCCTGCTCACCCAGCGCGGCAGGCTGGAAGAAGATGCCCTGGCGGGTTAGTGCGACAGCGCGCTGCTGTTTTCTTCCCACTTCTTGACGGCAGCGCGGATGAACTGTTGGATGCCCTCGTCCGGTACCGTGTCGATGCCGTTGAAGCGCTCGCGGTCCACCCAGACCACCACCCCCATGTTGGTTTCCTGGGTCAGGCGGATGCTGCGCCCCGAGTAGGGTGAATCGGGCAGCATTTCCTGCAAGACTTCGTCGATTTGCCCGACGATGGAGGTGGCGCGCGGCTTTTCCAGCGGGATGACCGTGGCTGCCAGCACGCTCGAATCGGGCAGCGCGGGTTTGGGGGTGTTTACCGCGTCCACCGGCGGGACTTCCTTTTCGATTCCCAGCCAGTTGCACCACGAGTCGGCGGCTTCGCGCAGGCTGCGCAAATGATCCGCCGGGACGGTTTCGCGGGTCAGGTAAATTTTCCGGTCGATTTCGGTGACCAGTTTGCCGGTAGATTTCTCGCGGTACAGGCGTGCCAGCGGATCGAAGCGCTCCAGCGGCAGCCCGGTGTAGGGTTCTTCGCTGGCAGGGCGGGGGGAGGGTTTTTCTTCTTCCTCGGCGGGCGCGGATGGTTTTTCCTTGCTGCGGTCGCTGAAGAAATACGCCACCAGCGCGCCAATCACGAAGCCCACGGCGGTGAAGATCAGGGCGGGGAGTAACAGATTTTCGAGATTCGGCATGACAGCCTCACTTTCACAGACAATCAGGACGGTTGGGTGTGCCCCTGGGATTTCAGGGGTTGGCATGTCGGGCAAAGATGGGTGCCGCGTTGACCAATTACGGTGCGTGCAATCGGCGTGCCACATACCGGGCAGGGCTGCCCGGTGCGCCCGTAGGCGCGAAACTGGGTTTGAAACCCGCCGCCGCGATAGACCCAGTCGATGCTGGCGCCGTTGTTGCGGATGCCGGCTTGCAGTACGGTGCGGATGGCGTCCAGCAATCCTTGCGCCTCACCGGGGTTGAGCGCGCTGGAAACGGTGAGCGGGTGCAGCCCCGCCAGGTGCAGGGCTTCGTCTGTATAGATGTTGCCCATCCCTGCCAGGAAGGTCTGATCGAGCAGCAGGGGTTTCAACTGCCGGCGGCGTTCACCCAGCCGGCGGTGAAACACTACGCCGTTCAGGGCTTCATCGAACGGCTCGGGACCCAGCCCGTCCAGCACCTCACTCGGGTCGCGGGTCAGCCAGGCACGTCCGAATTTACGCGGGTCGTTGAACGCCAGCCGCCAGCCGTCCTCGAACAGCAGCAGCAGGCGGTCATGCGCGGCGGGCGGGACGGGGTCGCCGTGCGGGTCGGTTTGCGCTTCCAGACGCAGATCGCCGCTCATCCGCAGGTGGATCAGCAGCGTGCTGGCTGGCAGGTGGATGAGGATGAACTTGCCGCGCCGGGTAATGCGCTCGATGCGCTGCGCGCGGATGCGCGCCTCGAACTCCGCTGCGCCCGGCATTGCCAGTGTACGCACCCAGCGCACTTCGGCAGCCTGCACCACCCGCCCGGGCAGCGGCGGACTGCCGCGCCCGCCATTCTGCAGGGCGCGTACAATCGTTTCGACTTCGGGGAGTTCGGGCATGTGCCAGGGTAAAAAATGGCTGTGGCGCGGGTTATTCGTTGAACATCTCACCCACGCTGCGCCCTTCGTTGGCGCGGTGGATGACCTCCCCCAGCAGGGGGGCAATCGAAAGGATGCGCAGCCGCTCGCCGAACAGTGCGGCTTTGGCAGGCGGGATGGGAATGGTGTTGGTGGTGACGAATTGGGTCACCGGCAGGGCTGCCAGGCGTTGGGCAGCCTCGCCGGAGAAGACGGCGTGGACAAACGAGATGTACACGTTGCGCGCGCCGTTTTCCTTGACCAGGTTGACCGCCTGGGCAATCGATCCGCCGGTGTCGATTTCATCGTCCACCAGGATCACATCCCGGTCATAGACATCGCCGATCAGGGTGAGCGCTTCGGCTTTGGCGTTGTTGGCGAGCCGCCGTTTTTCGATGAACGCCAGCGGCAGCTGCAATTTGGCAGCGTAGTTGCGCGCCTTTTTGGCAAACCCCAGGTCGGCGGTCACCACCACCGGCGAATGCAGCCGGTTGAGAATGGTCTTGAAGTAATCGGTCAGCATGTGGAAGGCGGTCAGCACGTCGCCGGGGATGGAGAAGAACCCCTGGATCTGACCGGCGTGCAGATCGAGGGTGACGTAGCGGTCGGCGCCGGCGACTTCGATCATGTCCGCCACCAGCCGGGCGGTGATCGGCACGCGCGGCTGATCCTTCTTGTCCGAGCGGGCATAGCACAAGTAGGGCACCACCGCGGTGATGCGCCCAGCCGAATCCAGGCGCAGCGTCTGGATCATGATCAGCAGTTCCATCAGGTTGCGGTGCACCGGCGCCGCTGTGGTTTGGATGACGTAGCAGTCCTGCCCGCGCACGCTGCCGTGCAGCTTGACAAACAGGTTGTCGTTGGGGAATTCGACCACGTCCCGCCCGCACAGCGGCAGATGGAGATAATCGGCAATTGCCCGGGCTAATTCCGGGCAGGCGGTGCCGGCGTACAGGCGGATATCGCCGTACATCATCCGTTCGTGGCGCGAGTGGTTATGGGTGGGCATCGTCCTCTTCTGCTTCCTGCTCTCTAGTATATATCACTCAGCGTTGGAGTGCCACTCCTGGCGCAGGACACTCATGATGAGTACATCGATGTAGCGCCCGTCCTTGTACATATCCTGGCGCAGGCGACCTTCTTCCACAAAGCCGATTTTCTGATAGGCGCGGATGCCGCGCGGGTTGGTCTCGAAGACGTGCAAGTAGATACGGTTGAGGTTGAGGGTGTCGAAGGCGTAATCGACCATCATGCGCAGCGCCCGGCTGCCGTAGCCGCGGTCCCAGCAGGCTTTTTCGCCGATGAACAGTCCCACTTCGGCGCTGCGGATGCGCCATTCGATATTGTGCAAGCCAATGTTGCCAATGGGTTGCCAACCTTCCGCCGCGTGGATCTCGATTACCATCGGGCGCTCGTCCTTGGGACGTTTCAACATGCCGGTATACCAGTCTTCCTCCTCGTCTAAAGACATGGGCGCGTAGAGTAGCAAGTTCTGGCGCACCTCTGGGTCGTTCAGCCAGCGCACGAAGCGGGGGATGTCTTCCCGTTCGGCGGCGCGAAAACGCATGTCCTCGACCGTGATCATCGCTTCTCCTATGGATGCAGGCGGTTGGGTCCGCGGAAGAGGAAGACCGCCTCGCGAATGTTGGGCAGGTTGAGCATGACCATCAGCAGGCGCGACAGCCCCATGCCAAAGCCGCCATGCGGCGGGCAGCCGTAGCGGAAGAAATCCAGGTAGAACTGGATCGATTCGGGGGTCAGCCCTTTTTCCAGGGCTTGTTTACGCAGCACGTCGTAGCGGTGCTCGCGCTGCGCGCCGGTGGCGATCTCGGTGCCGTTGGCAATCAGGTCGAAACTCCGGGTCAGGTTGGGCTGGTCGGCGTGGCGCATGTGATAGAAGGGGCGCACGCTAATCGGCCAGTCGATCAGGTAGAAGAATTCGTGGTTGTGGTTGCGCTTGACCCAGTCCGCCAGGGCGCGCTCGCCGCCCGGATCGATATCGCCCTTCTTTTCCGGCGGGAGTTGGTAGCCGACCGATTTGAGGATTTCCAGCGCCTGCGCCATGCTGATGCGCGGGAAAGGCACGCTGGGCGGCTGAATTTCCACCCCGAACTGCTGCTGGATTTGCCCGCCGTGGACATCCTTGACACGCTGGTAAACGTACTGGAGCATGTTTTCCAGGAAACTCATCACGTCATCGTGCGACTCGATGTAGGAAATTTCCATGTCGATGCCGGTAAACTCGGTCATGTGGCGCGAGGTAAAGGACGGATCCGCGCGGAAGACCGGTCCAATCTCAAACACGCGCTCGAAACCGGCAGCCATTGCCATTTGTTTGTAAAACTGCGGCGACTGCGCCAGGTAGGCTTTGGTTTCGAAATACTGCACCTCGAACAATTCAGCGCCGCTCTCGCTGGGCGAGCCCATCAGTTTGGGCGAATGGATTTCGATGAAATCGTGCTTGTGCCAGTATTCGCGGAAGGCGGCTTCGGCGGTGGTTTGCACTTCGAACAGCAGCGTAACCGGCGTGCGGCGCATATCGAGGAAGCGCCAGTCCAGGCGGAAATCGATCGCCGGCAGCGCTTCGGCGGTCGGGTCGAGCGGGGTGGGCGCTTCGGCGGGGCTGTCCACCTGGAAGGTCTCCAATTGGATTTCCAGCCCGCCCAGTTTGACGATCGGGTTGTCCACCACCGTACCGCTGACGGTCACCACGCTCTCGCTGGCGGTGGCGGAAATCTGCTCCGCCAGCGCCGGGTCGTTGGCTTTCCAGTATGCTACCTGCGCCAGACCGCTGCGGTCGCGCAGAATGAGGAATTGCATCTTCTTCTGGTCGCGCAGGGTTTGCAGAAAGCCTTGAACGGTCACTTTTTCGCCAATGTGCTGGCGCAGGTTTGTGATCATGGTTCGTTGTTGCATGGGGTGGTTTCTCCTCGTTGCTAAATAACGTGAGTTCGGGATAAGACGAGGATCTCCAAAAGGGAGTAGACTTTTGTC
>JBBIQB010000013.1:0-31438 GCA_037442545.1 Bellilinea sp.
GCAATCGCCTTTCTCAGCGCGCAGCGTGGAACACTGCGCTTGCGGTTGGTGGGCTGCTTCCAGTTATGCGCGGCGCACTGTCAGGACCTGCCCAACAACCCGGAGGCGGCACAACATGCCTTCGAGGACATCCGCCGGGCGTTCCCGGAATTTCGCCCGCTGCAAGTGGGCATGTTCAATGGCGACGTGAGCGCGGCGAGTCAAACCGGCGATTGGCGCGAACTGGCTACAGTGCGGGCATGGGGACAAACGATGGGCAAAGTATTGTTCGAAATACTCCAACCGCGCCCGGAACGCAAACCGCCGGAGGCATTATGAGCGGGATCACTGCCGGGAGTTCACATGCCGGCAATCTGCGGTGACCCGCAGGCGCGCCAGGCAGCGCTGACGTGGGGTGTATAACCTTGTATAAAAAATCAATGGTAGCCACTGGTTCGGCGCGGCTATAATCGGTTTGGTCGGACCGGAAAGGAGCAACGTAAATGACCTGGACGTTGAAAGATAAAAAAGTGTTGATCACTGGCGGCAGCGATGGAATTGGCAAGGTGAGCGCCGAGAAGATTGCCGCGATGGGCGCGCACGTCATTCTTGTCGGGCGCAACCCGCAAAAAAACCAGCAGGTTGCCGCCGAAATCCGCCAGGCGAGCGGCAACGAAAAGGTGGATTACCTGGTGGGCGATTTATCGCTGCAAGCGGACGTGCGCCGCGTGGCAGCGGAATACCGCCACCGCTACGACCGGTTGCACGTACTCCTCAACAACGCGGGGGCGTTTTTCACCAAACGTCAGGTGACCAGCGAAGGATTGGAAATGACCTTTGCGCTCAACCATATCGCCTATTTTCTGTTGACGCATCTGCTGCTGGATATGCTTCAAAACAGCGCCCCGGCGCGAATCGTGAATGTGTCTTCGGGAGCGCATTTTGGCGGCAAACTCAACTTCGATGACCTCAATCTGAGAAAAGGCTACAACGGCTGGGGAGCCTACGCCAACTCAAAACTGATGAATGTGCTCTTTACCTACGAGCTGGCACGCCGGTTGGAAGGCAGCGGGGTGACTGCCAACGTGCTTCATCCGGGCTTTGTGGCGACCCAGTTTGGCAAAAATAATGGCGGGCTGATGCGCCCGGCGATGGCACTGGTTCACCTGGGCGCAATTTCTCCAGAGAAGGGCGCAGAAACCAACGTTTATCTGGCAGCTTCGCAAGAGGTGGAAGGGATAAGCGGCAAATACTTTTATGAAAAGGGGGTGCTCGCCTCCTCTGCCGCCTCCTACGATGAGGCGGCTGCGCGGCGCTTGTGGGAGATCAGCCTGGAGGTGCGCGGCTTGAAAGAGAGTACCCTCTAGCCGGAACGCCTGGAATAGGGCGGGTTATAATTACTCCTGTCGTTCGATCTTTTGGATGACAGGAGTAATTATATGATGAGGTTCAAGTTGCTGTGGGTGCTGGTACTGGGGCTGCTGCTGGCGGGCTGCGCCGAGGCGGTGCAAACCCCGCCGCTGGATCGCAAAACGCCGCTGCCTGGGGAGTACGATCCGCTTGTATTGACGCCGCAGCCAACCAGCGAAGAATCGCTGCCGGGCAGCCCTGCGGCTTTCCCGCCTGGGGTTGTCGCGGCGCAGCAAATTCTGGCAGACACGCTGGGTCTGCCGCTGGAAGCCGTGACGGTAGTGCGGGTCGAGCCTTCCGACTGGCCCGACGGCTGTCTGGGATTGGGCGGGGCGGAGGAAGCCTGCAGTGAGGCGATTGTGCCTGGCTACGCGGTGACCTTGCAGGCGGTCGACCAACTGTATGAATACCGCACCGATCAGATCGGCGCGATCATCCGCACGCAGGTGGCGGCGATGCAATCGGCGGCGATGGCTGCCCGGCAGGCGCTGGCGGGCAAGCTGGGGCTATCCAGCCCGGCGGAGGCGCTGGTGGTGGAAGCGCAGCAGGTCGAATGGAGCAGTACCTGCCTGGGTTTGCCGCCCAGCCAGGGTGAATGCAGCGACGAAGTTACGCCGGGTTATCGGATTGTGCTGGCGGCGAAGGGGCTGCACTACACCTACCACGCCAACGCGGATGGCAGCCGGCTGCTGGAAGCCGGGGTTGGTGAACAGGACGGCGGTACTTCGTACGTGCTGCTGATCAGCGCACCCGAAACGGAAGGCTGTACAATGGTGCAGGTTGGATTGAGCGGTGCATCTGGCGGGGAGTGCGGCGGTGTGCTGCAGGCGCACTCCTTCAGCGGTCCACAACGGGCGCTGGAACTGTCGCTGCTGATCAACGCATATGCCTCGTTTCAATTGGAGACCCCGCTGGGATGGATCACCTTCCAGGGTCGCGGCGGGCAGCAGCCGGTGGATGAGGAAGCCCGCGCGCTTTCAGCCTGGGCGCTGGCAGCCTTGAGCGATGCCCGCGGTGAGAAAACGCCGGAAGCGGGTTTGCTCTTGACCTGGCAGCGCAGCGGTGGGATTGCCGGATTATGCGAGACGGTCAAGGTATACGAGAGTGGCTGGGCGTATGCCTTCGATTGTCAATTGGAAAACGGCAGCCCATTGGATTCGCTTCGTCTAACCGCAGACCAACTGGTTGTATTGTATAATTGGGCGGATCGATTTGGCGCCGTAACGGCGAGCCGCAGTGAAAATGTCGCGGATGGCTTTCAGTTCGATCTTGCCTTGGCGGGTCGGGGGGATGGATCGCCATCTCCGGCAGAAGAAGAAGCCATGTTTGTGTATGGGTCAGAATTGTTTTCTGGCATTCAAAAATAGCCAATTGGGACTGGGGGGGTATCATCCTTATCCACCCCCGGTAAGGGGGAGGAGGTTCCCTACCCTCCTCCCCTGATGGAGAATTCCGTGTGACGAGAACCGATTTCAAACACGGGTTACCTGCCCTTACCTGTCTCATTCTTGCGGGGATTGCTTTTGGATTGACTGCCATTCCCAACAGCAAAGCCTCGGATAACCTGGCAATGGTATGGATGTTTGAGCCAGACGAAGGTGTTGTTTTACCCTATGTGCTGGCGATGATCGAACCGGCGGCAAGCCTGGCGGCGGCGGCGCGCCAGTTTGTGTTTTACGGTTACTACCATTACGGCTTCCCGTATTTTGGTTTTTCGGCGCTGGTGCTGCTGCCACTGCAGTGGGCGGGGCAAATCGATAACATCCCGCTGGTGATGTTAGCATTGCGCCAGATGGTCAACGTATTGCCAATGCTGATGGCGCTTTTGTTATTGGTCTATCTCTTCGATAGATTCAAGTCCTACCGTTCACCGCTGCTCTTGCTGATCCTGCTCTCCGTGCCGGCGGTGATGCGCAATTTTGTCTGGTGGCATCCCGACGGGCTGGTTACGCTGCTGATGACCGCGGGGATCTTCTTCCTGTGGCGCGACCGGCTGCGGCTGGGTTGGAATTTCCTGCTGAGCGCGGTAATGGTCGGGGTTGCCAGCGCGCTCAAACTGGTCGGGCTGTTCTTCTTCCTGGCAGTGGGTGTGGTGATCCTGGCTGCGCTGGTGGAGAAAAAAGTGGTCATAATCAGGGCGGCGGCAATGGGACTGGCGTACCTGACGGTGATGGCGGGTTCGTTCGTCCTGGCAAACCCGTTTTTGCTCTCCGAGTGGGCGCGGACGGAATATATCTACACGCTGAACAAACAATTTTACCTGGTGCGCGAAGGGTACGAAATCGTGTATGAGCGCGGCATCCGCGCGGCGTTTCCTATCGTGCGTGAATATTACGGCGTGGGCATCCTGTTGATCCCGGCTTTGTATGCGGCGGTCACCGGGCTGTTCAACCCGGCACGGCGACTGCTGAACGGCATCATTCTGGCAAACTTCATCTCCCTGACGATCAACATCTTCTTCTTCACGCATTTCAAGTTTCAATACTGGCTGCCGGCGGTGCTGCCGCTGATCGCTTGCCTGGTGCAGTTGCTGCCGGAAAAACCGGTATTGAACATGGACAACCTGCGCGCCAGGGTTCTGCCCCTGGCGATGATGTCGGTCGTGTTGGTTCAGGTGGTTGTTTTTCTTGGTCAGGACGCCGCGTTTTGGAGCGAGCGGACAGCGCGGGCGGAGAATAATGAACGTCTGCAATTCCACGACCGGGTGGTGGAGCAGTTGTCCGCGTGGCAGCGCCAGCCATTGAAGGTGTATTACGATTACCGCCTGTATTTTTTGGACACGCCTTTCTGGCAAGGGCAGACGACATTTGACCTGTTGTCGTACGAATGGCTGCGCGAAACGGATTTCGACGTTTTGATCCTGCTGCAGCAGCGTATCCGCGACTATCTTCATCCCGAAGCAGAGGGCATCGATACCGAGCAGTTTGCCCGTAACCAGGCATTCTACCGCGACGCCGACCGGGGGGCACTGACAGGTTACGCCCTGTTGTATCGCGATTCGATCGGTCTGATCTTCGTGAGGCAAAATCTGCTCGGCAAAGTTGAATAGGCGGATGGTACAATAGCCATCATAGAGCCGAGGATATGAAGCCTGCATCCCCGCCTGTTCCCAATGCCAAACAGTTACGAACCGGAAACCGTCTGCGCACATGGGCAATTTTTGTCGCGCTGTGGTTGAGTTTTGGGTTAAACCTGTACCTGGTGTTTCTGCAGCCGCTGGGTGTGCTCAGCCTGAGGCGGCTGGTGCTGGCGGGCGGGCTGGGCTTGGCAGCCAGCGCTGGGTGTGTGTTGCTGGCGCGCTGGCGCGGGCTGGACTTGCTGGCGGTGTTCACGCGGGCAGGGCAGCGCGACTGGATCTGGCGCGCAGGTTTGCTGGCATCGGCGGTGGTTCACCTGGTTTTTCCAGCCCCGCCGGGGCAGTTGTTTGCCCTGCCGGTCAACCTGCGGCTGGAGATGCAGCCATTGGGTGAGCATCCTGCGCAGGTGACACTGGTCAGCCTGAACAATGGCATGGTGGATGTTTCCTATTCCGAATTCCGGCTGGCGGAAGGTGCCGAAATCCGCGCCGGAACAGGGGTCGTGTTCGACCTCGCCCAGGGCAGCCCGGCCTGGCTGGAATGGCAGGGGCGTGCCTGGAGAGAACTGCGCTGGGTGATGACCAGCGACCAGCCGGTGGAGATACTGTTCGAGAACGCCGGGCGCAGCGAGCGCATCCGGCTGGAAAACGGTCAAGCACTGGAAAAACAGCTGGCAATGGCAGTTGGCAACAGCCTGTATTACCCGCTGGTGAAAGTGCTTATGCTGCTGGCAGGCGCGCTGTCGCTGGGCGGGGTGATCCGGCTGCTGCGCCTGACGCCGTTATGGGAGGAGGGATGAAATCGAGCCTGAAAGAGGGGGCGCTCCTGGCTTGGGGTCTGGTGTTGTGGGCGGCGTTTACTCTGGGAATTTACCTGCTCTTTTTGCAGCCTGCCAGCGCGCTCAGCCTGCGCCGGCTGGCGGTCAGCGCCGGGGTTGGACTGGCGGCGCTGGTCGTCCTGATCGGCTGGCTGGCGGGGCGACGGAAAGAGAAATTCAGCCAGCTGCTCGCGCCGGGCTACATCTCGGCGAACGCCTGGCTGGCCGGGTTGCTGTTAAGCCTGGCGCTGTTCGCCTTTTTTCCGGCGCCGCGTCCGCATCTGTTTGCCTGGAGCGGCGCGGTGACCCTGCGTCTCAGCCTTGACGGTGTGCAGGATGGTGCCGTCCAGGTTGCCTGGTTGAACAACGGTATCGGGGATGTATCTTTCAGTGAGCTGCATCTGCCGGAGAATAGCGAGATCACCCCGCAAGGGCTGATAATCCGCCTGAAAGCCGGCGAGACGGGTGAAATCCGCTGGGAGGGACGCATCTGGGAGCGCTTCCTGGTCACGCTGCAAACCGACCAGCCCGTGCAGGCAACCTTGCGGGTTGGCGGGCAGCAAGTGAACCAGCAGCTCGAGCCAGGCAGCGCGGAGAAAGTTATTCAGCAGGCGTATCCATTCGGGTTGTATTCCTGGCTGGTGTACTTGCTGGTGGTTGGCGTGGGCATGCTCAGTCTGGGTTGGCTGGTACAGGCTGGTTTGAGGTTAAACCTGCATCACAGCAAAACGGAACAAGGACTGGCAGATGCCTATCGCACCGGTGAGGTGTGGCTGCCCTATGCCGCGCTGGCTGCGGTGGTTGTGTTCTACGGTTTGACCTTGCGCGCCGGGCACCCGTGGGGGGATGATTTTGCCCAGTACATTGTCCACGCGCACAATATCGTCAACGGCGTGGCGTACACCGATATCGGAGTGATCCACAATCCGGCGGTCCTGCTGGGTCCGCGAGCCTACCCGCCGCTGTTCCCGCTGCTGCTGTCGCCGCTGGTGGCATTGTTTGGGATCAATCTGACCGCCTTCAAAATCCTGGGGATGGCGTGCGCGCTTGGCGCGCTGGCGCTGTTCGAGCGCTGGCTGAGAAGGTATTTCAACCCGGCGATGCGCGCGCTGATCGTGGCGCTGGTTGGTTTCAGCCCGATGTTTTGGTCCTACAAAGACCAAATCCTTTCGGATATGCCCTTCGTTTTCTTTACCATGCTGGCGGTGCTGCTGATCGAGCGGTTGAAGGAGGAACGCGGCGGCAGGTGGGGCGGCTGGCTGGCAGGGCTGGCAATGGGCGCAGCGATTGCGGTGCGCAGCGTCGGCGTGGTATTGTGGATCGCTTTTTTCTTGGAACAGATCTTCCAACACCGCTGGCGGCGGAATTGGTTTTGGCAGGTGGCGGGCGCCAGTCTTGCGGTGATGGTGGCGTTGAATTTGCTGCTGCCCAGCACCAGCGATTACCTGGGGCAGACCGCCGGATGGAACTGGGCGGTGATTCAAAACAACCTGGAAACGGTCGCTGTCGCGCTGAATTACCTGTGGGGCAGCGACCCGGTTATCTGGAATATTTTTGGCTTCACCAGTCTGGTGTCGACGCTATTATTTGCGGTTGGGTTTTTGCGCCGGCTGCGCGAATCGATCGGGCTGATCGAATGCTACTTCGCCGGTCACCTGGCGGTCATCCTGATCTGGCCGCACCCGCAGGGAATGCGCTTCTTCCTGCCGCTGGTATTCTTTTTCCTGTACTACGTCTTTTTGGGGTTAAAATACAGTTTCTCCGTAGCATCCCGGTTCGAGAACATGTACATAAGGCGGCTGGGTCTGGCGGCGGCGATTCTGCTGGTGTTACTGTTGACGTTGCTGCCGGCGAAAGAATACTGGAAGGATTATGGCAGGCTTCCGCTGCAGGCGTTCAACGAGGGGATCGGGCTGCCCACCAGCCAGGAAATGTTCGCCTACGCGCGCGATTCGATCCCCGATGGACAGGTGGTTGCTTTTTTCAAGCCGCGCGTGTTGGCGCTGTTGAGCGGGAAAACCGCCTTCGCGCCGCAATGGGAGGCGGCGCAGCCTGAGCGGGCACTTGCCGACCTGCGCACATACCAGGCGGATTACCTGATTGTGTGGAAGGTAGGTTATACGGATCTGGCGGAATATGCCCGCCAGAACAGCCAATGGTTCACTCCGATGTTCGAGAACGTGGAGTTCGCTATCTTTGCCTTCACCGGTGCGCCCTGATATGACCTTTCTCCGATCCCTGCTGAACAAACGAGATGCCAAAATCATCGCCTGGTTTGTATTGTGGGCGAGCCTGTCATTGAATTTGTACTGGTTCATTTTCCAGCCGGCAACCCAGGTCAGCCGCGTGCGCATGGTGCTCAGCGGTGGAGTGGCGTTGGCTCTGATTGTTGCCATCGCCTTTTTTTTCGAACGAAAACCGGTTGGGGACCCACCAGCCAGGCACAAGCCGGTCTGGTGGTTGTATGCAGCTGCAATCCTCACCCTGGGGCTGTTCTTTGGTTACCCGCGCCCATCCATGGCGTTGTTTACCCTGCCGGAACGAATCGAAGTCGAGATGATCCCTGCCGCTGGCAACAGTGGCGTCATCGACCTGGTCTGGATCAATAACGGTATTCAAGACATCTCCTTCAGCCAGGTGCAAACCCGCGGAAAGGCGGCGATCGTCCCGGATGGCATCCGGTTTGAGGTTCCCGCCGGGCAAAGCGCCGGTTTTACCTGGCAGGGACGCGGGTGGGGCAAATTCTTCATCGTCCTGCAAGGCAAAGGCGAATGGTTGGTTGTGCTGCCGTTACGGCAGGCTGGAGTATGGCATCGAGGAACCCGGCGCGTTCGTGCGCACGGTGAACAAGCCCATCGGCACGCCGCTGGGCAATGCGATGGTATTGCTGACATTATGGTCGAATGTCTGGTTATCCTTTGCGCTGAGCGGCTGGCTGCTGGCGCGGATGCAGCTGCGGCGCGTGCCGGGCTCCAGCCGGTTGCCGGGGTTGATTTTCCGCGGACTGCTGTTGGCGCTGGCGTTACTGCTGGTGCTTGGCTGGGGGTTCACGTTTTTAACCGCTGCTCATAACCGCTTGTACGCGGACGATTATTGCTATCTCAATGTGCTGCGCGATTACGGCTGGGGCGGCTCAGTATGGAATTTCTTCACCACCATCAACGGGCGCTTCATGAGCCACATTGTTAATTTTCTGGCATTCCTGCTGGGCAGCGGCTCGATACCGTTGGGTCCGCTGGTGCTGCTGGCAGGGTTGGGAAGCAGCCTGTATTACCTGTTCAACGCCGTGCTGCGCCCGCTGACACGCCGGGTGGTGGCGTTGCTGTCCGCCGGGCTGGTTTTTTTGACTTTCATCATCTCCACCGACCCCTACCAGGCGATTTTCTGGACGCTGCACGCGTTGATTGTCACTGGCGGATTGTCTCTACTGGTATTGGCGCTGGGGGTGTGGGTGCGCGCCGTTCAGAACCCGCCGGCTGTCGACCGGCCGGCTTTGTTATTCCTGTTGGCGTTTTTAAGCGCCGGATTTCACGAGACGATTGCCATTCTGGGAATCGCCTGTCTCACTGCGGCGGCTTACCTGGAATGGCGCTCCCAGGCGCAGAGAGAGCCCCCCTTCCGGCTGCCAGTGGCGCTGGCTGGACTGGCGGGCGGCGTCCTGGGTTTCTTGATCGTTCTGACTTCATCGGGCAATGCCAGCCGTATGGCGACGATTGGCGTATCCACCGAGTTGAGCAAGGTGGTCGAACTCGGTTCGACGTTGCTGTGGAAAAATTTTCTCTACTTGTTCGGCGCCGCTGAAGAGGGCAGGGCGTTTCCCTTCCTGGTTTTTGCCTTGCTGCTGCTTTTGGGCATGCTCATCGGAATGGGGATGAAGGAATTTTGGCTGGGGAAGGTGTTCCGGCTGCGTGGCTGGGAAACAGCGCTGCTGCTGCACCTGCCACTGGCGGCGATACTGATGATGTTTGCGCCGTCGGCGTTCGTCGGCGGGTACTACCCGGAACGTTCGCTGTTCGTGGCGCAGTTCGTTTTATGCATGGCTTTCTTCATAATCGGCTTGTGGGGCGGCAACCGGCTGCGCCAGCACGGGCTGAGTATGGGCTGGGGTGGGTTGGTCATTGTGGCGCTGATCTTGATCATGGTCAGCGGGCAGACTGCCATTCGTCTCGGATCGATCCACACGCAAATGCGCCAGCACGCCGCCGAGTGGGATGGGCGCGATGTGCTCATCCGCCAGGCAGCCGCGGAAGGGCAAACCCGGCTGATGGTAACCCCTTACGAGTATAATTTTGGCTTGGATTTGCAACTCAACCCAAACAACTGGTTGAATCTGTGTATTGAAGATTTTTATGGAATCCGCTTAAGCCTGGACAAGGACGGCGCCCCATGAACCCACCCAATCCCGAACTTGCTGACAGCCTGCCCCGCGGAAGTCTGCGCATCGACCTGGTTATCCCGGTCTATAACGAAGAGGAAGCCATCCACATCTTCCACCAGCGGCTGTGCGCGGCGGTCGATGCGCTCGAACACGAGGTTTCGATCCTGTACATCAACGATGGCTCCAAGGACGCCACCGCCCAACGGCTGGTGACGATCGCCGCGGGTGACCGGCGGGTGACGGTGATTGAACTGAGCCGCAATTTTGGGCACCAGGCAGCCCTGACCGCCGGGCTGGACCACAGCCGCGGCGACCTGGTGATCACCCTGGATGGCGACGGGGAGCACCCGCCCGAATTGATCCCCGAGATGATCCGCCTGGCGCAAAGCGGCTACGAGGTGGTGCTCACCCAGCGGGTGGAAAGCCAGCAGGCGGGCTGGTTCAAGCGCTGGACGTCGGACACCTTTTACCGCTGGTTGAACCGGTTAAGCAATACTCAGATTCAACCCGGCAGCGGTGATTTCCGCCTGCTCCACCGCCGGGCAGCCGATGCGCTGTGCAAGATGCGCGAATACCAGCGCTTTTTGCGCGGCATGGTGGCGTGGATGGGCTTTCGCACGGTCATCCTGCCCTACACGCCCGCGGCGCGGCTTGCCGGCCGCTCGAAGTACTCGCTGCGCAAGATGCTGCGCCTGGCTACCGATGCATTGTTTTCGTTTTCCCTGGCGCCGCTGTTCATCGGTATTTCCCTGGGGGGCATTTTTCTGCTGCTGGCGCTGGTTGAGGTGATCTATGTGCTCAGTTTCTGGGTGACTGATCAGCAGTCCAACCTGGCGCCAGGCTGGAGCTCGCTGATGTTCGTGCTGCTGGTAGTGGGCGGAATCCTGATGATTACGCTGGGGATCATCGGCGTGTATATCGGTTACATCTTCCAGGAGGTCAAACGGCGGCCGATCTATTTTGTGCGCCGGGTGCTTAGCGGGCGCGGCGAGGACGGCGGGGTTGACAGCGATGCTTGAGCGGCTGCTGGACGAGCGGCGCTTTCCGCTCTGGCTGCTGGCGCTGGTGCTGCTGGCGCACGGCTTGCTTTTCCCCTTGCAGGGTTTTTACTGGGATGATTTTCCGATCTCGTGGATCGCGGCCACCTACGGAAGCGAGGGCTTGGAGCGTTACTTCTCCACCAACCGCCCGCTGTGGGGGTTGTTCTACCAATTTTCGGCGCAGCTGGGCAGCCAGCCGTGGGTATGGCAGATTTTCGGGCTGGGCTGGCGCTGGCTGAGCGCGGTTTTGTTCTGGCTGGTGCTGCGCCAGGTGTGGAAGGATCAGCCGCGCGCGGTGGCAATTGCCGCGCTGGCGCTGGCGGTTTATCCGGGTTTTGGCCAGCAGGCAATTGGCAGGGTGTACGGGCATTTCTTCTGGATGCTCTCGTTTTTCTTCTTTTCGTTGTATGCCGGACTGCGCGCGCTGCCAAAAAGCCGCTGGCGCCCGGCGTGGCTGGCGGGCGGATTGCTGGCGGGGCTGGTCAACCTGGTCACGGTGGAATATTTCTTTTTGCTCGAGCTGGCGCGCCCATTGTTGATTGGTTTTGCACTGCGCAGCGAGTTTACCGGCTGGCGCGCGCGTTTGAGCCGGATTGGGCGGGCATGGTTGCCGTTCTTGGTGTTGTTTATCGCGGCAGCGGTGTGGCGCGCGTTTTTCTTCCCCTACCAGACCAACAATTACGCCCCGCGCCTGTTGGACGGGCTGCGCAGCGATTTCGGCGCGACCCTGACGGGGCTGGCGGTCAGCGCGCTGGAGCAAATCCGCAGTGCGGCGGTGCTGGCGTGGACCGGTGCGCTGCAACTGCCGAATTTGAGTGGCGAAGGGCTGCTGACGACCGCGTTGTATGCCGGCGTGCTGGCAGGCGCAGCGCTGCTGACGGCGGCGGCGCTGGCGAAGGCAAAAGCAGCGCCAACCGGCGAGCGGCGGTGCGCCGCGCGGCAAATGCTGGCTTTGGCGGCTTTCTGGCTGGCGGTGGCGGGGGTGCCGTTCTACGTCACCGGCTTGCCGCTGCGGCTGGAATTTCCCAATGACCGCTTTACCCTGGCGTTCATGCCGGGCAGCGCCCTGCTGGTCGCGGCGTTGATCGAAGGATTGCCGCTTAAGGTCTGGGTGCGGGTTGGGCTGGCAGCGGTACTGATCGGCAGCGCCAGTGGCAAGGATTTTCTCACCGCCAATGCCTACCGGCGCGACTGGGCGGTGCAGAAGAACCTGTTCTGGCAGCTGGTGTGGCGCGCGCCAGGACTGGCGCCTGGAACGATCCTGATGAGCAACGATCTGCCGCTGCGCTTTTACAGCGACAATTCGGTCACTGCGCCGCTCAACTGGATTTATGCGCCGGAAAACCGCACGCAGGAGATGGGCTACCACTTCCTTTACCCGACCATCCGGCTGGGCTCGCCGCTGCTACCCGACCTGCGCCCGGGTCTGCCGGTGGCGGTGGATTACCTGGCGGCGCAGTTTTCCAGCACCACCGACCGGGTGCTGGCGCTGTATTTCCAGCCGCCTGCCTGCTTGCGGGTGGTGGACGGCGCGGTGGAGGCCGGCAATCCGTTCCTGCCGCTGCCGCTGCGCCGCGCGGCGGAGAACCTGTCCTCGACCAATTGGATTCTGGCGCTGCCGCAGCAACCGGCGCTGCCGCCGGCGTTTCTCTATGGATCCGAACCAGCGCACGGGTGGTGTTATTTTTACCAGAAAGCCGACCTGGCGCGGCAGCAGGGTGACTGGCAAGGCGCCGCTGCGCTTGGCGACCAGGCTTTTGCGCTGCAGGATTACCCCAACGACCCGGCGGAGCGTTTCCCGTTTATCGAGGCGTACGCGCATGTTGGGCGTTGGCAGGACGCGCTCGAGCAGTCGCGCATTGCGGCGGAGGTTTCACCGGCGATGCCGCCGGTGCTGTGCCGTCTGTGGCAGCGCATTGCGGCGCAGACCGAGAGCATGCCCGATCAGCACATGGCTTTAAGCAGCGCAGCCGCTCAACTGGGCTGCGAACAATTCCCCTGAACCTTTTTGGAGGCGCGATGAAATTCCTGATTACCGGCGGCGCCGGTTACATTGGCAGCACGATTGCTTCGGCATTGTTGGACAGCGGGCACACCCCGGTGTTGCTGGATAATTTGTCGGTCGGGCGGGTGGAATTCACCCGCAGGCGAATTTTTTACCAGGGGGATATTGCCGATGAAGCCTTGCTGGAACGCATTTTTGGCGAACATGCCGATATCCACGCGACAATTCACTGTGCGGCGCTGGCGGTTGTCCCAGATTCGGTCGAGCGCCCTTACGAGTATTACCACCAAAACGTTGCCAAGTCACTGGAACTGTTCCGCGTGCTCAACCGGCTGGGGTACAAGCGGGTGCTGTTCAGTTCCTCGGCTTCGATCTATGATATTGTCCCGGATTTCATGGTGACCGAAAGCGCGCCGCTTAAACCCTCCAGCCCGTATGCGCGCACCAAATACATGATGGAAATGGTGCTGCGCGATTTTTGCGCAGCATACGGGATGCGCGGGATCGCGCTGCGCTACTTCAACCCGATCGGCGCCGACCCGCAGCTGCGCAGCGGGATTCATGTGCGCTACCCATCGCACGTGCTGGGCAAACTGGTGGACGTCGCTCTGGGGAAACTGCCCTACTTCGAGCTGACTGGGGTCAACTGGCCAACCCGCGACGGCAGCGGGCTGCGCGATTTCATTCACGTGTGGGACCTGGCAGAGGCGCACCTGAAAGCCGTATTGGATTTCGAGCAGGTATTCGAACGGGCTGGCAGCCCGGCGGATGGTTACCTGGTGATCAACCTGGGTGCCGGCACGGGGGTCACTGTGCGCGAACTGGTGAGCGCCTTCGAGCGGGTGTACGGCAAGCCGGTGGCGTTGCGCGAGATGCCGCCGCGACCGGGGGACGTTGCCGGTTCGTACGCCAACGCGGATACCGCCGAGCGCCTGCTTGGCTGGAAGGCACGCCGCCCGATTGACGAAGGGATTGCCGACGCGCTGCGCTGGGGCGAAAAACGCAAGGATATATTGGGCTACGCCTGAATCTTTGGGCGGCACTACCACACACCCGGCAGGTTAAAAAACCCCGTGCAGGATACCTTGTTGCATCCTGCACGGGGTAGATTACCAACGTGAGTTTGGGATGATTAAGACGTCATTGCCAGCGGGCGCAGCCTGCGACGCCTGCAGCGCACTGCAGCTGTCCTTCGCAAAGACGGATAACTTGATGCTGCATTGAGGTTTGCCAGGAAAGGATCAACGGTTGATCAACGGCAGGTAGGTCAGTTTGGGCTCGCCGCACCAGATGCGGTAACGCACGTTGCTGCCGAACAGCCCGTCTTCCAGCGGGGTTACCCGCAGAAAGTAGCTGCCGCTGGCAGGCACGCTCCACTGGAAACCGGTACCCTGACCAAGCTCGATGGAAGCGCGCTCCATCAACAGATTGCCGTTGCTGTCGTACAGTCCCAGGCGCACGGCAGCCCCGCCGCCCAACGAATTGACCAGTGCCATGTATTGCACTCCCGCCACCGCCTGCACGTACAGCCAGTCATGGTCGGCTGCCGGGCAAAGCACCTGTTCCAGGGCGGAGCCCATTGCCAGGTTGACCGCGCCGCTGCGCTGGTTGTTGCTCGTCTCGTTGCTGCCGGCGGCGCAAGTGGAGGGCAGGGTGGCGGTCTGACCGTTGGAGTTCCAGTCTTGGACGTTGCCCGCGCGGTCAACCGCGCGGATGCGGAACTCATACCTGTTGCCGCCCTCGCCGAGGAACCAGACCGAACCGCTGTCAGCGCGCGGCTTGACGTTCCAGTCCTGCCAGTTGCCGCCGTTGACGCGGTACTGAAATTCCACCCGGTCAACCCCGGAGACGTCATCCGCGGCGCTCCAATGCATCTGCACCGCGGTGGATTGCGGGCTGGCGGGCAGGCTGCCGGTCAGCTGGCTGGTCGGGCGAACGCCGTCGATTTGCAGATTGAGGCGCAGGTCGCCCCAGATGCTGCCGTTGGCGCCGCGCGCTTCGGCGTACACCGCGCCGCCGGTCATGCCGCCGAAATTGGCTGGGTCAACGTTCATGCTCCAGCCGTCGCTGCCGTTGGTGTCGCTGCCGATCAACTGCCAGCGGGTATTGATCCAGTCCGGTGCACGGTAGTAGAAATCCACTTTTTCCACCCCGCTGGCGGAGGTGTTGACCTCCGCGCGCAGTTCGAAGGGTCCGCCGGCGATCCAATTGGCTGCCGGGATGGTGAAGCGCAGGTTGGGCGAGGCGTTGAGTTCGAACAGGCGCAAGACGTAGAAGTAGTCCGGTCCGCCAACGCCGGGATGATCCCAGGCTTTAACCCGCAGGTAGTAGATGCCGGTGTAGGGCAGGGTCAGGTCGATGCGCGAATCGCGCTCCTGAAAGGCAACGATGTCGTCATTTTCCGCGATCAATTTGCCGCCGGTATCCAGCACGTACAGGTACGGATCGAGATGCGAGCCGATCACCGCCGCGTTGACCTCGGCGCGGATGGTCTGCCCCTGGAAGCCAAAGAACTGGTAGTGCAGCTGGCTGCCGGGGGTGCACAGGGTTTCGCCGACCAGGGTGTCGCCAATGTTTATCCAGCGCGCGCTGGCTGTGCCGGTATTGCCGGAGGGCGCCGCACAGCCGCTGTGCGGCTGGGTGGCGAGCACCTGGACGTTGTCGATCTCCCAGCCGTTGCCCTGGTTGTAATTGCCGTCCAACGCGTTGAAATGGAAGCGGATGCGCACCGTTCTGCCGCGATAGGCGCTCAGGTCGATGTTCGGGCTGTTCAACCAGGTCTGGGTGGTGAGCGGGTCGTTCGTGAATAACCCCCATTCGGGCAGGTCGGTGAAGTCGCCGCCATCGACCGAAATTTGTAGTCTGCGCTGGTCCCACCAGCCGGCAGCCGATTCGGTTTTGTGGCGGTAGTTGAAATACAGGTAGGCGTTGTCGCTGTCGTGCAGGCGGATCGGTGGCGAGGTCAGGCTGCCCGCACCGCTATAAGAACTGCCGTTGCCGTAGCGCCAGTGCTGCCCAGTGTGCTGCCAGCCGCCCATCACATGCCAGTCGCCGTTGTTGGTGTTGAGATCGTCGTTGAACGGGGCGGTTTTGAGACTGTTATTGGGCAGCGCCGCGCTGGTGACGCTGAAATTGATCCATGCTGTCTGGTCGGCGCAGTTGCCGCCGGAGGCGCCGGTTTTGGCGCAGCCGCGCACCGAATACGACCCGGGGGGCAAAGTGCCCAAGGAGGCGGCCGGAAAACTCAGGTTGTCAATGACGCGGTAGTTTTGCCCGTCGCGGTTGAGGGTAAACCGGAAGCCGGTGGCATACGGCGAAGTCATGAACAGGGTGATCGACTGGGTGGCAGGGATCGACGCGCCGCTGGCGGGGAAAACCATGTTCGACTCGAGTCCCCCGGCGCTGTGCGCCTGAAGGCGCAGCGAGGAAGCGGTTTTTGCTCCAATTGGGTTATCCGCCAGGTTGGGGTCGTCCTGCTCGAACGCCTCGGCGCGCCCGGAGTAACTGCTGCCGTCGTAGAGCACGGCGCGTACGCCGGCGCCGACGCGGATCGACTGGGTATTGTTGCTGCCGACCGGTGTTCCGCCGCTTGCCAGGTCTGGAACGGTAATTTCGCCGTTCAAAAGGTATTCGCGGCACACTCCGGCGTAATTGGGCTGGCTGTAAAGGATAATTTTGTTATCGGTCAGAGTGCAAGCCGGCTGGGCGCTGCAGGTATAATTTTTCAGTACCGTGCGAAGTCCCTGCGGCTGGATGGTCACGTTGCCGTGGTTGTCCCACACCCGCAGTGCAATCTCAACCGGTCCGTTGGGGATGCCCGCGGCGCACAGGTCGACATCCACGGCGAACGGGCTGTGGTTGAAGGCAGCGCCGGCGTCCTTCCAGACGCCGTCCAGCCCGCGCGCGATGACCTGGATGCGGGTGACCTGTTGATCGTCCTGGGCAGTTCCAGCCACCAGCAGCGTGGGTGCATTGATCTCCACGCCGGGGGCGGGCAGGCTGAGCGAACCGGAGGGCGGGTTGGTGCCGATGTTGCCGGATTCATAGCGGTTGTTGGGGGCGCATTGATTGCCGTAGGCCGACCAGTTGGCGGCTTCGGCGCAAGTGCGCGGGCGGCCATCGTTATAGGGTACATCATCGAAGCGGATATCCACCGAGGTGCCCCAATAAGAATGGGGGTTGGCGTGGACGTGAAAGTGCAGGTGACTGCCGCAGGACGAACCGGTGTTATCCACCAGCCCGATGTACTCGCCCTGGCTGACCGCCGCACCGGGGGTGCGCAGCCGTTCGGGGATGCTGTCGGCTGCCAGGTGCAGGTACAGCTGGTAGGTGTACGGCGTGGTGGTGCGGTCTTCGAGGACGATGTAATTGCCGGTGGTGCCATCGCTTCCACAGGCGTTGGCAGCGCGGGTGGGCACGTTCCAGCGCGCGCGGTAGACGATCCCGCCGCGCGCTGCCAGGGTCGGCCAGTTCTGGTTGGGGTGGTTCTCGGCAAAATCCCAGGCGTAGCGGCAGTCCACCCAACTGGCGCAGGTGGTGTGGCTGACGGATTGCGAAACGCGGTGCGACACCCCAGCCGGCCAGGGCAGCTTGTACCCGCGGTACACCGTGCTGAGGATCGACTTTTCATCGCTGGAAGGCTGGAAATACAGTTCGCGCACCTCCTCGGTGAGCATATCCGGGGGCACCTGCGTCATGGCTTGCTGCCAGTCCTGGTCGCTTTGCATGGTCACGTCCCAGGACTGAATGTTTTTCTGTCCGTCGTCCGGGGCGGTCAGGCGGGCAATCACTAATCCGGGCTCGCCCTCGACCAACTGCCCGGTCTGCGGGTCGAAGAATGCTAGCCAGATCAGCGCGGTGGCGCCGTCAGGCGAGATCTCGACGCTTGCCACGCGCGGCTCGTAGATCAGGAAACCTAACGACTGCAACCCGGCTTGGTTGAGGCGCTCGATGAACACCTGCTCCAATCCCGGTGGCAGCTCGATTACCGGTTCTTCGGGCGGTTCGCTGGCAGCCTGCGCCGGTTGGATATGGGCAAAGATTGCAACTGCCGCAAGCAGCAGGGCAAGGATGATGACGGAACGGGAATTCAATTTCATGCGGTTTGTGCCTCCAACAGCCTGTCGTGGGCGTACAACAGCATACGCCTGGCGATGATTCGGGTAACAAGGTTCGTGCCAGGTGGGGGTAATCGCCCTTACAGTCGTGTAAGGCGGCAAGTCGCGCGTGCGGGTGGATCAGCGTTGGGCGGACGGGACTATTAAGGGTCAGAATTCAACGATTGGATAAACGGACAATCAGCGTTTGGATTGCCACCTGAGGATCGGATTGTCCTGATTTTATCATTTGATCGACCGCCAATAACTGCCGGTAGACGGCTTCCAGTTTTGTAAGGGGAGCGCGGCGTGCCGGGGGGGTAAGCATTTCGGCTGCCTTTTCGGAGACTTTGAACGCTCGCAGGCGTTCGAACGGGGACGTGCCCTGATCCAGGGCTTCGCGGGCGATGATCATCAGGCGGTACTGGCGGACGATCATGCCGAAAATGTAGGCGGGGTCTTCTTCTTCGAGCAGCAGTTTGAGCTGTTTGAGCGCGGCGCGCGGATTGCCGGCTTCTATGGCGTCCAACAGGGTGAAGATATTTGCCACCCCGCCCGAGGCGGCGGCTTCCTGCACGTCCTCGATCTCGATGGGGCGGGCGTAATTGACATACAACAGCAATTTGCGGATTTCCTGGACGGCGATGCCGGTCTCGTTGCCGGTCAGCGCTGCCAGCTCGGCGGCGGCGCGCGGGTTGATCTGTCCACCCTCCTGTTTGGCGCGCTCGACGATCCAATGGGTCATGTCCTGTGGGCGGGGCAGGCGCAATTCCTTGAGCGCGGCGCGGCTGCCGGCTTTGTCTGCCCAGGCGCGGATGATTTTACCGCGCTTGCCGTCGTCCATCACCTCCCAGCCCTTTTTACCGCCTTGGTGGATGTCGGCGACAGCCAGGGCGAGGGTGGTGCTGGGCGGCAGCCCTTGCAGCAGGTTGACCAGGCGCTGGCAGGTTTCGGCGGAGCGGAAATAGAGGAACGGGTTGCGCGCGATCACCAGGCGGCGGTCGGAGAGGAATGGCAGCGTATAGGCAGCCGCCTGGAACTGCTCCTCGTTCAGGCGGCGGTCAGAAAAATCCATCCGGGTAATGTTCAACTCCGCCAGCCCGGGGTCGCGGTTGAATTGCGCCTCGAGCGCGGCGAGGTGGTCGGCGATTTGCTGGGCGTCATCTCCGTAGAACAGGTGTACCTGGGGCGGGCTGGCTGGGGCAGGCGGCATGGGGGCTTATCCGTAGCGGGTGTAAACGCGGTGGAGGGGAATACCGCCGCGTTCGAAGCGGTCGATCTGGACGACGCGCAGCCCGTTGAGGCGGGCATCCGTGGTGGCGCGGGCTTGCAGCCAGGGCCCCAGCGGGCGGGTGAGGATCAGGCTGAGGGTGACCAGCGCGGCAATGACCGGCAGGCGCTCCCACCGGCTGCGCGATGAACTGCCTGCGCCGAGCATGCCCACCCAGGCGACCAGCGCCGCCACCATCCCGCTGGCGGCAAAGTTGGTGCCGCAGTTGGGGTGGATTGCCAGGTGCGCTTCGCCCTGGTTGAGGCGCTGCTGGGCGTGGTAGATGGCTTCCTGCAGGTCGTCCAGATCGACCTTGCCGAGAATCCAAAAACCACCCGTATCGGAGTAACCCGCCAGCTGCAGGCGGGGATTTTTCTCCGCCAGCACCTGCAAGGTGGCGTGTTCGATGGCGTGGTTGCGGCGGATGTCCGCAAAAGGGGAAAATAGGTTGGTTGAATGCATGGTATTCACCTGTAATTCTTTCTAATCGCTCTTGCCGGAATTGAAGCGCAGCAGCCGCTGCCAATCGATGACGCCATTCTGGGAGAACTGGCTGGCAAACTCAAGCGTGAACAGATTTAGAATGCGTCCATACTCGATGGAGAAGGCTTCATCCTTTTGCTTTGCCTGATAACCGAGCGGCTCGATCAATTCGGTGTACAGGTCGGGATCGCCGGAGATAAATTCCCAGAAAGCCTGCCCGCACAATTTCAGATAATCGCCTTTGTCCGGCTGGGCATCCTTGCCGTAGCAGCAGCCATTGACGGCTTGAATCTGGATGGTCGGGTTATTGGTGCGCAAAATCCGTTTTGCTTTTTTGAAGTTATCGATCAGTTTTTTGATCTGGCTGCTGTTGCCCCAATTCGGTCCGGATTTGATCGAGATCAAGTAGAGAATGCCATCTCGGGTGAACTCCAGGTCGATGCCTTCCGCGGAAGACTTGCGGCCATCATAAACCCTGCTGCACACAAAAATTGCCAAACCTTCTAAAAATTCACCGAACAGGGTTTCCTCCTGTGAGGAAAGATGAGCATCGAGGAGATTTTTAACCAGATCATAGAAGGTGATAATACGTTGAGTTTGACAGGATAAAAGGTAGGGATTAATATCATTAAAAAGTTCATCGAACCTAATTTTTATTAAGCCAGCAATCTTTTGTTGGTTCATTTTTTTAAACTGGCTTTCCAGGTAGCTATCCAGATGGAATTTTTGTGTGGTCATCGAATAGACTTCAAAACTTATTACGGCGCGTTGAATCGCTTCTCCTTGGGGATTGTATTTTCCGATTCTGCCACGCTGCAAATAATCGCGAATGTTGTGAACGGTTTTTCCGGTTATCTTCGCTGCTTCTTCAATGGTAACCAATTCCAAATTGCTCTGCATTTCGTTTCCTGCTTTGTGGAAAATCTTGTATAAAGATTATAATGCGAAAGACATTCGAATATGGGTGAAATTATCGTTCCTGGGAATGCGGGGTTTTCGGAGATAGCGAGATGATCTACACAGTCGGCACCTTTAACCTGAATAACCTGTTTTCGCGTTTTAATTTCAAAGGACGCATCGAGGCGATCCTGGCTGGCGATACCGGACTGAACGTTACCTATACCTTCAACGACCCGGAAAATTACACCGTGCGCTCGTTCATGGGGCGTCTGGTCAAAGAAAAAGAGCGCGAAGCCAGTGCGCAGGTCGCCCGGCGGGTGCGCGAAATGGATTTGGATGTGCTGGCGGTGCAGGAGGTGGAAGACCTGCCCGCGCTGCAAGCCTTCAACCGCCAGGAACTGAGCAATCTGTACCCCTACCAAGTGTTGGTGGAAGGCAATGACCCGCGCCTGATCGATGTGGGCGTGCTGAGCAAATTGCCCATTGGGGCGGTGACCTCGTGGCGCTTCGCCTCTCACCCGGACGAGCCGGATTCGCCCATCTTCAGCCGCGACCTGCTGGAGGTGGAGATCCTCGACCCGTGGCGGCGCAAGCGCTTGTTCACCCTGTTCAACACGCATCTCAAAAGCCAGTACCTGGCGCCGCACGAGAACCCGGTAACCGGCAGGCAGCGCGCCGACCTGACCCGCCGCCGCCAGGCGGAAGTGACCGAGCGCATTCTGATCGCGCGCACCCGTCCCAACCAGGCATTCCTGCTGCTGGGCGACATGAACGATGCGCCCGGCGCGCATTGTTTGGCGCCGTTCGCCCAGTCCGCGACGCTGGAACTGGTCAACGGACTGGCGGCGGTGCAGGAAACCCGCCCGCCGCGCCGCGATAATCCGCCGCCTGCCAGCCCGGCCTGGACGCACCGCTTCAAGGAAAGTGGTCAACCGGCGCGTTACGATCTGTTCGACCAGATCTGGTTGAGCCAGCGGCTGGCGCTGCGCCAGAGCGGGGCGTGGATCCAGCGGCGGGAGAAACTGGGCGGCGATGGCAGCGATCACGACCCGGCCTGGGTGGTTTTCGATTTGTAACCGGTCGAAAATTTTGCTTTTTTAATCCACCGTCAGCTGCTTTGTGCTACAATGCACCCAGCGGCTACTTCTTCACCATGCTTGCGAGGAGGCGGGGGTGAGCATTTGGAGGGGCGGAATGACGATCATTCAGCAAATTGGCTGGCGGCTGGTGGTGTTCAGTCTGTGCCTGAGCCTGCTTGCGCCGGGCGCCGGCGGGGATCGGGCGCTGGCGGCGGGAGACGCGACCCAGCCTGCCGCAGCGGGTGAAGATTATTTGATCATCGCCCCCGACGGGCTGGCGGGCGGTTTAAGCGGGTTTATCCAGTTGAAACAGGCGCAGGGATTCAACGTCACCCTGCTGCTTAGCCAGAGCGGCGCGACGCCAGCCCAGATCAAAGCCGCGATTGCCAACCGCGCCCCGGACTACCTGCTGCTGGTTGGCGATGTTGACCTGCTGCCTGCCTGGAACAGCCAGGTGACCGGCGGCGTTAAAACCGACCTGTATTATGCCACTCTGGGCGGGATCAATGACATTGTTCCAGACATGGCATACGGGCGGCTGCCGGTGCACAACCTGGCGGAACTGGCGGCGGTATTGGACAAATGGCAGGCGTACGCCGGTCTGAGTGGGGCGGAAGACTGGTTGAGCCGGGCGGCGCTGATTGCCACCGACGACCTGGATCATTACACAGCGGTGGAAGCCACTCATCATGACGTCATCGAGGATTATCTGATCCCTGCGGGTTTCTATGGGCGTTTTCCGTCACATCCACAACCGGGCGGGGATCAACTGTATCCACGCACGCATGCCGCCGTCCAGGCGGACGTGATCGCCGCGCTGAACGATGGGCGCGGGCTGGTGGTGTATCACGGGCACGGCGGCGTATTGGGCTGGGACGGTCCCATCCTTCGCCAGAGCCACGTGCGCGGACTGCTCGGGCAGCCCGTGCCCTTGGTGCTTAGCCTGGCAAACCATACCGCGCGGCTGGCGGTGGGGGAATCGTTTGCCGAAACCTGGCTGCTGCTGCCGGAGGCGGGCGCGCTGGCGTTCATCGGCGCGGGCTCCGACGGGTATTGGAACGAAGACCGGCGCTTGCAGGAGGCGTTCTTCGCCGTGCTGTTCGAGGACGCGGCGGCGGAACATCCGGTTGGCAGGGTGCTGAACGATGCGCTCAACCGTTTCAGCACCCTGTACATGCCGGGCGAGCCGCTGGTCAAAAAGTACCGCGAAATGTACCAGTTGTTGGGCGACCCGGCGATGAATCTGTACCCTAATGCGCCGCAGCGCTTCAGCCTGGCGGTCGAACCAGCCCGGCTGGCAGCGTGCGCCGGGGCGGCAAGCCAGGCGTCCGCGCTGGTGACCCTCGGTAGCGCCCGCCCGGAAACGGTATTCCTTTTGCTGGAAGGCGCGCCGGCTGGGGTCAGCGCGGGATTCGACCCGCCGCAGGTTAACCCGCCGGGAAGCAGCCGCCTGGCATTGAACATCACTACCGGGAGCGCCAGCGGCAGTTATGAAATGCGGGTCGTCGGTCAGCGCGGCAGCTACCGGCGCAGCGCCGACCTGGCGCTGCATATCGACCAGCAGCCGCCCGCCAGCGCACCGCTGCCGTTGCAGCCGGAGATGGGGGCGTGGAATGTGCCCCTGCGCCCAACCCTGCGCTGGCAGGCGGTTTCCGGCGCGCTGGATTATCAGGTGCAGCTATCCCCTGTGGAGGATTTTTCCAGCGGGGTGATCCACCTGGATGGAATCGCGGACACCTCCACCACGTTGGTGGACGATTTGCATCCCGGACAGCGCTATTACTGGCGGGTGCGCGCGCTCAACGGCTGCGGCAGCGGGGTATACTCCCGTTCATTTTGGTTTACCACGCTCCCGCCTGCGGGTGAGTGCCCGCCCGGCAGCAGCGCCGAGACACTTTACAGCGCGGATTTGAATTCCCTGCCGCAGGGCTGGGAGGCAGGCGGCGGCTGGCAGTCTGGCAGTGCATTCGGACGCAGCGGAGTTCTTTCGGCGGCTGTCCCGGCATCCACGGCGATGCAAACACTGGCAACGGCGCGCTTCAGCCTGTCCGCGGAGGACGAGGATGCATGGGTTAGCTTGTTCCTGCGGGCAGAGAGTGCCTACGATTTTGGCGGCGGCTCTGCCTGTCTGGACGGCGGGCTGATCGAGTTCTCCAACCAACAGCCGGATGCCTGGCAGGCGCTGCCCGAAACGGCGCTGCTCGCCCCACACTACGCGGGGACGCTGGCGACGACCTTCGGCAACCCACTCGGTGGGCGGCGGGCGTGGTGCGGGCAGAACGACTGGACGCGGCTGGCGGTTGACCTGGCACAGCGGCGCGGCGAAGCCGTGCGGGTGCGTTTCCTGCTGGGCAGCGACGACAGTCACGCCGCGCCGGGTTGGGCGTTGGATGATTTCAGCATCATTGCCTGCCGGGCGAACGCGCCGGATTATGCGCTGCGGCTCTCGCCGTTGGAGCAAAGCCAGGTGGTTGCGCCGGGCAACCGCGCGGTGTTCACGCTGCAGGTGTACAACGACGGGCGGCTGCCAGACCAGGTGGGTCTGCAACTGGCGTCCGGGCTGAGCGGCAGCCTGCCGGTAGAGCAAATCCAATTGGAAGCCGGCGAAAGCGCGGTGGTGCAGGTCGAGGTGGATTTGCCGTCCACTGCCGTGCCGGGCAGTTTGCACAATGTGCAATTGCTGGCGGAAAGCAGCGGCGACCAATCGGTGTGGGCGGGCGCAATCCTGACGGTGATCGCGCGCCAATGCGGGATCGACCTGAGCGCGCCGCCCGCTCCGATCCTGGCGGCGGCGGGCAGCAGCGCCAGCCTGGATGTGCAGGTCGCAAACACTGGCAACCAACCGGATACGATCACGTTGACCGGATTCACGGCGGCAGGCTGGCAGGTGCAACTGCCGCAACTGCTGCATCCGCTTCAGCTCGAACCCGGCGACAGCCAGGTGGTAAGCGTATGGGTAGTGCTGCCGGCGGGCGTGTTGCCTGGCGCGCGGACGAGCCTTAACCTGACGGCGCACTCGCTCAACTGCCCGGACGTGCAAGCCAGCCTGACCGGCAGCGCCGGCACGCCGGGCAGCAGCAGTTACCTGCCTTTCGTCCGGCGCTAACCGCAGTCTTGGGGGGCAGTCCGCCTTGCCGAACGGCGGGTAGCGCCGGGCGCAGGCGATTCGGGTCAGCCAGGGGGTAAGCCGGCGCGGCGGCGCAGTCCGCCGCGCCGGTAATGCTGGCATTGACCTTGCACCTTCTGTTTTCAAGATGAACGCTATTCAGCAGCCTACCGGGGTTGGCAAGGACACGAGCGCAGATTCATGCGCAAAGCGGTGCTTGCCTTCCGCCCAATTCCCGTAGGGCGACGAAAAGAATGGCGGCCAGTTGGCACAACCCTGTGCCTGGCAGAATGATCGAGGCGGTAAAAAATCCTCAAGAGGACTGGAACCAGACGCATGAAACGACCCATCTACCCGCGCCGCAAGACCTTTACTCCAGCGATGATTTATTTCGAGCAAGCTATGCACCATGCCCAACACGCGCTGCGCCAGCTGGTTCAAACAGTGCCAGCCGCCATTTGCGTGCTCGACCGCAGCGATTTCACCTACCTGGAAGTCAACCAGACCTACTGTGATTTGATGGGAATCCCGCGCAGCCTGTTGATCGACCAGCGTGACGGCGACCTGCCGTCCGGCTTGGGGGAAAACAACCTGCGCAAAATCATCGCCCGCATGGAAGAGGAAAGCGCGCTGCGCAATTTGGAACTATTCATCTTCACCCGCGACGGTAAACTAGCGCGCAGTTTTACCAGTGTTGACCGCATTACCTACAACGGGCGCGAAGCGTTGATGATCACGCTGACTCGATATCACAAAGAAGAAACCCGCCCGCGCCCCTCCCCGCAGGAGAGCAAACTGGCAACTGCCGGGGAGGTGGGCAGGGCGCTGGCGGACATCTACGACCTGGACGAGATCTACCGCCGCCTGACCGCGGCGATTTACCAGATGCTGCCCGACGTGTGCACGGTGTACATCGCGCTGTACGATGGCGAAAGCCAGCAGTTGAACTGCGTTTATGCCGAGCACGAGGGCGAGCGGCTGGATATTGCCCAGGTGCTGCGGCTGACCAAGCAGGATCAGCCCGCTTCGCACCAGTTCGACGTGATTCGCAGCGGCAAACCGCTGGTGATCGACGACCTGCTGGCGGAAGGACCGCCGGGCACCGCGCGCCTGTCCTTCGTGCGCGGTGCACGCGCGGTGCGCTCGGGGGTGTACGTGCCGATGGTGGCGCGTGGCAGGGTGATCGGGCTGGTGCAGGCACACAGCTACCGCCCGGCGCGCTTCCGGGTGATGACCGATACCGCCCTGCTCGGTCTGATTGCCAACACCGCCGCCATTGCCATCCAGAACGCCCAGCTGGCGCAGTCGTTGGAAAAGTCCAACACCGACCTGACCCAGACCTGCGAAGCGACCATCGACGGCTGGACGCGGGCGCTGGAACTGCGCGATTACACCACCGAGCGGCACACCAACCGGGTGGTTGACCTCACGCTGGAACTGGCGAAGAAACTGGGAATCGAACGTCACGACCTGCTGCAGGTGCGGCGCGGCGCGCAGCTGCACGACATTGGCAAGATCGGCATCCCGGACGCGATTCTGCTCAAACCGGGTCCGCTGGACGAGGGCGAATGGCGCATCATGCGCCGCCACCCGCTGTACGCCTATGAGCTGCTGCGCCCGATCCCGCATTTCAACGAAATCATCGACATTCCCTACTGCCACCATGAAAAATGGGACGGCAGCGGTTACCCGCGCAGGCTGCGCGGCGAGGAAATTCCGATGGGCGCGCGCATTTTCGCGGTGGTAGACGTGTGGGATGCACTCAGTTCCAACCGCCCATACCGCGCCGCCTGGCAGCCGTACCAGGTGGTGGATTACATTCGCTACCAGTCGAACAAGCATTTCCAGCCGGAGGTGGCGCACGCCTTCCTCGACCTGGTGGGCGGCACCAGCGGTGCATCTACCGCGCCGCCTGCTACCGGCTTCAACCCGTCGCGCTATTATTCCACCCGCCTGAAGTGAACCAGGGGCGGTGCCCCTGGCGGCTGCCAGCGGGCGCCGGTATGGGTGGGTCGCACTGTCCGCGCGCCGGATGCCCGGCGCGCGGACAGGTTTTAATGGTTAGCAGCCGCGGGCTGTGAAGCATCTGCCGCTGCCGCTACGGGCAGTTAGGGGCAGCGGCTGGGCTGGGGGGTGAAGGTCGGCAGCGGCGGCAGGGTGGGGACGATCTCGTCCGGCGCAGCGAGGAACTGGCGGGCAGCCACGTCGAAGTAGTAGGCTGCGCCGTCGGCGTCACTCAGGACAAGGCGGCTGCCGCTGGCAGATTCGATCCGCAGCGGGGCGGGCAGGTCGAAGCCCTGGAAGCCGACATTTTCCGTAAACACCAACAGTTTTCCGCCAGCTGTGGCGGGCGAGCGCCCGGCGAGGACGCGCACCCAATTGCCGTTTACCCAGCCCTGCCAGCCGTTGTCCGCCATCAAGTCCAGGTCTTCATAATCGTGCTCTTCGAGGAGCAAAACGCCCTCCTCGCGCTGCGCCGGGGTTTCTACGGCTTGGGACAGCGCCGGGCAGAGCTCTTCGGGCTGGGGCGGCAGCGATTGGACGCCCGCTTCCTGGCGGGTTTGTTGGATGTGGTTGAGGCGGTTGAGTTTGTCTTGGAGCAGGTCTTGTTCGGCGGGATTGGTGGACTGATCCAGGCGGTGCTGCAGGTCGGCGACGCTGGCGGAAATCCAGTCATCGCCAGCCGGCGGGTCGAACTGCCCGCCGGCGGTCAGCACGCCGGCGGTGATCAGCAGCGCCAGCCCGATCAACACAGCCAGTGCGCGTCGTTTGTTTTTGAAAATTGGAAACATGGCGATCTCCTTTGGTTTAACGGATCTGCCAGCGGATATCGGTCACCCAGCGCAGGGCGCTTTGGGCGGTATTGTTGTTGCGGTTGAGTTCGTTCATCAACTGCGTCCAGCCTTCTTCGGGGGTGTTGTCGAGCGTTTCACAGGTAGGATCGGAAGTCCTGCGCTGCTGGCATGCCTGGTATTGGGTCATTACCCCGGGAAAGGAGATGGCGCCGCCCAGGTAGAGGTCGCCGTACAGGCTGACCGCCTGCCATTGCCGGGCGAGATAACCGTCGTTGCGATAGATTTGCGGCAGCGGCAGGGCGGGCGGGGCGCCCCAGGAGACGTAATACACCTCCGCCTGGTTCCAGGGCATGGCGGTGTGGTACTGCCAGTTTGGATTGGGGGTGGTCGGGCAGCCAACGCAGGCACCGAAGTTGAAGAAGGTTTGCACGCGCTCGCTGTTGGCGTTGAAGCCGTCCACCCAGCCGCGGGTGACGTAGGGGGTGTTCCACCAGTAAGCGCAGTAGGTTCGGTCTCGATTGCATTCTGGACCAGCCCATTCGATGTTGATGGCGCCCATCGTCCACACCCGCCCAATGTAGCCGTTTTGAGCCGACCAGGCGTTCAGGCGCTGCGCCAGGTCGGCGAAGCGCTGCCCGAAGGCGTAGGCGGTGGAGCGCAGGGTTCCTTGATTGCTGGAAAAGCGATGGACATCGTTATCGACGTTCATGTCATCGTAGTTGTTGACCCCGATGGCGAGGGTGAGCAGGGATTCGCCGTCGCTGCAAAACACGTAGCCGAGAATGTAATCTCTTGCCCGGTTTTCCAGGTCGGTGAAAGTCAGGTTGGCGCGCAAGCCGCTGCTGGGATTGGAAAAAGTGCGCACGGTGTATTCGCCGTTGACCAGCCACATTTTGCCGAAAGCCAGCACGATCAGGTTGTCCTGGCGCCCTGGCAAATTTCTATCGCGGCTGCCTTGCGAACAGCCCAAATTGTACAGTGCGTCACGGGTGGGGTTCTGGATATAAATGCTGCTGGCGTAGGGCGGCGCGGGCGGCGGCTGCCAGGTGGAAATCAGCGGCAGAAAGAGCGCAGTGGTGGATTGGACGGCGTTGCTGCTGGTCGCGGTGGGGGTGGGCGGCGGCGGGGCGTCTTGACCGGCGGCGCTTCCGGCGATGGATGCCAGCAGGGTGATCAGTAAAGGGATAAGGATGAAACCCTGCCTGGCAACCGTTAAACGGAGGAAGTAAATTTTCATGTTGGGAGCAGTCTCAACTGTTGAGGCGAACAATAAACACGGCTGTGGCGCGCGTGGATGGAAAGAGGATACCACGCGCGGAAAGGGCGAGTCAACCCTTACAGTCGATAAAATTGCAAGTTGTATGCCAGGCGGCTGGGGTCAGACCTGTCCCGGGCGGGCGAGCGGGCGGCGAATAAGCGGCTGGCGGTCGGCGCCGCGGATGTCCTCGATGCAGTCGGGCGGGTAGAACTGGTTTTCCTGCGGGTCGTGGTCGGCGTACCACACCTGGGCAAAGAACGGGCTGCGGCGGGCTTGTTCGTCGCCATTCCAGGCTGCCGCGCAGTGCGGACACCAGTGCCCGCTTTTGAGCACGGTAGCCGGGCGGGCGCTGAATATATGCCCGAAGGCACAGCACCAGTCGAGCCGGGTGTACAGGTCGCCCTCCCAGGCGGTGGAGAGGCACTCTCCGCCGCGAAAGGCAGCCGCGCCGTGCAGGTCTGCCAGGCTCAGGCGCGGGCAGGTTTCATCGTAGCCGTGATCGAGGGGCGGCGCTTCGCGGGTGGTCGAAAGGGCAGGCGGCGGCGCGTCCCAGCCGGGGATGGCTTGGTAATCGGTGCGGGATTTGAAAAACGCCGAAATGCGCCGCTGGTTGTCGCGCAGCAGCCAATGGCGCGGGCTGTTGGGGTGGTGTTCGGCAAGGCGGCGCTGAGCGGCGTACAGCAGACGCTCTGCCAGGGCGCGCAGGGCGGACGCGCGGCGTACCAGCGCGGCGACCCCGCGCAGCAGGGGAGGCGTGCTGGCGCGAATGGCGGTCAGGTAACTTTCCAGCGTGTCGCGCTGGTGGTGGAGATATCCATTAAGAATGGAACTGTCGGCGAAGTACTGCATGTGGAAGTTGCGCAGGGCAAACCAGTTGCGTTCGGCGCAGGCGCGCAGGCGCAGCCCGTACAGGTCATGGATCAGGGTGAGAAATTCAAATGCGCTCAGGCGCAGGGCGGCACCCCCGCCCATGTTGTACGCCCGCCGCCAAAAATCCGATTCGGGTGGGATGTCCAGGCAGTTCGCCAGCCCAAATCCGGCGTCGCGGTCGGTGATGTTCTCCATGCAGGCATCCAGCGGCATGTGGAACAGGATCGGATCGCTGAGGGCGAGCAGTTCGCGCAAGTGGGTGGGCAGGATGAAGGTCATGCGCAGCACCGCCCAGCGGCGCAGGTTGGATTCGAGCACTAAGCGCTCGCCGGCGATCTTGGTTAGCGCGTAGGAATCGAAAACGGAGGGTTTGAGCGGGTCGCCCACCCGTCCGAAGTGGATGCCAGGTGGGCGGTTGCCGGTTTGGGCAACGCTGCCGGTATGAATGTAGGTAATGCGCTGCTCGCCGTCCGGCTCGGCGGCAATGGCGTGGAGGATGTGCGCGACCGCGTCCAGGTTGACGCGCCGGGCAAGATCGGGGTGGTAATCCGCCATGGGGGAGATGTACGCCATGGCATTCAACACCCAATCGGCGCCGCGCAGCGTCTCGGCGACGTCGGCGTAATGAGCGGCGTCGCCCCAGACGATCTTCAAGCCGTCCCCCTGGGCAACGCCGCTGCCGTGGATGGAGGGTACGCCTGCCTGGCGCTGGTAGGGCAGGAAGGGGTTGCGTTTTTGCTCGGCGGGCAGCACCAACAGGCTCAGGTCGTAGCGGTCGCGGCGCTGCCAGAGGGTTTGAAAAGCCTGGAAGCCCATCGTACCGGAGGCTCCAAACAGGGCAACTTTGGTTTTGGGCATGGGTGCTGAATCAACCTCAAGGGGAGAAATCAAACCAACCGGTCGGTCTATTAATACCATAACCGGGCGGCGGGCGATTGTGACCAAAGTCACATTTGCGCGCCTATTTGCGCATTGCTGTAAGAATTTAGAACTTTTTTATAATCTGATTCACACACCAAATCCAAACCATTGATCTATTGACTTTCATATTGCAATTGTTATAATTTATGTAATTGTTATCTATTACTTAAAATATCATCTTTTTTATCCAGATAATTTCTGGCTGCAATGATCCGAAAGTCTTTATTTGGTCGCTTACCCGGTTGCAATTCGGGGGGACTTTCGGGGAGCAAGTAGCGAAACCGGCCCCTACATGGGGCATTTTTAATCCCTGTTCACCAAGGCTGCACGCCCGGTAACGGACCATACGACGGAAAAATTTTGGGAGGGTATCCATGGAGAGAAAACTGGAACGAAAAACTGTTCGCCGCATTTCATTGTCGTTGTATTCTCTGGGGGTTATCTTCCTGATCACAGGTTTATTGTTGAACGCGGTCGTCCTGCCGGTGCAAGCCGATTGGGACGGCAGCCAGTTGCAATTCTCCGGTTCGTGTTCGGGGAACTGCGAGGTGGTGCAGGCAACCGTGTGTAATATCGGCGCTTCCGCCATGCAGGGCAGCACTACATTCCAGGTGCTGTTCAAAGATGCTGGTTCGGCGCGCACCGGCGTGGTGATCTTTTCCGGCAGTGTGCCGCCGCTGGGCGTTCAGGGTTGCACCACGTTGAGTTTCAATCCGACGACGATCGGCAATCCGCCTGGGGGCACCTATCCGTTGGGCAACTACATCTTCCGCGCCCAGCAGCGCCCCGACTACCCCGGCACGGATGTGAATGTCTTCTCGGAGCAGTGCCGTCCATTCAAGGATCAGGGCGAATGCCAGCTGCCGACTCCGACCCCGGTAACGCCCACCCCGGAGGACACGCCTGAGCCAAGCCCGACCCCGGTAACGCCCACCCCGGAGGATACGCCTGAGC
>JBBIQB010000014.1:0-30088 GCA_037442545.1 Bellilinea sp.
AAATTTCATCCGAACCCAAACCGTCTGTTTCTTCGTAACAGCGCCCACGTTCACTCCACAAATGGAAATTAATGTTCGGGTCAGGTTCGACTTGCAGATACAGGCTGTTGGATTTCAGCCTTGGTGCAACCCCGCCGGCATACACCGCCGAAAGAACATTGTCCACCTCAATCGTCACCAGATACAGTCCAGGCGGGAGGGGCGCGCCAGGTATATTGGGATGCCGGTTGGGTAGAGTGACCACAACCGTATCGGAAACGCGCCAGTCATGAATGGTGTGCCCCTGATCATCCTTCACCGGGGTCTCCAAATCCCCAAACACCGGCGCATCGACCGACAATTTCAATCCGCTATCCTTATGCTCGAACCACACCTTGACCATTTTGGTGATGAAATTGAAGCCGCGAATGCCAATCGTCGCGCCAGGTTCCACCACCGGGAATTGCAGGCACTGTCCATTGAAGGTATAGTCCATTCCGCCCTCGCAAAAATTTGGAAACAACGCGCCGGGCGAAGGCGGCGGCGGAGTGCGGGGAACGCAATTGGCAATCAACTCCCCTGGCTTGTTGGAGTTGACCGATACCTGGCAGTCGCGGGCAATCTGATAGGATTGGAATGTGTACGGCACCTGGGCGGATGAACGGTAGCTGGCAGTGCTTCCATACTCCTTATAATCGCCAATACTCGGGCGGATGGCAGTCAGCCAGGGCCAGGGACCACTGAAAATGCGCGGGACCTGTGAACCATTGGGTGTGGGCGGGAGCACGGCATCCCAAATACGCACCTGACCGGGTCCCATCACGCCGTTGGAATGGGTCATCAGCGCCTGACCAGCGTATGCCAACCCTTCCTGGATAAACGCGCCGATCACATCCGCGGGCGGCACGCCTTCTTCCTGCACGGCTTGCGCCAGCCGGTCGTCGAACAGGCATGATTTCAGGCGCGGCGAGAGACTGCGATAACCATCGAATCCGGCGCCCAGGGCTTTCAACTGGCGTTTGGTCAACTGGGATAAACCGTGGTATACCATCTCCTCGAAACCCGCGCGCGGGTTAACCCCTGCCATGAAGCGGTCGAAGATCTCGACCATCAACGGCAGAATCGCGTCCACTGTGGGCAGATCGCAGCACAGCGTATTCATTTTCCGCCCGCTGCGCTGCTTGGGCTTGTGAAAACCCTTGATATCCACGCCCGGTATCCGTTCGAGGATTTCGGTGATTTGTTCTTTTTCCTTCACCTTGCGAGAGGCTCCTTTCTCGCGGCAGCGTTTTCGGGGTGGCGCAATTTCACCCACTGGCGGGGCGCAGGGATTATCCCCCCGGGTGGGTTGCGTTTCCTCCTCGTAAACCGGATTATCCTCTCTATCCCGCTCGTCGTGGCGCGGTTCGTCCTGTCTTTCCTTCTGTCTGCGCGTTTTTGCTTCCATACAAAGGTCTCCTAGCCCAACAGGTGTTTGCAAACGCCGGCCGGCATTGTCAAATTTGCAGACCGGTTGAAATTACCCAAAAAAACAAGCGACTTGAGTAACAGGGGAGCAAGTCGCTGGAGTGATTTTGGATGACGTCGACATTAATAAGTTGTTATTGACCCTTTTTATCAATATTTATATTATATAGACCTGTTACGGGAAAGTCAAACATCAATGCGATTATGATTTTGCTTGTCTTTAATAACGCATTGCGTTATAATCAATCTAACGCAATGCGTTATGCTTGGAGGTGTTACCAATGGTAAAGAAAAGCGAAAACCAAGAAAGCGTGGAAGAGGTCTTAAAATCCAGCGGACTGAGTGAACTGACTCGCAAGGTGCTGCTGGCGGGGATCGGCGCGGCCGTCCTGGCGCAGGAGGAGATCGAACGCTTCGTCGAGCGCATGGTGCAAAAAGGCGAACTGGCAGAGAAGGACGCCCGCCGGATGGTACAGGAATTGATGGAAAAGCGCGAAAAAATGGACCAGGAACGCCGCGCCGCCGCGGCAAAGAACCGCCCTGCCCCGGTCACCCGCGCCGACATCGAAGCGTTGAGCAACAAAATCAGCGAACTGAACCGCAAGATCGAAGAATTGAAGAAAGAACGCGGCGAGTAAACCCGCCTGGTTATGCTGCGGCTCAAACGCTACAACAACCGCAAATTGTACGACAGCGCCGCGCGGCGTTATGTCACCCTGGAGGAGATTACCGATGCCATCCGCCGCGGCGAGGACCTGCAAGTCACCGATCACGACAGCGGCGCCGACCTGACCACCCAGGTCATGCTGCAAGCCTTCTTCAATGCCGAAAAACGCCGCGGCGGCTTGTTTCCCGCCGGCTTGCTCAACCGTTTTCTGCGCACCGGCGAGCGCGGACTGGAGGATTTGCGAGCAGCCGCCGGTTTGTTCCTCGACCGGCTGCCGGCGGTCAATCGCGAAATCGAACGCCGCCTCGACCGGCTGGTCGATCTTGGACAATTGAACAAAGAAGAAGTCCAACGGCTGAAAGACCTGCTGCTCGGCGCGTCAATCGAATCCGCCGAAGCCAATCCCCCGGAGGAAGTCCGCGGCGAAGACGTTCAATCCCTGCTGGCAGAACTGGATCGGCTCTCCCGGCAACTCGACGACCTTAGCCGTTGAATCCATCCCAACCCGGTGAAATTGCGATCACTCCTCGATCGTGAACACCGACCCGGCACTTCTGCCCTGCATATCCGGGAAGTACATGGCATACGCGCGGGCAGGCAGCACCCGGTATTCTCCCAATTGCAGCGGCAGGAGACGGTAGGTCAGAATGTAGGTACCCGCCGGGACATACGAACCCAGCCAGCGGATACGTTCGTTGGAAATGCGCGGCGCGGTAAAGTACCACCAGCCCCAGCCGTTTTCCAGTCTTTCGTCGTCCACGAACAGCGGCTGGACTTCTTCGCTGCCCAGTTGGGTAGTGTTGAGCGACGTATCCACGATTTCCGCCCCGGCGGGGATATAATCCTCGACCACCAGGTAGGTCATGTCTTGGGGCAGCGTCAGCGACAGGCGCACCTGAATGACCGGGTTGCTGGTTGACCGGCTGGCAGATTCAACCGCCGGGCAAGCCTGACCAGCACAGTCCGCGCCTTCCAGGTAATAGCTGCGGCTCAGCGAAATGCCGCCGTCCAGCGCCTGAATCGTCTCGACCGGTTGACCAACATCGAGAATGGCGCGGTAATACAGACGCCCGCTTCCGGCGCTGCGCTGGATGCACAGCGCGTTGCTGTTGGCGGAGAGTTGCGAAAGCGCTACGGTTGCCCGCACCGGGTTGAAGGTTTGCGCGCCGGCGGCTTCACCGTTGGCAATCGCAGCTCCGTTCAGGGTCGCATTAAAGGAATAGTTGCCCTGCAATTCACCGGTTACGCGCACCGCCTGGCTCAGGGCTGCCAGCACCCAGGCTGTCGCGTGGCTGTTCAACCAGCCGTTTTCGCCGCGCTGCAACACCAGGTAGCGCACGGCGTCGGCTACCAGCGGAGAAGCCGGATCGACCCTGACCAGCGCCATCAGCACAATCGCGCTGTTGGCGTAGGCGTTGGAAAAACCGTAACCGGGCTCCGCCAGCGGCTGCCAGAATGCCCCGCTGGCGGAGCGTTCAGCCGAACCCGCCAGGTCAGCCAGGATGGTTGCGGCGGCATCCGGCTGGCTAGACTGAATTGCCAGCGCCAGCATTGCCTGCGCCCAGGGGTTCAGACGAGCACGTAATTCCAGCAGGTCTGCCGGCACCGGCTGGCTGCGTTGATACTGGTTAAGCACGAAATACGCGAACGCCAGCTGGTCCAACTGGGCTGTGTCCTGAGCCATTTCAGGCGTGTACAGGCTGGCAGTAACAAACCGGTTGGCGTCCATGCGGTCGAGTTCCTCGACGAAAAAGCCGTTTGCCGCCGCTTTGTCCAAAATCCACAGCCCGTAAGCACTCAGATACAGATCGCTGGTCATCGAAGGCACCCAGCCCCAGCCGCCATCGCTTTTTTGCATCTGCGCCAGGCGGTCCAGGTCGCGGCGAATGCTGTCCTGCAGCCGCGCGTTCAGATGCGGGGCAGCCAGGCTAACCTCACGGCTCAACTCGAACACGGTCAGGTTTGCCAGCAGGCGCGAGAGCAGCGGCTCGCTGATGTCTATTTCATAATCCTGTACCACATCCAGTCCTGCCAGCACCGCCCCGGCAAGGTTTGGCGCCAGCTCCAGGCGCAATTCACCGCCGGTTGGGGTGAAGGAGCGCGGCAGACTGACCACTTCCAGCACCTCGCTGGCTTCCGCCAGGATACCGCCGGTCGCAAAGGACTGCGGGCTGGAATAACGCAGCACCGGGAGGTTGCCGCCCGGCAGGGTACTGGCATCCTGCAAGCCCCCGCCTTCGACGCTGAAAACCATCTGCGCCGCGCCGCCATCCCTAACTCGTACCCACCAGTTGACCCGCTGCCTGCCATTGGCGGGCAGTTGCACCGCCTGGCGTTCCAAAGCCGGGTTTTCAAGTGCAACGCCGTTTGCCTGCAATCGCACGGTGGCTTCGATTGGAGCAGTGGTATTGTTCTGCACGACCGCGCCGATCTCCACCCGGTCGCCGGCAACCAGGAAGCGCGGGGTAACCGGGCGGATGAGCAGGGGCTTGCTGACCACGATCTCGGTGATGGCTTCACCCACGCGGGTATCGCGGGTCACCCCGCGCAGAGTCGCCACCCAGGTAGTCAGGTTGTCCGGCAGGACAAATTCGACCTGTCCGCGTCCGGAAGCATCGGTCTCCAATGCGGCAACCCAGTGGGCAGTATCGCGGAAATCGCTGCGCAGCAGCGGAAGATCATCCGCCGCGCCGCCCCCGCCCCCGCCCAAACCGCGCGGCAGCAGCGGAATGCGCCCCACATACGCCGCCATGGAACCACTGGTAAATACGCCCAGCGGCTGGGCGCCGTAAAACGCCTCGCGGATATCCTTTACAGTACTGTCCACCAATGCCAGCACAGCCTTGTCAACCACAGCCAGCGAAAACTCACCCTGGATGGGATTGCCGAGATGGTCCTTGACAAGCACATCAAAGCGGGCGGTCTGGCGCGGCTCGAAGCGCGACTCGTGTGGTGTGATACTCACGTCCAGTTCGAGCGCTTGCGGGTCAACTTCCAATTCCAGATACCCCTGGCGGAAGTCGGGCTGCCCATTCTCATTCCTGCCCAACAGCGTTACCGCCACGAACACGTTGGGGGCATCCATTTCGCCGAGCGGGATGTCCAGCACCTGGCTGCCGCCGGAGAGCGTCACTACCTGCGAACGCAGCACGCCGCGCCGCTCGATGGTCACCCACGCCAACGCGCCCGGCGAAAGCGGGTTGGGGACAAAAACCCGCGCCGTCTGCCCAACCAGATAGGCTTTTTGCTCCGCTTCCAGGCGCAAATGCTGGTTGGGTAAATTCGGCCAGGGGGTACTGCCAGCCCCGCCCACCCACACCAAAACCTGGGTCAACGTCCCGCCGCCGCGCACCTCCAGGCGGTAGATGCCTGCCTCAGGCGGGGTGAATTGCAACGCCGCCCGTCCGTTGGCATCGGTGCGTAAATCTGCCCCGCTGACGGCGGTAACGACCTCCTTCAACGGCACCGCGCCGCCCGCGGCAGCGCTGAAATCCTGCACCCATTCGATGCGGTCGAACGACGCGCTCAACGCGCGGTCACCGGCAGGGCGGTTTTGCCAGTCGAAGGTTGCAATCGAGAACGTGAAGGGCGTTTCCGCCGGCTGAACCCACGATTGGGGACGGACACCAATGGCAAAATCCGCCGGGTGAATCACCGTCTGAGCGCGCCGGGACACCGGAAAACCACTTTCATCGCTCAGGGTGACTTCCAGGGTGAGCACCTGATCGCGATTGGACTCTAGCATTGCCGCCAGGTTATCCTTCAAAAACGTCAGCGGGAAGCGCCCGTCACTGCCGGTCACCCCGCTGCCGCCCTGGACGAACCTGCCCAGCGGCGATTCGAACCGCATCCACCAATCGGGTTCCAGCCAAAAGGTATCCAGCGGACCGCTCGAATAACCCTCGCGCAGATTGGCGAAGGCATCGCGAACGTACAATGACCACTCCACCCTGACGCCGCTGGCGGGCGCATCGAAGAAATACGCTGCCGCGACCTGCGCCTGCACGTCCTGTCCCGCCAGGTATTCCACCTGGTTGAATTCGACGTTCAAATCAATTTCCGGCTTGCGGTAGGCTGCCACCCGGAATTCGAGCAGGGAATCTGGCTGGTCATCCACCTGAATGGAATACGATCCGGGCGGCGCGTCCGGCGGCAGGGTGAATTGTCCTTGCAATGTGCCGTAGGCAGATACCGGCAGCCGCCGGGTTTCCAGCAACGGGTTGCCCAGATCGGGCGAATATGCCCCGATGATTTTGATTCCGGCTTCTTTCAAGTCAACCGGCTGGTAGCGGGCATCACCCCACTGGCGCAGCACGTAGCGGTAATACACCGTTTGCCCCGGCTGGTAAATGGGACGGTCGGTGTAACCGTACGCCTTGACCGGCGGCTGGTCGAGCGTGCTGTTAATTCCAAAGTTCCACGGATACAGTCCGGCGTTCCAGGTGGTGACGGCAACCGAAAAATCGGCGTCGTTGCTCTCGCCCAGCGTGACCACCAGGGTGCGGTAGCGTTCGCGCGGCGGCAGCGGGATGCGCGCCACCCCGTCGGCGTCGGTTTCACCGCGCCCCAGCGAAAGACCGCTACCGGCTTCGAACACCGAAACCAGCCGCCCACCCACCGGGCGCTGGTCAGCCTGGTTGACCGCCCAGACCACCACTTCGTTCTGGCTTTCCTTAAGGGTCAACTGCACCGGACTGACCACCAGCATGAACTGCACCGCCGCGGAAGGGGTATCGAACTGCGGCGATTCAATCCGAAAGGCGTACAAACCGGCGGGCAGCCCACCGCCATCCCCCTTGAAGGGGATTTGGGTTGCCTGGCTGGCATTTGCTGGCAAATCCAGGTCTTGCTGCCAGGTTTCTTCCAGGGCCAAGCCATTCAGGCTAAAGGACTGCTCGACCGAACGGAACAGGTCGGCGGTGGTCATCCGCGCGCGGCGGATGGTCAGGCTGTCCAGGTTCGTGGCATAGGCAGGCATGAGTGCATCGCCGGGCACGGCATACAGCAGGTTGCCGCTGTTGAACAGGATCGGGATCGATAGCCCAGCCTGGTAATCGGCTGCCTTGAAATTGACGATTGCATCCTGACCCAGGCGGGAACCCCAACGGTCTTCCAGGCTGCCGCTCAACGTCAGCCGGTAAGTTTGCCCGCTCTGGAAAAATCCGGAGATGTAAATACTCCTGGATGTCTCATCGTGATACAGGTAATAATTGCTGACTTGCGGTTGCAGTTTGACCCGCTCGTTCAGCGGCTGCCCTTTTGCCAGCGGCGCACTCAACTGGACGGTGACCGCGGCAAAATCCCCATAGATCGGCAATTCGCCATTATTGGCTGGGTCGGTGGAGAGGATGCCAAAATTGCCAACCGTGCGGTAGGGTTGGATGAACTGAAATGCCAGCGGTGTCCCGCCCAGCCCGGCTGCCTGGCGCAGTTCCAGGGTGTACGCCGCGTCGCGGTTGAGCAGCGCCTGCGGCTTGAAACGAAGGATGGTATCGCGTTCTGTCCATTCGAATCCCCCCGGCACACTGCTGCCGGCAGCATCGCGCAGTTGTAAACCGCCTTCGGTGACCGGGCGGTTCATCGGCTGGTTGAAGGCCAACTCAAAGACCGCGTCCAATGGGAGACTGTCTTGCGAATCCGGCAAGAATCCAATCATCGCCGGCGCGGCGGTGCTGAACTGCCAACTCATCTCGGCGGCATTGGTCACCGGCATTCCGTCCACCCCAACCAGGTCAGGGTTTATGCTGACCGTATAGGTGGCGCCCCCTTGCAGCGCCGGCTGCGGGGTAAACACATAGGTGCTGGTGTTCAGCCAGCGGCCGCTGCCCTCGGCAGGCGGGTCAAGCGTTAACGCAACGGGTTCCGCTGCACCTACATCCCCAAGCGGAACGACCGGGCGGGTAAAGGTCGCCGCCACGACGGTGGTCGGATCAAGCTCGGTGATCCCCGGCTGGGGAATGCGCTCGGCAACGCTCAACGCACCGGCGGTGCGATAGGTGAACGAAACCGGACGCAGCAGGTTTTTACCGCTCGCCGCCCGCGCGGATTGATCGACCGTCACCACCACGCGCGAATCCGCCGCGAAGGGTTGGTCGGGGACAAAGCGCACCGATTGATCATCGAGCCATTCGAAGCGCCCCGCCGTCGCCGGCTCCAGGCGCAGCGCGCCTTCCACAGAAGGACGGTCCATCGGCTGATCGAAGGTCAACGCAACCCCCTGATCAGCCGGCAGCAGGCTGTTTGGCTGGGGATGGCTTTCGACCACCACCGGCGGCAGCGACTCGGCAGGGGTTGGCAGCGGCGTCGGCTGCGGCGATGCCAACAACTCCGGCTGCGGCGTGCGCTGCAACCCAAACGGCAGGTTGCACGCCAGGCTGACCACCGAAAAGACGATCACCAGCGATACCAGCCCCCGGCTAAACCTGAACAGATGCGGCTTGTTCATGCACCATCCTCCTGACCTCATCCAGCGCACGGCTCGTACTGTTTATAACTTTACCACAAATCAATCCCGGCTCGACCTGCAGGATTTTTCGGTAAAAAAAGGAGCGCGCCGCAACCTCATCCATACACAGCATGCTTTTTATAAGACGATGGCAGAGCCGATAAGGTTTCCCGGCTGCGGTTGTCGCCCGGCAGGATGTACATTCGCCCGGCGGGATGCGCCGGGTGAATATGCGAACAATCAGCAGGCTTACTGGTTCAGGAATGCGCTAAAAAAGCGCCGGAAGTAGGTAAATTCGCCGCTGTCGCCGCGGTGATTGGGACTACCGGCATCCCACAAGGCGGCGAAGGATGCAACCACGTCATTGGCATCCAGCAGCGCGCCGTTGGTGAATTTAACCCCATAGCGCAGGCTGAACGTCCATTCCGTCTGTTCGGCATTGGCAGCCCAAGATTCCGCCAGGCTTGGGCGCAGACCGGCTGCGCTGTAATCGAACTCCACCAGGGTGGAATACAGCAGGTGGGTTATCCGGAAGGTATCGCCGTGTACGGCGTCGCCGGGCCAGAGCGACTCCGGTGGCTGCGACTGCAAAAAGGTCAGCCGCTGATCCGGCGTGGTCATCTCTTCGAAATTCTCGAAACTCTGGTTTACAGCCACCCCCTGCACCTCGTATCGAAAAACCGCTGTGGTATTGACGTGCACCAGCGGGATTGCCGGAACGTGCTCCAACAGCAGGTTGTTGACCTGGTTGTACAACCGTTGGCGTTGATCGGGGTCGCCGGACGTGCCCGCCTGCGCGGCGATTTCCAGCACGTCCGTGTACACGTCTCCCAGCAGCCGGGAATCCGCCACGAAAAGAGTGTTGAACAAGCTGGTTGGGTCGGGATAATCCGCGTTCCAACCGTAGAGGAAAAAGGCTTCTTCCCCGGCTTGAATCGACTGCTCGAAATCGGCAGCTTCCATCCGTTTGAGAAGCAATTTCACTCCGTAGGGAAGCAGCTGCGACCGAATGGTTTGAGCCACCCGGTGCGGATCGGGTAGAAAGTCATTGCTGGCATTCGAATACGCCAGAGTCAATTGCTGGTCGAAATCAAAGCCTGCTTCGCGCAGCAGGTTCAACCCCTGCTGCGGGTCATACGGATGCCAGGTGAGCAGCGGAGTGTGCCCAACCTGAAAGTTTGGCGTGAAAAATTGTTCAGCCACCTGGGTGCCAAACGGGTAAACAGCTGCAATGATCTGCGCACGGTCGATCAACATGCTGATTGCCCGGCGCACCCGGCTGTCGTCAAACGGGGCATGGCGGTTGTTCATCCCCACGAACGCCAGGTTGAGCGAAGGGCGGTACACCAACCGCAGACGATCATCTTGATTAATGCTGTAATACGCATTGGCTTCCGGACGGTCCATCGCCTGCGCTTTACCGGCACTTACTTCCTCCAGGCGGGAAAGCGGAGATTCCACCCAGCGGAATTGGATTTCGCGCAGGCGCGGCGGGACGCCCCAGTAATCCGGGTTGATCTCCAGGGTCAGGCTCTCCCCCGCGCGATAATCCTTCACCTTATACGCTCCGCTGCCGACCGGTTGGGCGCTCATCGCCCGCGAATCGCCACCGTGCTGGTTCAGGTAGCCCTCGTCGGTGATGGCAAAGACCGGGAACGCCAGTTTGACTGGGAACGCCGGGTCCGGGGAACACAGGCTGAACTTGACCGTGTGCGCATCGAGCGCCTCCACCGAGCGAATCGCCCCGCCGTAAGTGCAATCCGGCGCGCGGACGCTGGCGAGGTTGCGCGCCGCCGCCACCTCTTCGACTTGCAAACCCAGCGGCTGGCACGCGCTGAGCATCAGGCTGAACAACACAATCCAAACCCAAGCCATACTCCACATACCTGGTTTTACGCCATTGTGCGTGGTGTTCATCCTGAATTGACTGCCATCCATGTGCGCTCCATTCCCCGAGCTGGATCAAATCCAGCCTCGCCAGGCAGAATGCCTTCATTTTTTTCGTTTATCCAACCTCAACCCGCCGACTGAATTCGCAGGGAGGTGGGAGAGGAAAGAAAATTTCCCAGAACCCGGTTAAATTATACGAGAGTTGCCGGAAAATAAAATTGACAATTCAGTAAGGTGACCCGCGCTGGCGCAACTGGTCGATTCGCTTCAATCAAGGTATACTCCCCTCTACAATGTTGAACAAAAGTGAAACCTACAGGTCGAAACCGTTAATGTGGGAAAAAATCCTTGCTCTTGACACTGCCCTCACCAATCGTCTGCGCATGGAGGTCAATCATTCACCGGGCTGGAAACTGGCTACCTTCTTTGCTCACTCCGGCGATTCCTGGTTCTGGTTGTTCGGGTTGGGTCTGGTCTGGCTGGTTTCCAAAGCATGGCGCAGCCTTACCGCTTTCCTGATTTTGGACATTCTCCTGCTGGCAGCACTGGTGATGGCGATCAAGTTCATCTTCCGCCGCAGCCGCCCGCCAGGCGAATGGGGCAGCATCTACCGCAGCACCGATCCACATTCCTTTCCATCCGGTCACGCTGCCCGGGCAACCATGCTGGCGGTGATTACGGTGGCGATCGGTCCGCTTTGGGCAGCCATTGGGTTGAGCATTTGGGCAATTTTGGTCTGCCTTTCACGCATTTTCACCGGCATGCACTACCTCTCCGACGTGATCGCCGGGATGCTGCTCGGCTTATTGAGCGGCAACCTGTTCTTAGCATTGCGTTCCTCAATGGAAATCCGTCTGCCGTTCCTTTTTTGAACAGGATTTCGCATGGCACAGCGCATCCCCAGGCAAGCGCGTTTTCTCGTCACCCTGGGTGTGCTGTGTATCCTGCTCGGCGGGTGTGGGCAGCCGGCGTTGATCTTCACCCTCGAAAATCAAAGCGGGCAAGCAATATGCGAGGTGTACATCTCGCCGCACAGCAACACCGACTTTGGCGAAAACCATTTGCAGGAGGGGCAACGTATCGAAAGCGGGCAAAAACACGCCTTCCAGGTGCCGGCAGGCGAATATGATTTGTTGGCGAGGACTTGTGATCAGGAAACCGTCTTTTCACAGGACGGAGTGAATGCCGAATCGCGCTTCATCATCGGCGGCGGGGACGCCCAACCGCTGCGCCTGCACAACCAAACCAGCGCGGAAATCTGCTACGTCTATTTTGCTGCGGCGCAAACCGGCGTCTGGGGCGAAGACCAGCTCGCCCGGGTCGAGAGCATCCTGCCCGGCGAAAAACGCATCTTCTACCAGCCGCCGGGTGCTTATCATGTCCGCGCCGCCGGCTGCGACGACCAGACGATTGCCGAGACGCGGGCGGTCGACTTGACCCAGCCGTACAATTGGGCGATCACACCCTGATCAATCCTTTGACGAATACCACAGCGTGGGGTATGCTTAAGTCGGGAGTGGCTGGGTCCCGGTGGGCTCCCCGGTCTTCAAAACCGGTGGCGGGTCGTTTTGCGAGCCGCGGTGGGTTCGACTCCCATCCATTCCCGCCTTCTATTTTTACAGGTTCCGGATGGTGCAATGATGGAAGACCTCCCCCTACTCAACGAGCACACCGATCAGGCTGTGCGGCGAATTTTCTTCATCGAGGATACGACCTACGGGGACGAGCGCAAAGGTTATATCGTCAAGTATCACGGCCGCTTGCTCCTGCCCGACAGCGCCGAAGCCTACGACCGGCTGGCAGCAGCGGTCAAACCGCTCGGTTTGACGCCGCTCTTTCGCCATGAAGATGACCGCCAGACCGTGATCCTGGTCACCAGCCGCAAGCCCGCCAGCCCGTCCAACCCGCGCACCAACCTGATTTTTTTCATCCTGACACTGATCAGCGTCTGGTTCACCGGCGGCATGTTGAGCATGAGCGAACTGCCGCCCAGCTTGATCGAAATAGTCTGGGCAATCCTCACCCAGGGGTGGCCGTTTGCGCTCAGCATGATCGCCATCCTCAGCGCGCACGAATTTGGGCACTACCTGGCAGGCAGGCGGCACGGAGCGGCAGTCAGTCTGCCCTATTTTTTACCGCTGCCCTTTCCCATCAGCCCCTTCGGCACCTTCGGGGCATTTATTAACATGAAGGAAGCGCCCAAAAACCGGCGCGTTCTGATGGACATTGGCATCGCCGGACCCTTATCCGGGCTGGTGGTCGCCATCCCGGTGTTGTTGATCGGGCTTTCCCTCTCCCCGCTTTCCACCCTGCCAGCCGCCCCAACCGCAAGTGGGCTTGGACAGGCGCAGTTGGAGGGAAATTCACTGCTGTATTTGCTGTCAAAGTTCATCATCTTCGGACAGATGCTGCCTGCACCGTTGGATTACGACGGAATGTCGCCGCTGGTTTACTGGCTGCGCTACCTGTTCACCGGGCAGCCGCTGCCCTACGGCGGGTTGGATGTCCTGCTGCACCCGGTTGCCTGGGCAGGCTGGGGCGGGCTGTTGATCACATCACTCAACCTGATCCCCGCCGGGCAGCTGGACGGCGGTCACCTGTTGTACGTCTTGTTCGGCAAGCAGCGCGCGCGCCGCTTCTTCCCGCTGGTGCTAATCGCCCTGGGGCTGCTCGGTTTCGTCTGGGCGGGTTGGTGGTTGTGGGCGGCGCTGATTTTCCTGTTTGGGCGCATCTATGCCGAACCGCTCGACCAGATTACCGAGTTGGACGACAAACGCAAACGACTGGGATTGTTGACCCTGTTCATCTTCCTGTTGGTGTTTACCCCGGTGCCACTGAGCCTGATGCCATGACCAGCGTGTCGATCCAGGCACCATCCAGCGCGCGGTAACACCCCAGCGCCGAGACGGTCAGGCAAACATGGGCGGGGATGATCCCGACCAGCTGCCCCGCTTTCATCGCGGCAATTCGTTCCGGCGGCAGGTGTAGCACGCCGTGTTCCTGCGAAAGCCGGGCAGCGTAAGCCTCCGGGTTGCGCCGTGACCAGCCGGCTTGGTTCAGATCGACCACCCAGCCATAAATCGACCTGCCACCTGCTTGCAGGCTGTCCTTGGAGAGATGAATCGCGCCGCCGTACACCACCACCTCGCTGCGCTGCGGGTGCAGCGCCACCAGCGGGCAGGCAACCACCGTGGCAATCTCCTCCTCGCGGCACACGCCGAGTTGCAGCATTTGGGCATCGTAAAAGACAAAATTACCCGGGCGGATTTCGTCCAGCCCGGCATACTGCGGGCTGAGCGTGCAGCCCGGCGTATCCCCAACGCTGACTTCCAACCCCTCCAGCCCGCCCCGCGCCAGGTAATCGCGCAGATCGACCATGCATTGGTTGCTTGCGGTAAAGATCTGCACGATCTCTTCCGGCGTCTGGCTGGCATAAGTTGCCCCAGCATGGGTCAATAATCCGCGCAAACGCAGGCTGGGCTGCCCGCGCACCGAATGGCAAAGCGCTTCCACCCGCTCGGCTTGCTGCCAGGGGATGCCGGTACGCCCGCTGCCGCTGTCGATCTTGATCCACACATCCACCGGCTGTTCCACCGCCTGCCCCAGCGCCAGCGCGGTTTCGCCAGACTCGACCAGGACGCCCAGGCGGATGTGTTCGCTCAGGCTGCGCACAACCGCCAGTTCGCGCAGGTTCAAGGGGAACGCTACCGTGATGTCCGTCCAGCCGTGGCGGGCAAAGTAGGTCGCCATGTCCAGCGACGACACAGTGATCGCCGCAACGCCCTCCTGGCGCAGCCACTCACCCACCTGCGCAGACTGGTGGGTCTTGAAATGCGGACGAAAACGCACCCCCAGCCGTTCCGCCTTGCGTGCCATGCGCTGGATGTTGGCGCGCACCCGCTGCGGATCGATCAACAGGGTTGGACGAAGAATATCGGGGAATAAGAATGGGTACATGGCTCTATTGTATAATAACTCGCATGCAAATCGAACGGGAAGAACGTCTGATCTCGGTAAATGGCGTACGGCTGCATGTCGTTCAGGCAGGTCCGGCGGACGGGCAGCCGCTGGTGCTGCTGCACGGATTCCCGGAATTCTGGTACGGGTGGCGAAAACAACTCCCGGTGCTGGCGCAAGCCGGGTTTCGAGTCATCGTTCCCGATCAGCGCGGCTACAACCGCAGCGACGTCCCGACCGGTATCGATCAGTATCGCCTGGAATGCCTGACCAGCGATATCCTCGCCCTGCTGGATACGCTCGGTCATCCGGCGTGCTACCTCGCCGGTCATGATTGGGGTGCGGCGGTTGCCTGGGCGTTGGCACTGGCGCATCCTGAACGCATACAACGGTTGGCGATTTTGAACGTGCCCCACCCGCTGGTGATGGCGGAGTTTCTCGAAAAGAATCCGCGCCAGATGTTGAAATCCTGGTACATTGCCTTCTTTCAACTCCCCGCCATACCCGAACGGCTGCTCAGTGGAAAGAATTTTGCCCGCATGACGGCTGCCCTGCGTGCTTCAGGGCGGGAAGACACCTTTTCGCCCGCCGATATCGAACAATACCAGCTTGCCTGGCAACGCTCGGGCATGAGCGGGATGATCAACTGGTACCGCGCGCTGGCGTACCGCCGTCCGGTGCCGCCCGTCAATCCGCGCCTGCGCCAACCGGTGCGCATCCTGTGGGGTAAACGCGACATCGCCCTGCGCCACGAAATGGCACACGCCAGCGCCGCGTTATGCGATAACGCTGCCCTGACCTTTTACGATGAAGCCACCCACTGGGTTCAGCACGACGCAGCTGAACAAGTCAACACCGAACTGGTGGCTTTCTTTACCAAATGAAACAGGAACGGCTATGAACAATCACCAACTGGCAGATCTCTTCGAGCGCATTGCCAATTTACTGGAAATCAAAGGCGAAGTCATCTACGTCACCCTTGCCTACCGCCGCGCCGCCGAAAGCCTGCGCGCCTACCCGCAGGAAGCCGCGGATGTGCACCGCCAAGGCAAACTGACCGGCATCCCCGGCGTGGGCAAGGCAATTGCCGAAAAAATCACCGAACTGCTCACCACCGGCAGGCTCGAATTTCTCGAACGGCTAGAGCAGGAAATCCCCCCCAGCCTGCTGGAAATTCTGGAAGTCCCGGACGTTGGACCCAAAAAGGTTGCCCTGTTCTGGAAACAAGCCGGGATCACCTCGCTGGCGGACCTGGAAACCGCCGCGAATGACGGTCATCTGCGCCGCCTGCCGGGAATGGGTGAAAAATCCGAACAGCGCATCCTGGCGGGGATCGAATCGATCAAGCGGCGCAGCAAGCGCCTGCTGCTGGGCACGGTGCGCCCAATTGGGCTACGCTGGCTGGAATGGCTGCGTGCTCTGCCCGGCGTTCAGGTCGCCGAGGCAGCCGGCAGCCTGCGCCGCTGGCGGGCGACGATCGGCGACCTGGACCTGGTGGCAGCCGCGCACGATCCGGCAGCCGTGATGCAAGCCTTTGTAAGCCACCCCGAAGTGACCCGCGTGCTGGGCAACGGCGAGAACAAATCCAGCGTCGAGCTGTCCAACGGACTGAACATTCAACTGTGGCTGCAACCGCGCGAGCGCTTTGGCACCCTGCTACAATTTGTCACCGGCAGTAAGGATCACAATGTCCGCCTGCGCGAACTGGCGCAGCGCCAGGGCTTGTCCCTGTCCGAACGCTGCCTGGCCAGCGCCGACGGGCGCGAATTGACCTTTGCCAACGAGGAGCAAGTCTATCACGCGCTAGGATTGGACTGGATTCCGCCCGAACTGCGCGAAGACCGCGGTGAAATTCAGGCAGCCCTGCAACACAACCTGCCGGTCTTGATCACCACCGCCGACCTGAACGCCGAACTGCACAGCCACTCGACCTGGAGCGACGGCGCGCTGAGCATCGCCGAGATGGCGCGCGCCGCGCGTTCACGTGGATTGAAAATGCTGGCGGTCACCGACCACACCCAGTCGCTCGGCGTAGCCAATGGGTTGAATCCCGAACGCCTGCGCCAGCAGCGCCGCGAGATCGACGCCGTCCAGGCGGAACTGGGAGGGGATTTCATCCTGCTGCAAGGCGCCGAGGTGGAGATCAAAGCCGACGGCAGTTTGGATTATCCAGATCAGGTGCTGGCAGAGCTCGACCTGGTGATCGCTTCGCTGCACGTCAGCCTGCGCCAGCCCCGCGAGGAAATCACCGCCCGGCTGCTCAAAGCCATCCGCAATCCGCACGTGGATATCATCGGGCACCCCAGCGGGCGACTGCTGCCCAACCGCGAAGGCGCCGACCTGGATTGGGAAGCCATCCTGAGCGCCGCACGGGATGCCGGCGTAGCCCTGGAGATCAATGCCAGTCCCTCGCGCCTCGACCTGGACGAAGTCCACGCCCGCCGCGCGGCGCAATTGGGCATTCTTCTGACCGTCAACACCGATGCGCACAGCCCGGCAGACCTTGGCCTGGCAGAGTACGGCGTTTCGGTTGCCCGCCGGGCAGGGCTGAGCGCCACGCAAGTGCTCAACACCTGGCAACCGGAACGCATCCGCGCCTGGTTCAACCAGCACGGCAGTCCATAAACCGTCCGCTTTCCTATTGAGACAGCGAAGCCACGAACAACTGGTTGCCGTAGGCAAGCACCAGATTGCGCGCCTGGGTAACCCGGAATGCGCTGACCGGTCGGGCAGGCAGTGCGGTTTCGCCATCCTGGCGCGGGCGGATCTCTTGCACAAAGGTCATCCCCAGGCTGAACTGGAACAGCGCTGGCGTGGCCGGGTCGAGAAAGTAGAGCGACGGCTCGGGCGGCTGGATCGACTGAATCTGTGACAGATTCACCCCCAGGGTTGGCATTTCCTCAACCGGCTCACCGCCGCGGGCAACCCGGTACGGATAGGGTTCACTGCAGCGCGTCGGCGTGGAACTGATGCTGCTGTACGTGCACAGCACCAGGCTGCCGTCCTCTTTGAGAATGAATAAATCGTCCTGATAGATGGCGATATCCACCGCGTCGGTCAGTTCGGGGACGATATTGCCGAAGAACAGGCGCGGTCCAGCCAGCGGGTCGGTGAATTCGATCCCCAGCCCCTCGAAACGCCAGACAGCGTTGGAGCGGTTGTCCAGAATGTGCAGCAAACCCGGCGAGAAAACCATGGCGCGAATGCTGCCCCAGCCTGCATCCGGCGGGTTGAGCCTGATGGCGCTGGTTTTCGCCGCATCCAGCGAACAATACAACAGGTTGCCAAACGCGTCAACCCCCATAACCACCGCATCCAACCGGTTGGGCACCGGTGCGGCAACGATATCCACCAGGGGACCGACGATCAAATTGCCGATTATAATCGGACCGCACGAAAAGCGCGCATCGATTTCATACCCCGGGCGGGTATACACCAGGCGGATTACCCGCCCGCTTTCCCCATCCAGCAGGTAAATATCCTCTGCCGGGCTGGAGACGATCCGTTTGAACTTGACCGCCGGATCGAACACAGTGGAGAGCAGCGGGGTGAAGGACAGTCGCCGGACGCCTTCCATCTGATCGAGGGCAGTGAAGATGTCAGAACGCAGACTGCGCATGTCCTCCGACTGCCCGAATTCCGCCGACTGGTCCAGATACCCCAGCGCGGCTTCGTAATTGACCCGTTTGAGCACCGGGTCAGTCTGGCTGGTGGCTTGGGCAACCATTTGTCCGGCGAGTGCCACCAGCGCGCGGTGCTGGTCGCCGCGCCCCTGCTGGACATACGCCGTGGTCGCGACGGCAACCGCCAGAACCGGGACAATGATGGCGATGAACAGCATGGCCGAATTGGACAACGCCGGCAGGCGTTCGGCTTGTCCCGGCAGAATGCGCGCCGTCAGGCTGGACAGGCTGTCGCCTGCCTTGCGGCGCAGCGCCGCCCATCCGTTGACCAGTTGCGCAACCAATCTGCGCGCGCGCCGCCCAGCGGGAGAGGGGGACCGCGTCGCCACGGGCGGGATTTTTTCCGCCGTGAGGTGCGGTAAACGGACTTCAACGGCTTGCGCCGCCACGGGCGATTCAACCGGGGGTTGCTGCCGGGCAGCCTCCTGATCCTGGGGCAGGTTGGAAAACATTGTGAGCGGCTGTTCGGAGGTCTGTTCCGCATCCAGCTTGGGCTCTCGGCGCGGAAGCGCCGCGCTCAACCGGCTTTTCAGCGCTTGCAATGGGTTGTCCGCCGCCGAGCGGCTGGTCTTGAGCGGTTTTCTGCCCCCCAGATAAACCGCCTCCCGCCCCTTCATCTGTTCCGCCGGCCGCTGCAACGGGGTTTCGGCTGCCGGAGGCTCGCCGGCCGGCTGCGGCGGAGCATCCTCCACCGCTTCGGCAGCCATCAATGGCACAGGCGTGGCGGCTTCGCCGGAACGCAGCGCATGGCTGTGGATAGTCCCTGAGCCGCTGCGCGTGCGCAGCATGACAAAACACAGGTTGTTGCCCGCCTGGGTGAGCAGGCGGCGGCGCAAGTTATCCAGCGACAACTGCCCGCTGCCGGTCAGCAATTCCGTTGTCCAGTGTTGAGCCGGGTGGGCGCTGAGCAGCGCCAGATCGCCGGGCTTGAGTGGCGTACGGTAAAACCGCACCGCCACGCTGCGGCTGACGCCCAACCCTCGTCCGGCGCCGACCGGGTCGTGATAATGCTCGACGCCCTGGCGGGTGACGACGAATGAGTGCACCGGTCCGGATTGCGCCAAATAGAGCATGTCCTCGTGCAGCACCGCCAGGATCAGCCAGCCCAGCACCGGGCTGCCTTCCTTTGCCTGGCGCAGGTTGCGCGCCAACAGTCGGTCGTTGACCTGCTCGGCGACGGCTTTGAGCGCGTTGGTCACCGTACCGCGTGTGGAGAAATACACCTGGCTCAATTTCTGCAGCAATTCAACCGGCGCGCCTTGCAGCAGCGAACCGCGTTCGCCAAGCTGCAAAAACAACACCAAGCGGTCTTTTTCCCTGCCGCGCGCGGTTCGCTTTGGCGGCATGGTGGTATACAGACCGGGCAGTTCCGCCGATTCCTTGCCATCCAGTCGGTTGTACTTAAAAATGCTCAGATCGAACACGGGTCAGCCTTCAGGGCAATGGGATTTCTAGCAAGTTTATTATACCCTCACCCCGTGAATGCAATTTCTGTGCCAGCCCGGCAAACTGTCCGGCTCAAGGCTTCACTTGCGCCAGCGGCGCTCCGGTCCGGGTTGCGCCCGCAAAACCTCGCCGGGCAAAGCGGCGCGGCGGCAGCAGCGCTGCCCGGGTCGCGGTTGCGCGCTGCTTACGCGTCCAACTGGTAGGTGGAAAAAACGCTCTGGCATGGGGTGCCCCAGCAGGCGTGCATCTGGCGGTTGGTCAGATCGATGGTCAGCGCTGTGATCGTTTTTTCGCGGTCGAGCGGATCACCGGTTTCGGCGTGGTTGCAGATCGAGTCGGGGTGATTGACATGATCTTTTTGGATCGCCTGCAGCGAGCGGATGGTGTGTTGTTCGGTCTGGGCAAGCAGGCGTTTGGCGCGCAGGTAACGCACCCGCGTACTGATCAATTCATCCGGTTCACTTTCGATCTTGCGCATTTGCTCGTCCAGGTAATGGTTGGTGTGAACCATCACCCCGTTCTCCGCCGAAAGAATGGCAAACTGGCGCGCCGAGACTTCCACCGAGTATATCTCACCGCTCTCGTGCGCCAGCAAGTGATTGTATCCAGCCGCGCGCTGCGCCACCAACATATGGCGAATGGCCTCGCTGGGGGTTTTTGCCGCCAGGACTGCCCGTGAAACCAGTATGCGGGGGATACCAATCCGGCTATCGGTGGGATAAACCGAATCGCAGCACTGGGCAATGCCATGCGCATTGAAGCCGATATTGGGCAGCAACCCGCCGTAGGTCATCGCCAGAAAGGGTGGTTCATGATCCGGGCTGACGTGCAGCAGGTATACATCCGCCTCGTCCTCGGGCAGCCAGTCCTCGTTGTGCGCCAGCAGCACGCGCTCATTGGTGGTGCGCTCCTGGCTGACGGCGATACTGGTACATTTGGTCAGATGCAGTGCGTCCATCGTCACCGCTTCCATCGCATTGAGCATGCCCAGATCGTCAAATGACACCTTTGCTCCTTCCGCCATGCCGCGCAGTTCCTCCACATATTGCGGGTAACGCTCTTCGGCAAAGGGCATGTACTTGCGCGCCTGGATCAGGGCGCCGTCCCAATCCAATTGCAGACTGTCGTAGGCATCCGCCAGCAATTGACGGGCATTTTCGATGCTGTGGAGGATGTGTTCTCGGCATTCTTCGCCGATCTGGCGGCCAATCTCGCGGTGGCTGCCGCCTACACGGATAAGACGCAGGACGCGGCTGTTCACTGTTTCGGGAGCGTGTTCATTTTTTCTTGACTTCATGGTAGCGATTTTACCACACCGCGCCAGGCTGAATTGCAGCGCCAACCAACTTGCCTTTTTGCCCGATCCTATCTACAATATTTTTAATTTAGGATTGTCCGGAAACAACGCGCCCGGATCAGGGGAGATGCTGTTCATCCCGGGAGGAAAAAAACATGTCGAATGCCAAACCCAGCCGAAAACTACGAATTCTTCTGGTGGATGACGATGCCGATACCCGCCAGCTGGTCACGATGATCGTCGAAAAAGCCGGGCATAAAATTCAAACCACCGGTCACGGAAAAGCCGCTCTTACCCTGCTCGAACATGAGAGCTTCGACATCATCCTGCTCGATATCATGATGCCGGAAGTGGATGGATTGAGTACGCTCGAATCGATCCGCCAGGTATCCGGCGCACCGGTGATTATGCTCACCGCGCTATCGGACGCGGGCATCATGGAACAAAGTTACCTGATGGGCGCAGATGATTACATCGTCAAGCCGTTTGCCATGGCAAAGTTGATCGAGCGCATCGACCGGTTGGCGCGCGCCCTGCCGCTCACCGAGACAACTGAAACGTCTTCCTGGTCATCGGATTACAAGCTCGACCTGAACAATAATACCCTCGTCCGCAGCGGCATCGTCCTGGATCTCAACCCCAACGAAGCCCGACTGCTCTCCTGCCTGATGGATAACGCCTATGTGGAAGTGCCGCTGCCCTCGCTGTACGAGGCAGGTTGGGGCAAGGAACTGCTCCCTCAGCGTACCATGCAGGCGCTGGTCGAGAATACCGTGCGCAGCCTGCAAAACAAACTGGAAGAGGATGTTCAATCCCCCCGCATTGTCATCCGCACCGAAAGTGGTTTTTCGTTCATCCCCGATAAATAAGCACCTCTCCCAACAAGTTCGTCCGCCTGCCGGTTAGCCCGTTTTTATGCACACCCCCACCCCATCTTCTCAGACCGTTCCGGGACGGTGGCTGGCACTGTTGGGCGTCGGCATGGACGCGCCACTGGTGACCATCGACCAGCGGCGCAAGAAACACAAAACATTGGTCGACCTGCCCGGCGCGGGTTGATTCAAACCCCATTGTGTATTAAGATTGTGCCATTCGAAATTCTTTCAATTGGCGTTCATTCGATTCGTGGAGGTGTTCGCATGGAAGATACCAGCCGCAACGATATCCACCGCCTGCTGAAGATATTTGGCGTGCAGGCGGATGAAAAGATTCTGCGCCACTTGATCGAAAATCCGCACGCCGCAGCGCTTAGATTGCGCCTGAAGGTTGAAGATCTGACCGATTACGGCGACCGCCCGCCTGCCCAGCCGCTTGCCTTCCAGGTTGAAGGCGAGATCCGCCGCCAGGAATAGACCCATCCCAACCACGAGACTCAACTTGGACTCACCCGCAGAAACCAACACCCCAGCTCCCCTTGCAGTAAATCCGGCTGCGGAGGAAAAGAAATTCAACACCGGTAAAGTCAGCGCCATTGCCGCGGCGCATGGCGTGCACGACACCTACCAGGCTTTTTTGCCGCCCTTGTTGCCGGTCTTGATCGAACGCTTTGCGCTAATCAAGACCGAAGCCGGGTTGCTATCAGTCTTTTTGACCGCACCTTCATTGATTCAGCCCTTCATCGGCTACCTGGCAGACCGGCGCGCCTTGCGCACCTTCGTCATCCTCACGCCTGCCATCACCGCCATCGCCATGAGCCTGTTGGGCGTCACGCCGTTCTACTGGCTGGCAGCGTTGATGCTGTTGGTGGCTGGAGTCAGTTCCGCCAGCCTGCACGCCACCGGACCGGTACTCGCCGGGCGGCTTTCCGCCAACCGGTTGGGGCTGGGGATGAGTTTTTGGATGGTCGGCGGAGAACTGGGACGCACGCTTGGTCCGTTGATCATCGTCACCGCCGTGTCCACCCTGGGCGCAGAGAGCACCCCCTGGCTGGCAGCCGGCGGCGTGCTGGTATCGGTGTGGATGTTTTTCCAGCTACGTGCCGTGCCCGCCCGCCACACCGAAAGCCGCCTGGCGCTGCCCTGGCGCAAGGCGCTGCGCACGCTGCGCCCGGTGCTCATCCCGCTGTCGATCATCATTTTCACCCGCGCCTTCGCCTTTGCCAGTATCTCCACCTTCCTGCCCACCTTTCTGACCGAAGAAGGCGCCAACCTGATGCTGGCGGGCGCATCACTGTCGGTGATGCAAGCTGCCGGAGTCGCGGGCGCCATGCTCGCCGGTCCACTGTCCGACCGTTCCGGACGCCGCCCGGTGATGCTCTTTTCACTGCTCACCACATCGTTGTTCGTCTTTTTGCTGCTCAACAGCCGCGGTTGGCTGCAATTCCCAGCGCTGATCGGGCTCGGTTTTGGGCTGCTCTCGATGACACCGGTGGTCATGGCAATCGTCCAGGAAAATTTCCCCGAAAACCGCGCCCTGGCAAACGGCATCTACATGGCAGTGACCTTTGTCAGCAGCTCGCTGGCGACCATCGCAATTGGTGCCATTAGCGACCTGTACAGCCTGCGCACCGCCTTCACCGTCGGCGGGCTACTGGTGCTGGCTGGACTGCCGGCACTGTTCTGGCTGCCCACCCGCCGGAAACCCACTTCACCCTGAAACTACAGTTGTGAGAAACGAGGAATCAATGACCGAATTGCATGGTTTTATTCTGCTGGAAGAACGCAGGATCAAAGAATACAACACCCTCGCCCGCCTGTGGCGTCACCAAAAAACGGACGCTTTGCTGCTTTCGCTGGAAAACGACGACGAGAACAAGGTTTTCGGCATCTCGTTTCGTACTCCACCGCCGGATTCTTCCGGCGTTCCGCACATTCTCGAACATTCGGTGCTGTGCGGTTCGCAAAAATACCCGGTTAAGGAACCGTTCGTGGAATTGCTGAAAGGTTCGCTCAACACCTTCCTCAACGCCATGACCTACCCGGACAAGACCCTTTATCCGGTTGCCAGCACCAACCTGAAAGATTTCTACAACCTGATCGATGTCTATCTGGACGCGGTGTTTCACCCGCTCATCTCCCCGTACACCCTCTATCAGGAAGGCTGGCATTACGAGCTGGACGACCCGCAAGCCGAGCTGACCTTCAAAGGCGTGGTATACAACGAAATGAAAGGCGCATACTCCTCACCCGATTCGCTCCTGGCGGAGGAAAGCCAGCACGCCCTCTTCCCGGACACGATCTACCGCTACGACAGCGGCGGAGAGCCGGAGGCGATCCTCTCCTTGACCTATGACAAATTCCGCGCCTTCTTTGAAACGTACTATCACCCCAGCAATGCGCTGATTTATTTTTACGGTGACGATAACCCCGCCCAGCGGCTGGAAATGATCGACCGCGCCCTGGCGGACTTCGAGCGGCGCGCGGTAAGGGTGGATATCCCCTTGCAAACCCGCTTCGATGCGCCGGCTCACAAGGAAGTATTTTACGACAGCGGGGATGATCCCAACGCCAAAGCCCAGGTCAGCCTGAACTGGATGCTGTTCGAGAGCGGGGATATCGAACAAACCCTTGCCCTGCATCTGCTCGATCATGCGCTGATCGGCACGCCTGCCTCGCCCTTGCGCAAGGCGCTGATCGACTCCGGGCTGGGCGAAGACCTGACCGGCAGCGGCTTCCAGAGCGGTTACCGCCAGACGACCTTCTCGGTCGGCTTGAAGGGCATCGCCGCCGAACATGCCGCCGCGGTGCAGACCTTGATTGTGGATACCCTGATGCAGGTCGCCGAACAGGGCTTCGACCCGGAAACCTTGCGCGCCTCGCTCAACACCTTCGAGTTCAGCCTGCGCGAAAACAACACCGGTTCCTACCCGCGCGGGCTGGTGCTGATGCTCAGCGCGGTGGAAGGCTGGGTGTACGGTCAAAATCCGATCGAGCCGCTGGAATTTGAACGCCCGCTGAATGCCATCAAGCAGCGCTTCGAGTCCGGGCAGCCTTTCTTCGAGCAGTTGATCCGCACGCACTTACTGGAAAATCCGCATCGCATCACCCTGTTGCTGCGCCCCGACCCGCAATTGGGCAAGCGCCGCGCCGCCGAGGAACAGGAACGCCTGCGCCGCGCGCGCGAAGCGATGAACCCGGCGCAGATCGACGAAATCATTGCCATTACCCGCGAACTGAAAACCCGCCAGGAAACCCCCGACAGCCCGGAAGCGCTCGCCACCATCCCCATGCTGCAGCGCAGCGACCTGGAGTCAAAGATCAAAACCATCCCCAGCCAGGAAATCCGCCTGGCGGACAGTCAGGTGCTGCTGCACGACCTGTTCACCAATGGCATCCTCTATTTCGATCTTGGCTTCGACCTGCACGCCCTGCCGGGCGAGTGGCTGCCCTACCTGCCGGTATTCAGCCGCGCCCTGCTCGAAACCGGCAGCGCTCAATACTCCTTCGTCCAGTTGATGCAGCAGATTGGACAACGCACCGGCGGCATCCACCCGGCAATGCTGTTCTCGATGATTCGCAACAGCCCTGAAAACGCCGCCTGGCTGTTCTTGCGCGGCAAAGCCATGACCGCCCAAAGCGCGGATCTGTTCGCCCTGCTCAAGCAGGTGCTTTTCACCGCCCGCCTGAACGACCGCGAGCGCATCCGCCAGATTGTGCTGGAGAACAAAGCCGGGATCGAATCCGGCATCGTTCACGCCGGGCACCGCGTGGTCAACACCCGCCTGAAAGCCCGCTTCAACGCCGCGGATTGGGCGAGCGAGATGACCGGCGGGGTTAGCCAGCTGTTTTTCCTGCGCGATCTGCTCGCAAAAATCGACTCGGACTGGGTCAGTGTCCAGCAGACGCTGGAAAACATGCGTGCCGCGCTGCTCAACCGCCGGGCAATGATCGCCAACGTCACTCTGGACGCTGCCGGCTGGCAGCAGGTGCGCCCGATCATGGAGGATTTTCTGGCGGCCTTCCCGCAGGTGGATTACCAGCCCGCCATCTGGCAAAGCGCCGCTCTGCCGCCTGCCGAGGGACTCTCCATGCCGCTGCAGGTCAATTTCGTCGGCAAGGGCGGCAATTTATACCAGGCTGGTTATGCCTTCCACGGCTCGGCGCTAGTGATTGTGCCTTACCTGCGCGGCAGTTACCTGTGGGACAAAATCCGCGTTCAGGGCGGTGCTTACGGCGGTTTTGCCGTGTTTGACCAGCAATCCGGAAATTTCAACTACCTTTCCTACCGCGACCCCAACCTCGACCAGACGCTGCAAGCCTACGACCAGACCGCCGCGTACCTACGCCGGCTGGAATTGAGCGAAAACGAGTTGACCAAAGCCATCATCGGCGCCATTGGCGAGGTGGACGCCTACCAGCTGCCCGACGCCAAAGGGTACACCGCCTTGCTGCGCCGGCTGCTCAGGATCAGCGACGAAGACCGCCAGCGCACCCGCGACCAAATCCTGGGCAGTTCCCAGGCGGACTTCCGCGCCTTCGCCAACGCGCTCGAAAGCGTCAGCGCCAACGGCGCGGTGGTCGTGCTGGCATCCGCCGAGGAAATTGCTTCCAGCCAGATCGCTGACCGGCTTGCGGTGCTAAAAGTGCTTTAAGCTTCCCCCAATATCCGTTTACAGACCTGCATTCGCCTCGGTGCGAATGCAGGTCTTTTTGGTTCAAGCGCCCGCCATTGCCAGCAGGAATTGTGGCACCCAGAATTTGCCGATGCCGAACAGAGACAGCGTAATGCTGGTCAGCAGCAGGATCACCCCAAAGGCAATCAACAGCCGGTCGCGGGTGCGGTAGCGCAGTTGTTCCAGCCAGGTACGCCGACCGACGCCAAACGCGCGCAGATCCATCGCATCGATGATATCCTCGCTGGAAACAATCGCGTGGATGGTCACCGGCACGATCAACGGCGCCAGTTTGCGCACCTGGGCAAACAGCCCGCCGGAAATCTTTTCCAGTTCGTAACCGCGCGCCCGCTGCGCGTCGCGGGTGAGCATGAAATCGCGTCCAAAGGACGGGATGAAGCGCATGGTCAGATCCATCCCGTAGGCAACTTTGTCCGGCAGCCCCAGCCCGCGAAAGATGATCCCGTAATGCGCCGGATTGAGCGAATAGGGAATCAGGATGGTCATGCTCGCCAGGCTGAACACGCGCACGAACATCGAAACGGAAAACATGGTTTTTTCAGCGGTGATGTCCAGCGTGGGACGCCAGCCAAAGAGGGTGAAACCGGCTTCCAGGCGGGTGATCAGATGTTCTTCGGTATACAGCTCGATCCCGCCGCGCCCGGTTAAAAAGGTCAGCAAAGAGAAAAAGACCACAAAGCCGCCGATGAACAGCCACGCCCGGCGCATTTCCGAAAACTTGATGCCCGAGGTCAACACCGCCAGCATCGCCACAGCGAACAGCACCAGCAGAAAGCGCACATCCCAGAACAACACCGTGCAGGCAAGGTAGCAGGCAAAAAAGATGAGCCAGGCGCGCGGATCAAAAAATTGGACCAGCGATTTTCTCGGGCGGTAGCGCCAGGTAACCAGCATACTGCAGGCTATCCTTCCTCAGGGCTCTCCGGCAGCCGCTTGGACGGCTGCCGGAGAGCCTCTCTGGGTTGAATTAACGACCGGTCTGGCGCTGCACGGCAGCGTACGCGCCAACCAGCAGCGGCACCAGAATGGCAGCAAAGATCGAATTGGGTCCCGCCGCGGGCAGAAATTCACCCACGATAGCCAGCGCCGGTGAATACCCGTTGATCCAGATGTCCGAAATGGCGGCAAAGCCAATCCCCACAAAGTTGCCCAGCAGACTCCAGGCAACCGCCGCGGTCACATCGATATTCTTGCCAAAGGCCGCCGCGAAGCGGATTGCCACCACCAGCAGAAAGCCGATCACTGCCGAGAAACCAGCGAACCAGGAGATGGTCGCGTCACCGAAAATGCCGGCTTCCACATCGAAGAACATCATGTTCGGCAGGTTGCGGTTGAGCAGGAAGACGCCTGTCGCCAGCACAGCCAGAATGAAACTGAGCACCAGGACGACATTGATGCCCTTCTGGCGGTTGGGGAAGAGCAGCGCCATGCCCGCGACCATGCCAATCAGTCCGTTGCCGACCGACCATTGAGGCGAAAGACCAAAACCGGTCAGCGCATCGCCAAACATGTTGCCAACCGCGCCGGTGAAGAAGCCAACCGAAGGTCCGAAGGCAAAGCCAAAGAACATGGGGATGGCAATCGCCGGGCGCAGCGCGACCTGACTGACCGAGGGCACCGCGAAGACCGTCCCATTGAACAGGAAGGACAGCACCGCGTACAACGCAGCCCCAATCGCCATGTAAACCACCTGGCGCGTGCCCACCACCCAAATCTGGCTGTGGCGGGTGAGCAGATAGACTACGAACACGATCGCCAGACCGATGCCGACAAACGCGAAGCGCAGTACACCAGTTTCATCCAGCTGCAAGTCCGGATTGATCATGCCGCCAATCCAGACAACGCCAAGGAAGAACACCAGCACCGCAACCAGAGAAACAATGACAGAAGTAAGTTTACGATCCATCTTAAACTCTCCTTATGGCGAAAACCGAATCGATCTCCCTCACCCCAGCGCGAGGCGGTGGGCAAGGGCTTCAGCGCGTAAAAATTGTCCGGTGGATGAATAGTTTTGCAAATTGGTTCGCAGCAGCGAAGTCGGCAGCAGACGGCAATTTTTCAGCCGATCCATGTCAGCAAGCACATCGGGAGGCGCTCCGTCAGCGGCGATCGTGCCCTGGTTGACCATCAACACGCGGTTGGCATAAATCACTGCCATGTCGATATCATGAGTAATAAACAGAATGGCTTCGAAACCGGGCATTTGCAAAATAGAATCCATGAAACTTAAATAATTTTTGTAATCCTGCCCGGCGGTGGGTTCATCCATCACCAGTATGCGCGACCGCATGGCGAGGATGGCGGCAATGCTCACCCGTTTTTGTTGACCAAAGGACATGGAAAGCGGCGGCGTCTGCTCGTACCCCTTCAGGTTGACGATCTCGACTGCCTGGGTCACCTCCTTTCGGATTTCATCTGCATCGTGTTTCAGATTGGTGGGACCAAATGCCAGCTCATCGTATACGGTTGGCGCAAAGAGCATGTGGCTGGGGCTTTGAAAGACATACCCCAGCATGGACGCAATTTGCGCCACGCTCAGGTGACGGGTATCCTCACCACCGATCAACACCTGCCCGCGTTTCGGCTTCAACAAGCCAATCGCGTGCTTGACCAGGGTGGTTTTTCCGGCGCCGTTGGGTCCAAGCACGGCGATCACGTCGCCGCGACGAATATCGAGGTTGATGTCATGCAGCACCTCCGGACCGCTTTCGTAGCCAAAGGCGACATCCTTGAACTGCACCAGCGGGGCGGTCTCGCCGCTGACACCAAGCAGGATGTGGAGCGGCGGCGGAGGCGCATCCCGCGCTGCCAGATGCAGGATCATCGGCGCGGGAAGTTTGACCTCACGGTAGTCCACCTGCTGCGCCAGGTTTTCCGGACTGCCGTCATAGCACACCTCCCCGTCCTTCATGAACAACACCCGATCGGGACGGATGTGCAGCACGTCCTCGACACGGTGCTCGACCATCAGCACCGTCATGCCCTCGTCCGCCAGCCCGCGAATCACTTGCAGCGCTTCCTGGGCGCTGGCTGGGTCCAGGCTGGCAAGCGGTTCATCCAGCAACAGAATGCCCGGCTGCATTGCCAGCACGCCCGCCAGGGCAACCTTTTGTTTTTCGCCTCCCGAAAGGTAATGGGTTTGCCGCTCGTGCAGGTGGGAGATTTTCAGGCGCGCCAGGGCATCGTCCACCCGGCGGCGGATTTCATCCCGATCCAGTCCCAGGTTCTCCAAGCCAAAAGCCACCTCGTTCATCACAATCGAACCGAGGATCTGCCGTTCCGGATCCTGCAAAACGGTGCCCACCAGTTGGGATATGCGCGCCAGCGGCAGCGAAGCAATGCTTTGACCTTGCAGGAAAATTTCCCCCTTCAACTCGCCTTTGTAACTGCGCGGGATCAAGCCGTTGATGCAGCGCGCCAGGGTGGTTTTGCCGCATCCGCTGGCGCCCGCAATCAACACCACCTGCGGCTGATCGATGGTCAGGTTGATGTTTTTAATCGCCAGATCCTGGCGGCTGCGATACCGGAAAGACAGGTTCTCGATCCGTACCGGCGCGGGTGTACTCATCCTTCTCCTCTGCGATGCTGGCTCAAAGAGCATCAACAACGACAAAAAAGACACAATTGCCATAACAATCCGAAGATGTCCATACTATAGCATGAGCCTAACCCTGAGTCAATTTTT
>JBBIQB010000015.1:0-18801 GCA_037442545.1 Bellilinea sp.
GGCGGTCCTTTGGGCAGCCAAAGAGATGAATGCAAGGCGCTTCGCGCTTCTTCACGTCTTCGATGCCGATCAGGGTTTTGATTGGATCGTACGGCGCGATGACCTCGGCAAAGATGGCAATCAGGATCAGGAAGCCGAGCAGGATCATGCCGACGATGGCAGAGCGCTGGCGGAAGATCCGCCGTAGCGTTAGCCGCCACAGGCTGTTGGAGCGGTAATCTTTTTGAGAGCCATTCACTTTGAGTTGTGCGACCATAATTTAAGTCCCGAGATGGCATGGATCATGAGGGGGATCGACAAGATGCTGCGCATAGCCGATAAAGGCTTAGTCCAGACGGATGCGGGGATCGATGAACACGTAAGACAGATCAACGATCAGGTTGGTGATGACATAGCCTGCCGCAATGACAACGGTAAACGCTTGAATGATTGGGAAGTCGCGGGCGGTGATGGCTTCGAACAAAATGCGTCCCACTCCGGCAAGCCCGAAAATGGTTTCGGTCAAGACCGCGCCGGCAAACAGGGTGCCTACCTGGATGCCAATGATGGTCACGATGGGTAAGAGAGCATTACGAAAGGCGTGTTTGAAGATAATCGTATTGCGCAACAACCCTTTTGCCCGCGCGGTGCGGATGTAGTCCTGTTTGAGTACTTCGAGCATCGAGGAGCGGGTCATGCGGGCGATGATCGACATAGGGATGGTGCTCAACGCCACCGCCGGCAGGATGAGATGCTGTACGGCGTCTTTGAACACCTCCCAGTTGCGGGTAATCAGTGCATTGAAGATATACAGATTGCTGATGAATTCGACCAGGTGAAAACGGAAGGATTCCTTCGGAAATTCCCAGCCGAGCACTTCATAAAAAGGAATACTGACCATGCCGGCAGTCAACCTGCCGGTTGGCGGCAACCAAAAGGGAGTATCCTTTAGCAACAGCGCAAAAACGTACGCCAGAATCAACCCCAACCAGTAAACCGGCATGGAAACGCCGATGTTGGCGCCGATCATGGTGATGACGTCGATGATCGAATTGCGTTTGACCGCGGAGATCACCCCGGCGGGAATTCCCACCAGGACGGCGATGACCAGGGCGGAAACGCCCAATTCAATCGTGGTCGGCAGCCGCTCGATCAGAATGATGGTTACCGGGCGGCTGAAGCGAATGGACATGCCGAAATCGCCTTGTAGCACGTTGCCCATGTAGATGCCCAATTGCACCGGAATGGGTTGGTCCAGCCCGTATTGGGCGCGAAAACGCTGGCAGACCTCAGGAGTGGCTTTTTCGCCCAACATTGCCTTGCATGGGTCACCGGGGATCATGCGCGAGAGGGTAAAGGTAACGATCAGAATACCAATCATGACCGGGATTGCCAGCAACAAGCGGCGAATGGTATACGCGACCATGGCTGCTCCTTAGTGCATCAAAAAGAGACGCAAAGTTCTACCCGATACGTTGATCAAAAAGGCGCGGGACAGGCGCATTCTATGATGAAATGCGTCCATCCCGCGCTGCGTTCAAGTTACATCAACCTAAACACGATGAAGGTGTTGCTGTTACTCAGCCGGCGGGGCATTGAGCAAACCCCACAGGTAACTGAAGTATTCGAAGGATCCGGTGTTGCCGATGTGCAGCGGGTGTTCGTAGTCCCAGGCAACCACCCAGGACATGACCACGTCATTGGCGTCGAACGCGGAACCATCGTGGAATTTGACGTTTGCGCGCAGGTTGCAGGTCCATTCGGTCAGGTCATCATTGGACACGCAGTCCTCGGCGAGGGCGGGTTTTACCGCCGTGCCGCCAACCTCGTAGCCCAACAGTGATTCGAGAACCTGTTCGCAGGCGCGCAGGCTTTCGCCGTCGGTTTCATCGCCGCAGTACAGGGAGATCGGCTCGGCGTTTTGCATCCAGACGAACGTGGTGCGCCCGCCGGGATTGACGACTGCGAAGTATTCATTGCTCAATGGGCTGGCATGACCACCTTCGACATCCGCGCGTAATGCCACTGCGGATCCACCATGGGCGATGGGTAGCATCGGCACCAATTGTTTGATGGCATTGTTGGCGTCTTCGTAGATTGGGGTGGCTTCATCCGGGTCGGCGAGCTGGGCGCCTTGTTCCAGCAGTTCATAAATTTCAGCAAAGGGACTACCAAATTGCGGGTTTGCCCGGCTGAAGTGGAAATCGAGGAAATTGGTGATGTGCGGGTAGTCCGCGCTCCAACCGAGCAGGTAAAAGCCGTCCAGGCGTCCACTGGTTGATTCGTCGATGAACGCGCCGCTTTCCATGACCACGATTTCGGCTTCGATACCCAGGTTATCGCGCAGCTGGGCTTGCAGGTCGGTCGCAACCAGGCCGGGTTCCGGCAGATAGCCGCGGAAAACGTCCCGGTAGAAGATCTTGGTCTGGAAACCATTGGGGAAACCAGCCTGCGCCAGCATTTCTTTGGCTTGCACCGGATCGAATTCGTACCAATCCTCACCTGCGCAGCCATTGGGGATGGAGCAGGGGGTGAAGTGAGAAGCAACCGATGAACCGGCGGGGTAGAAATTATCCACAATGCGCTGGCGATCGATGCCCATGGCAATCGCCTGACGCACCTCGATCTTATCGAACGGTTCAAAGGTATTGGTCATACCCAGATAGAACACGTTGAGTGCCTCGCGCTCGATCAATTGCAGGTTCGCGTCCTGGCGGATTACCTCGAAATCATCCGGGCTTGGGTTGTCAATGCCGTCCACCGTGCCGGATTGCAGTTCCAGCAGGCGGGCAGCGCCTTCGGATGCCCAGCGGAAGACGAGCGTGTCGGTCTTGGCGGGTTCACCCCAATAACCGTCGAACCGTTTGAAGATGATGCTGTCACCGCGTTTCCACGAATCCAGAACATACGGTCCGGTGCCAACCGGTTTCTCCAGGATTTGCCTGTTTTCCATGGCGGCTTCGATCCATTCCTGGGGCTGAATGGCAAAGGCGGTGAAGGCGGCTTTGGATTCGAACGCCGGATCGGGTTTACACAAGGTGAACCTGACGGTCAACTCATCCAGCGCGGCAATTTCCTTGATGATGCCGGCATAGTTTTCACATGTGTCGGTTCCGTACACCATCGGCTCGAACTCAGCCGCAGGCGGTTGGGTCGGCTGCTCGGGAGCGGGCGGCTCAGGCGTGGGGGTGGCTGCCGGCTGGCAGGCTGCCAGGATCATGCTGGCAACCACCAGAAATGCGACCACCAAAAATAACTTGTTGGCTTTCATCTTAACTCCTCCTTGGATTGGCAATTGAAACATACAAACGACGCAGTTGGAATTAAAAAATCTCTGGGGGTAATCACCTCCTTATGTATCGCAGGGGGGATAAATAATAGTCAATTATGAAGCGTTTTGATAAAAAATGCAACCACTAATTTTTCAAAAATTAATATAACCATCGATCCAATCCCAAACCGATGCTTCCCGCCCAAAGGGTAAAGTACAACATGGGCAGAAACGTGAAGCGGATAATCGTTCCTTCTTTGCCGCTCAATCCAACAACCGAGGCAGCCGCGACTACATTGAGGACGCAAATCATGTTGCCTGCGTTGGCGCCCAGCGCTTGCAGCCCCAGCACGATGAAGAGATCGCTGCCAACCTGGCTGGCAACGCTGGTTTGAAAGAGCGAAAACATCATGTTGGAAAATGTTGCGCTCCCCGCCAAAAACGAACCCAGGCTGCCGATCAGCGGGGCAACCAGGGGCCAAAACGGACCCACGCCTTCCGCCGCCAGGCTTGCCAGTTCGATCGGCATACTGTCCAACCCCGCCTGATTGATCGCTGAATTTATGAAAATCCGCACCATTGGCAGGGCTGTGCCAAGGGCAATGGCGCTGGCAGCCAGACGGGAGATCGAGAGCCGCAGGGTAGCTTGGATTTCATCGCGTTGCAGCCGGAATAACAGGAAGGAAATAACGGTGACGATCACAAAAATCGTACCCGGAAGATAGAGCGGCTCCAATGAGGTGCTGATGGATGTGCCCAGCAGGTTGGGGAAGCGGATCGAGGCGTTTTGCAAAAACGCCTTAAGCGGGAGAAATGGAAGCCGGGTGAGTACCAGCAGAAGGGTCAAGAGCAGGTAAGGCAGCCAGGCTGTGCCCAGCGACATGGAATGCGGTTTGTGTTCCACGGATTGGGATTTGCCCACAGGAAAATCCCACGTTTCCTGCGGGAGGAAAATTCTTTTTTGTGCTGCCGGTATCACCAGTAGCAATCCGACGAGGGCGCCAATTAGGCTGGGAAATTCGGGACCCAGCAGCACGGCAACCAGCCAGGCAGGAATTAAGAAGCTAAGCCCGGCGAAAAGGGAAAATTTCCACAACGCAAAGCCTTCGCCAAAGGATTTGTTTTGCCCCCAAAAGCGGGTTAAGAGTACCACCTGGATCAAGGGAATGAATGCGCCCACAAACAAGTCGATCTGCACGGCTTGTACCGCCACCCGGTGGATGATTTCGATCAGCGGTAAGCCGCCGGCAGCCTCGCTCACCAGATTAGCAACCTGACCGCCTTCCTGCAACCCGCGCGTCATACCAATTTGAAACGGCGTTCCCAATGCGCCGAAGGAAACCGGGCTGCTGTTGGCGGTCAACGCAAGAACTACCGCCGCGAGGGGTGGGAAACCCAGCGCAACCATCAGCGGGGCGGTAATGGCTGCCGGGGTGCCAAAGCCAGCCGCGCCCTCGATAAATGCGCCAAACAACCAGGCTACGATGATTGCCTGAACGCGCCGGTCGGGCGAAATGCTGAAAAACATCCCCCGAATGCGCTCCATTGCACCGCCGATGGTCAAGGTGTTCAACAACAGGATGGCGCCAAACAGGATCCATAGCACCGACAGAGAGATGATCAGCCCTTCCAGGATGGAAGCCGCGATCTGTACACCCGGTACGCGCCAGACAAACAAAGCCAGCATGGCGGTCAAGATCAGGCTCAAGGGCATGGCGCGGGTGGCGGGTAATCGGAAAATGACCAACAATAAAAGAATTGCCAGGATGGGGGTCAGTGCAGCAAGGGTGGTCAATGGGTTCATAGTGATTCCAAATTCACATTTTACCAGCATACGCGCGTATGCCCCGCACAAAATTGCAAAATTGATCATCCGAATGATCAACAAGACGGTTATAATGAATATCCACACGAATTCGGGTATTGGGATCATTTTGTGCATCCATCCGGACGTCGGATAAATGCGAGGGTGGTGGGTGACGAATCATTGATCGAGAAAAGCAGTTTTCAGGAGTAAAGTCCAGGGTGGAGTCAGGATGGAGCCCCTAAAGATTTTAGTCGTAGATGATGATTTTGCCATCGTACGTCTCTGCCAGCGTATATTGGAAAGGTCGGGTTTTGTCGTCGATACATCGACGACATCCCGTGATGCACTGCGCCGGGTACAAATTGGATCGTATGATCTGATCATTACCGATATTCGCATGCCCGGCATGGACGGTTTTGAATTAACCACCCGCATCAAGCAAATTCAACCCGATTGCGCCATCATCCTGATGACCGGTTTTGGCAGCGTGGAAACCGCTATCCAGGCGCTGCGGCGCGGGGTGGATGGATTGTTGGTCAAACCGTTCGAGTCTTCCAGCGAACTGGTTGGGACCGTATCGCATGTGTTGAAAACCCGCCGCGACCAACGCGATGCGGCGCGATTAAAAACCCTGCGCCCGTTGTTTGAAATCACGGAGAATATCTTTACCTATACCGAACTGGATTCCCTGATCGGTTACCTGGAAAAGATCAGCGCGGATTTGTTTCAAACCCGCCATGCGGGGGTGTACCGTTGCAATAATGGTTGCGCTACCTGGGAACGCATCTTTGGGAGCGATTTAGGTGAATTAATGGGTGATCATCACCTGAATCTGAGTATTTTTGCGAATCACCATACGAATCAAAAAAACCACACCTTCACCGGCGCGGATGTCGATCATCCGGGAATGATTGCATACCTGGAAAGAAATGCTCTTGAACTGATTGTGGTACCGGTGTATGGGCATCCATCGAATTATCTGTATTATTTTATCCGCGCGGCGAACGCTTATAAGTTTCAAGAGTCCGACCTGGAAATGGTTGTAATTTTCTCCCGCCAGGCGGCGGTTGCGCTTGAAAATGCCTTTCTTTACCGGACATTGCAAAAATCGATACAACAGACTGAAGAGTCGAACAAGGCGCTGCGCTTGTATGAAAAAATGGGCGCGTTGGGTCGGCTAATGGGCACGCTCGCGCATGAGATCAACAATCCGCTCCAGGCAGTGCATAATTGTCTGCACCTGGCAGCACGTCCGGATCTCCCCGTGGATCAGCAGCAGGAATATTTGATGATTGCCATCAAGGAGGTCGAACGGCTTTCGCGTTTAGCCAAAAATGCGCTGTCGTTTTACCAGTCGAATGATGTGGAATTCCGAAAAATCGATCTGCTCCCGATCGTGGATCTGGTGCTGGAGTTGATCGAGCCGCAATTAAGACAATATACTATCGAGGTTCGAAAGAATTATTCACCGGCGCGGGTTGAAATTCAAGCCAGTCCGAATCATCTTCAGCAAGTGGTCTTGAACCTGTTGCTGAATGCGATGGAATCGCTCAAACCGTGCGAGCAGCCGCGAACAATCTGGATCGAAATCGAGTCCAACCCGGCGCAGGTGGTGATGAGCATCGAGGATAATGGACAGGGATTGCCGGCAGAATACGAGGAACGCGCTTTCGAGCCTTTCTTTACCACCCGCCAGGGTGGGACAGGTTTGGGGCTTTCCATCAGTTATGAGTTGGTGGTTGACATCCATCGGGGCGAACTGCGATTCATCGCACCTCAATACGGCGAGGGAGCGCGAATTCGGATGACATTGCCCAAACAAGGAGCATCAGAATGACGAGGGTATTAATTGTAGATGATGAAGACGCCGCGCGATTGACCCTGCTGCGAATTTTACAGCTGGAGGGATTCGATGCCGACGGGGTGGAAAATGGTCATACGGCGCTCGAAGCACTCGGGCGTTTGAGTTACGATTTGATGATCCTTGACTTGAAAATGCCGGGCATTGGTGGAATGGAAGTGCTGGACGAAGCCGCGGAAAAATTCCCGGATCTGAAAGTGATCATCCTTACTGCCCATGGCAGCTTTGACAGCGCAGTCATGGCGCTGCGTTTGCGGGTGGTGGATTACCTGTTGAAACCCGTTTCGCCGGAAGTCATCCTGAGCAGCATCCGCAGATCACTCTATTACCGCAAAGAAAATGGTGAGAACGCTCTCCTGGCGGAAGCCAAGGGAAAATACGCCGTTGTCAAGGAATCTGTGCCTGGGGAAAACACCATATTGCGTCTCTCGTCCGGCGTGGAAATCGACCTGATGCGCCGGCGCATCTTGTGGAATGAAGAAATCATTCACCTGACCCCGAATGAATCCAAATTGTTTGGGATTTTGCTGTCCAATCACGCGCTGGTAATGCGTCACCAGGAGCTGGTTCAAATTGTGTACGGCTACCGTCTGGCAGCGGAGGAATCGGCGCGCATCCTGCGCCCCATATTCTCGCGCTTGAATCGAAAACTGGCGCTGATTCCTGGCGGCAGTGATTGGATTCGCAACATTCGCGGATCGGGTTACGTGCTGGAAATCGAGGGGCGCGAAAGCGTCGTGCTGGGGTAATGGTTATTTCTGCCAGGGAAGATTGATCGACGGCACGCGCGGGGTGTTTAACCATGCCAGCCAGCCGGTCTGGCGGCGCTTTTCGGGTGTGTAGCGGTCGAAGCCGACCAGGAACAGGCTGGCGCTGATCAATACGGCCCCGATCCACTGCGCTGCCGAAAGGGTTTCGCCCAACCAGAAGCGCGCCAATATCACCGTGACGATCAATTCGCTCAAGCCAAGCATGGCAGTCTGCAAGCCGCCCAACTGCTTAACCCCCATGAACAGAGTCAGCCGCGCCAGGAAGGTGATTACCCCCATACCGATCAGGGGCAGCCAGATGGTGCCAGCGGCGGGAAGTTGACGGTCGAACAGCAGGTAAGCGCTGACAACGGTGACCGCCATGCTCAACAAGGTGTAGAAGGTGACCGTCGGCGGCGGCGCTTCGTACAGAATGCGTTGATTGATGATCAGGTGCAGCCCGTAAAAGGCGGCAGAGATGAGCATGAATACCGCACCCAGCCAGTTGATCGACCCTTCTGCGGCGCTAAGCAGCAGGTATGCGCCCGGCAAGGCAAGCGCCAGGCGGAATATCGTCATCCGCGAGATGGGTTGGCGGTCAAGCAGCAGCCACAAGGCTACGAACAAAGGATAGAAGGAGTACAGTAGGTGGCCAACACTGGCTTCGATCTTCGAGAGCGCGACGTAGTAAAATATTGAGCCAATGCCGTTGATAAAGCCAGCCAGAAAGCAGCCCAACAAGCCCACCGGGTAAATATAGAAGTAACGGCGGTGAAAAAGCATAAAAATAAACAACAGGCTGACCGCCAGCGAACTGCGCACCGCGACCACCGAGAACGGGGAAAACCCCAACAGCAAAGCCTGCTTGCCGAATACTGGCAACAAACCCAGCAGCAGCGCGGATGTCAACGCTGCGCTGATCCCCTGATGGCGGTTTCTTCGTTCCATGCCTGCAGTGCTGCCCGATGGCAAAGATGTCTATTTCAAAAAGGCGCGAACCTCATCCAGCAAATCGTCACTCATAAAATTCCCTTTCTGCATTAATGTTTGAATGTGTCCGCGCAGACGTTCTTTTTCGGCGGGGGTCAATTCTTTGGCGGTGATGACGATGATCGGAATTTGGGCAGTGGAGGGGTCGGACTGCAAGGCGTCCATCACCCCGTACCCATCCATCTCCGGCATCATCAAATCCAAAATGACCAGATTGGGCAGCTCGCGGCGAATTAAATCGACGGCTTCGATGCCGTTGGCAGCCTCGAACAGCTCGTAATTGCCCTGCGATTGGAGAATGCGTCGCACCAGCCGGCGCACATCGGGATTGTCGTCCACGATGGCGATGCGCGGGAAGCGGTCGATGGCAACTTTGCTGAGGGCAGCCAGCAAGCCTTCCTCCGGGCTTTCCTCCATCTGCTCGGAAGGCAGTACCAGGTTCTTTGCCCAGCCTTCGCCAAGGATGTTGCGCTCGATGGGCATGGTGTGCCCGCTAATATTGATCACCACCGATTCGTGACCGGCGATCTGCCCTGCCCGTACCATCTTGATCAGCCCGGCGACAGCAACCCCGGCGGCCGGTTCGATGGACAGACCTTCCATCTTGGCGAGAAAGTGCATGGCGCGAAAGGCTTCCTGGTCGTTGACCATTTCGAACAATCCGCCGGTGGCGAGCACGTTGTTGCGCAGCAGGGTATACGTTCTTCCCGGATCGCCGGTTGCCAGGGTGGCGATCAAGGTATGCGGTGAAAGCACCGGGGCGGCGGTGTCGCGCCCCTGCTTCCAGGCGTGCACCATTGGGGCGCAGCCTTCGACTTGAATAATAGCCATTTTGGGGATGCGGTCGATCAGCCCCATCTGGTACAACTCGGTGAAGCCTTTATATACGCCCAGGGGACCCATCCCGCCGCTGACCGATTGGATGTACCAGTCTGGCGTTTTCCAGGGCAGGGCGGCGTGAGCGTTGCTGAGTTTCATCGAATTGCCTTGCTGGGTGGTGAATTGCTCGGCGATCTCGAATGCCAGGGTTTTCATCGATTCGACGCTGGTGATGCTGCGCGCGCCGGTATCCAGGTAGAGCCCGCGCTGGCGGGCAAATTCGGCGGCGACTTGTTTTGCCTGGTCATACGAACCGGTTACTTTGACCACCTGGGTTCCGTACAGGGCGACTTCGCGCATTTTGGCGGCGGGAACCAGGCTGGTCAGGAATGCCCAAAGTTTGATGCCTGCCCGGGCGGCATAGGCTGAGTAGGCAATGGCGACGTTACCGGTCGAGGCGATCACTGCCTCGGTAATGCCGGCTTCCTTCAGGGCGGAAATGGTTACGGCTGCCTGGCGATCCTTGAACGAAGCGGTGGGACCCTGGCGTTCATCCTTGAGGAAAAGGTTGGCGTGGCTGAGGATCATCCCCAGGTTCAAGGCGCGAATCAGCGGCGTACCGCCTTCGTTCAGACACAAGTCGGGGTTAGGGTTTTTGACCGGCAGCAGCTCGCGGTAACGCCAGATGTTGAAGGGGCGTTCGGCGAGGCGGGGCGGCATGTCGCGGGCGATGCTTTTATAATCATAGCGGGCTTGCCGCCAAACGCCGCCGCAGTGGGGACATGCGTTGGCGCAGGGTGAAAAGCTGCTTTGGTAACCGCAATCAAGGCATTCAACGATGAAGGAAGACGATGTCAACTGGCAACCTTTAAGTCGATTAATTCTGAATCCGGCCCAGCGCCTGCTCGAGCCGGTTGAGGAAATCCTTTTCCCTCAGCACGCTTTTGTTGAGCATGTTTTGCCCGAACTCTGCCAATTGGCGGTGCTGTTCGGGGGTCAGGTCGGCGCCGGTCAGGATGATCACCGGAATCTGACTCAGTTCCGGGTCGGTGCGAAATTTTTCGAGCAGTTGGAAACCATCCAGCCCGGGCATGAACAGGTCGAGGATGATTGCGTCCGGCTGCTGGTTGCTGCGCAGCATTTCCAGGGTCTGCTGTCCGCTGGTGGCGGAATGAATCTCGAAATGCTTGTATTGCTCCAGGGATTTGCGGATCAGGCGTTGATCTTCGACCGAATCGTCGACCACAAGGATGCGGTGGATGCGGTTTTGGCGGTTCAGACGAAAAACAGCATTGATCAGGTCTTCCTGCAGGAAGGGCTTGACCAGGTAATCCGCTGCGCCCAAACTGAAGCCTTTTTCCTCTTCTTCGAGAATGCTGCAAATAATGACCGGAATATCGCGGGTTTCGGGGTCATTTTTCAGAGCGTGGATAACCTGCCAGCCGTCCACTTCCGGCATCATCACATCCAGCGTGATGGCGAACGGCTTGATGGCTTTGGCTTTTTCGACCGCCTTTTTTGGCTGGGTGAGCGCAAAGACCTTATACCCGCTGGATTGGAGGAAGCGGTCGTAGAGGCTGATGACCTGGGTATCGTCATCGATGGACAGGATGACCTTTTCGGTTTGGGTGATGGTTTCTTCCAGCCGCAATTCACCGGTGGTGATGGGTTGCTGCACCGGCAGGGTAAAGTAAAATGCGCTGCCTTTGCCGGCTTCACTCCACAGCAGACCAATCCGCCCGTGATGCAATTCAATAAACGAGCGCGAGATGGATAGGCCCAATCCGGTGCCGCCGGTTTTTCGCGTGGGCGAGTCGTCCACCTGCGAGAAAGGCAGGAACAATTTTTCCTGTCCTTTCTCATCGATGCCTTGACCGCTATCAATAACCACGACCATCACTTCGGGTTTTTTGTCCGGGCTAATCGATTTCTTTACCTCGACGGTGATCATGCCGGCGTCGGTGAACTTGGCTGCGTTGGAAATAAAGTTGAGCAACACCTGGCGGATGCGGGTGTTGTCGGCATACACGACCGGCAGATTGGGCTCAATCGTGTGATGCAGTTTGATCGGCTTATCCTTGACCAGACCCACCGCGGTTGACATGACCGAATTGACCAGGTCGCCCAGATTGATCTCCTCGAATTGCAGTTCCATCTTTCCGGCTTCGATCTTGGAAAGGTCAAGCACGTTGTTGATCAGCCCGAGCAGGTGCTGACCGGAATTGTAGATCGAGGTCAGGTCCTGTTTTTGCAGATCGTTGATCGGACCATCGATGCCCTTAAGAATGACCCGCGAAAAACCGATGATCGAATTCAACGGGGTGCGCAATTCGTGGCTCATATTTGCCAGGAATTGCGACTTGAGCCGGTCAACCTCGCGCATTTCCTGGTAGGCTTTTTGCGCCAGCTCGTAGGCGCGGGCGTTTTCGATTGCGACTGCAATCTGGTCGGCAAGAATCTGGAACACGCCGACTTCGTCTTCCTGGAAGGCGTTGGGCTGGTCGGACTGAATATCCAGCGCGCCGATGATGCGCTCGGCAATCCGCAGCGGAATGCACAACTCGGACTGGGTGCCGGGCAGGTGCGGGTTGGCAAGGTACGTCGGGCTGAGGTTGATGTCGTTGACGATGACCGGGCTGCCCGTATCGGTGACCCGCCCGATGATCGAGCGGGAACCGATGGCAATCCGCTGGCGCGAAGCAAGAATCTGTTCGGCGCCGTGCCCGCTGGCTTGCTGGATCACCGCGTGGGTGTGTTCGTCGTTCATCAGGAAGATGGCGGTGTGGTAGTACCCAAAGCGGTCGTTGAGCAAATTGACCATGCGGTGGAGCAGTTCTTCCTGGGACAACACGCTGGTGGTATCGCGGGCGATTTCCGCCGCGGTTTGAAGCTCGACTGCGCGGCGTTGGGCTTCTTTGAGCAAACGCTGTCTTTCCAGCGCCACCGCGAAACCGTTGCTGGCGACGTTCAAGGCGCGAATCTCCTCGGCGTCGTATTCAGCCGGCTGGGAGGACGCCGTCACCAACATGCCGACGATTTTTCCGGCGCTGAAGAGGGGGATGAACACACCGGAGCGCACACCGTATGTTTTGAGCGTTTCGCGGGAGATCGAATCCAGCCCGGCGTGGTCGATGTCGGCGACGATCAGCGGCTCATCCTGGATTTCTTTCAGCACGGGAAGGACGCTGACCGGTTCGCGCGTTTCCAGCCACACGTCTTCGCCCGAAAGCGTCGCATTGGCGCTGATCTCGTAACCGAGCGGAACGCCTTGTACGTCGCTATGGGTGAGCAGAATGGCGGCGCGTTCGGCTTTGGCAGGCATGATTTCGGAGATGACAAGATGCACCAGGTCGTGCGTGTCGTTGGCTTGCGCAATACCACTGCTGATGCGGTAGTACAGCTCGGTTTCCGCCAGCGCGTCCTGCGTTTGCTCGAACAGGCGCATGTTCTCGATTGCGGTTGCCATTTGATCGACCAGCGGCGGGAAGGTGCGCATTTCGCGTATCGTGAAATAATGCAGCCCTTCGGACAGGAACAACAGCGCGCCGAGCTGTTTGCGGGCAGCCCATAACGGCAGCACGGCAATCGAGCGGACGCGCAGCTGCTCGAGGGCGTGTTGGGCAGCCGGTTGGATGCCGATATCGAAAATATCACTGTAAAAGATGGGTTTCTCGATGGACAGTAAATGCTGGTAAGCATCCAACGGCAGGACTGTGCCGGCATCTGGCGGTGGTGCGCCCCTGCCGGAATACCAGCTGGCGGCCACTTTGTAACCTGGTGCTGCCAGCAGCCCCTGTTGATCGAACAAGACCAAAACCACCCGGTTGATTTTCTCGTCGGTTATGCCGCCGGCGACCGCGCGCACCATTTCAGGGTAATCGCCTGCTAGCGCCAGGTTGTGGCTGATCTTGTACAGCGTTTCGGTTTCGTCCAGTGAAGAGCGCAACTGTTCCAGCAGGTCCTGGCGGACGAAGGTGTTGGCGAGCGCATCCGCCGCAACCTGCAAAACGCTGGTCTCGTCGTTTTTCCAGGTGCGGTTGGAGGTTTGCTCCAGCGCGATGAAACTGGGGATGTCGCGGTTGCCGGGGACTGCCAGAATCAATAACGAATTGACCCCGCGCTGGCGCAAAAATTCGCGTTCGCGCCCCTCGAAATCCGAACAGGTTCCCGAAATCCAGCCTTTTTCCTTCAGGCGCGCGCTCCAGGTAGGGAATAACGCCGCCGAAAGTGGCTGGCGGACGACCAGATCGGAGCCGGGCTTGATTTGCGGGCTGGTCCAGTGGTCGGTGATGATCCAATGCAGTCCCTGCTCGTCTTCTCGCGCGCTGGCGAAGTAAATATAGTCGCATTCGGTGGCACTGCCCAAGTAGCGCAGCACGTCTGGAATGCCCTTGACGCCGTACTCTGTCAGGGTGGCGACCGCCTGGGCGACGTTTGCCTGGTAGCGTTCGCGTTTTTCCAGCGCCTGCAGGGCGGCGGTGACTTCCTGGAAAAGGGTTGCGTTTTCCAGCGCAATGGCAACTTGCGAAGCAATGGTCGAGATCAGGTCAACCTGGGTGTTACTGAAGGCGTTTTCACGCTCAAAATCTTGCAATACAATGACGCCCAGGACACGGTCGGCGGACAGCATGGGGACAGCCAGAAGGGAATCGGGCAGCGGGTCGAGCGCGGCAATACCGGCGCGGGAAAGCCCCGTGCCAACCTGCTGGTTGAAGCGCACAAGCCGGCGCTCGCGGATTACATGGGCGAAGAGATCATCCTGGAGTGACCGGTCGGGCAAAGCCTGGGGTTGACCGGCAACGGTATTGACTGGAAAGGAAAGGTGCTGTCCGTCCTTATCCAGGGTGGCAATCGTCAGGTTTGGATTGTCGAGCAACGGGCGGAGCGACTGTTCCAGCGTTGCAAAGATGGCACTCTGCTCGGTCAGCCGCGAAATCTGCTGCCCAATTTCGTTCAATGCCGCCAGGTCGCGGTTGCGGCGGAGAATTTCCTGCTCGGCGCGGACGCGCTCGCTCAATTCCTGCTCAACCGCTGCGTACAGTTCGGCGTTTTCCAGCGCCAGTCCCAACTGGTTGGCGACTTCCTGCACCAACAGGCGATCTTCCTCATTCCAATGGCGCTGATGGTCCTGAGCCAGGATTTCCAACGCGCCAATTTCCTCCTGCCGTTTGCGCAGCGGCACGGCAATCACGGTGCCTTGATCGCCTGCGGTTTCAACGCTCCTGGGCGGCTTTTGGGTCGCCGGTTTAACGCTTGGGCGCGTGGAATTGGGCAGGGCAGGACGGGAGGCTTCTTTTCGAGAGGTTGACCTTAACGAAGGTTTTACTGGCGGATTGGGTGGTGGAGTTTCGGGTGTGACCTGGATAGTGGTGGGGAGCGGCTTGGATGGGGTCAAAATTTGGGCAAAACCATGATACCCCGCCGCATTTCCGTTCTCCGCCGGGCGGCGGAAGATGGTAAACCGAACCGCGATCGGTTTACCAGAATGAGTGAGAAATTGGACATCCATCTCGATCGGAAAAGCACGGTTTTGTAATGCCAATTGCAGCACGGAGCGCGATTCGCCGGACAGGGCAAATGCCGCAAAGGGCTGACCGATGAACTGGCTGGGGGTGTATCCAAGGCAGTTGCTGACCGAACCGTGACAGGCGGTATACCTGCCGTCCGCATCCGCTTCCCAACTCCATCCCGGGCTGCTCGGCGGGGCTGTCAGTGGGGACAGCTGAGCGGCTTCCTCGATGTTGGCAAACAGGTTTTCAAGCCGGTTGTGCAACTGCTTTTTCGACATATTGCAGCATCTCCTGTGCCAGTTCACGGTATTGAAGCGCAGAACGGCTTTTGGGGGCGTGATAAATAATCGGCAGCCCGGCAATCGAGCTTTCGCGCAGGCGGGTATCCACCATGATCACGGTATCGAGCACGCCGTTGCCAAAACTTTGGCGCAGCTGCTCGCTTAACGTGCGGTGAATGCGGTTGCGGCGGTCATACAGGGTTAACAACAACCGATAGGTGAGGTTGGGGTTGCTCTGGGCGCGGATGCGCCGTACCAGGCTCATCATGTTTTTCAATGCGTAGATCGAAAAATATTCCGCCTGGGTTGGAATGAGCAGCAAATCCGAAGCGGTTAGCGCGTTAGCGACCATCGCGCCCAAAAACGGTGGACAATCAAAAAGGACGTAATCGAAGGGGGTGCCGGATTGGGAAAATGCCAGGCGGATGCCCTGTTCGTATCCTGAACGGCTGGGCAAAATGCGCTCGGCGTAACCCATCTCATGGCTGGCGGGGATGAAGAATAAATTGGGAATGCCGCTTTCCTGCCAGATACGCTCGATGGGCACTTCATCAATCAGCGCGTTGATGATGGTATGCTGCGCCTTGAGTGGATCGGCGCCCAGCGCCAGGGTCAAATTCGCCTGCGAATCCAGATCCACCAGCAAAACGCGTTTCCCGGCTTCGACCAGGGCTGCACCAAAAGATAATGCGGTGGTGGTTTTGGCTACCCCACCTTTTTCGTTGGTGATCGAAATAAAGTATGTCATGACTGCCCCTCATTTTGAGCGTGCGCGGCGCTGCCATTGCCATTTCCGCCTGCGCCGCGGTTTTCATGCCGGATTTCCGTTTCGGAAAACGGGTTCTGCTCTTTCCAGATGATTTGTGCGTTGGAAGCATTCAACGTGCGCTTCAATTCCTGAATGGCAATCTCGATCATCGCGCGGGGATCGTTGGTCGAGCGAATCTTGCCGGTAATTTCCAGCACGCGCCGTTCGCGCTCGGCGCGGAGGATGGTTTTTTCCAGCAGGCGGGCGTTTTCCAAGGCTAGACCAACCTGGTCAGCCACCGCCTGGATCGATTGGACTTCCTCGTCGCTCCACAACCGGTCGTGGATGCTGGCATCTTGAATATGAATAGCGCCGATGGTTTCACCACGCAGCCGGATGGGCACGGCAAGCGAGGCGGGCTGGTCATGTCGGGCGGGGCGGATGGAGGGCTGTCCGTCATACAGCGTGGCTTCGACCAAAGACTTCTGCAAGGTTTCCAATGCCATCAGCCCTTGCGGGGTTACCCGGTAACCCAGCACCAGGCGTTCGCTGCCGGTTTTTTCCCATTCCTGGCGCAGGTACAGGCTATGCACTCGGCGAGATTCTTCCAGGGCTTGCAAGGTTTCCGAATACAGGCGGTTGTTGAGAATGGCAATGGCAATCTGGTCAGCCAGAATGCTGAACAACTCGATATCTTCCTGAGTAAAGGCGTTGGGAACGGTGCTTTGCACATCCAGCGCGCCGATGACGGCGTTGTTCGCCTTCAGCGGAAGCGCCATTTCGGAGCGGGTTTCCGGAAGATCGGGGTTGTTGAAGAAAACGGCATCCTGACCGACATCGGTTGCGATGCGCGCTTCTCCCGCGCCGGTGACATACCCGACGATACCCACCTGTCCAACCTGCAAACGGTGTTGGCGGGCTAACATGCGCCGGCCGCCTTCGGAATTTGCTGCTCGGAGGACGGCATACTCCTGCTTTTCATCCAGTAGGAACACACCGACGTGATAGAACCCAAAGCGTTCGCTGATCAGAACGGTAAGCTGGTGCAGCAAGGTGTCCATCTTCTGGGTGGAAACGATCCCGCGGGCGACATCGGAAACCGTTTGCAACTGGCGGGTGCGGAAGAGCAGGGCTTCGTTTTGCTGCGCCAGTTCCCGGGTGCGCTCGCGGACGCGGTCTTCGAGAGTATTGATCAGGTTTTTCAACTGTTGGGTCATGGAATTGAACGCCTGGGCGAGCTTGCCAATCTCGTCGCTGGTTTCCACGCCAGCTTGGGCTTCAAATTCGCCCGCCGAGATGCGGTCGGCAGTCTGCTGCAGCCGGACAATTGGACGGCTAAAGCTGCCCGAAACCATACTGGCAATCAAACCAACCAGCGCGGCGATCAAGGTGGAAATCAAAACCGACGTTTGTCCCTGGCGCTGCAATAAACCGGAAAATACCGCCTGTTCGCGCACGAAAATCAAATACCAGGGCTGTGTGTTCAGGCGCGTTATGGCGCCCGATTCCTGATGGCGGGTTTCGGCGCCCAAATGAAATTCGGCAGTGAAGAAGGGCGAATTTTGGTAATTCTCCAGCGCGGCGGATATTGCCAGGTCGTTGGTGCTCATTTCGTAAATCGGAATATCCGGCACGCGATTTTGGCTGATCAAACGACCAAGCACATCCGACGGCAGTGGCATGATCAGCCGGTAAAGATTGTTGGGTAGGATGGTATCGGCAAGGCGCAGGTAATTTTCGTCCAGCAAGATGGGATAGGAGCGCGCGCCAACCAGATTGACCGACTGCCCAAGAATGTCCTGCAACACCAGCGCGTCGTACTTGGCGCGCAGCACACCGGTGACCTGCTGGCGCTGATTGCGCACCGGGCTGGTGAAATAGATATATCCGCTGCGGGATTGGGGGTCAAAAATGACGGACGAACTGTAGATCTGTCCGGTTGCAACGGGACGGGTAAAATACTCGCCGCCGGATTCATCCTGCCCGATCTGCAGGGGATTGATATCCAGAATTGCCTTGCCATCCAGGTCGATCAAACCGTAGGAACGTAAATAGCGCTGCTGGCGGGACGCCAGTGAATTAAGGGTTAACTGAGCTGCGTTCTGCTGTGGACTTCTGGCGCGGAACTGTGGAGAAATGGAGAGATATTGGTCAAAAATAGTCAACGATGATTCACTGGATATGGATTGGCGGTTTTCAGTAAAAAATGAATCGACCCGTGCCGCTGTTTGCTGGGCAGCAATCTGAAGCACTTGATTGGCTTGATTTTGCAGCGCATCCTGGACAAAGCGCGAATTGATGATTGAAATGACCAGCAGGGGCAGAATGGCAATTGCCAGCGAAATGGTCAGCAATTTGATGCGCAGCGTGGTGGTCAACAATTCCATCATTTGCAGCACGATGTAGACCATCAACGCGATGCCCAGCAGGACCGGAATGATGATTTCGATCTGCGGCAGGCGAATTTGTGACAGGGGAGAATAAATGCCTGCCAATAGAACGATGATGGAAAAATAAAAGGTAATCGTGATACCGAGATCGCGCTGGCGACCCTCGAGGGTTCCCATGATCAAAATGACCATTGTCAGGAAGAGGATCAGCGCCAACGGCAAGGCGGTGTTGACCGTCAGCGTGCTAAAGATGATCAAAATGACCGGTAAAGCCGACCCAAGCAGGAGCGCCCGTTGATTGGGATTGATTCCCGGAATCGTGGCAGCAAAAAGGGATACCAGCAAGCCGCCCGCGCAGGCGGCGGTGAGCAGGAAAACCTGCCAGTACGGTTGGTT
>JBBIQB010000015.1:18818-20064 GCA_037442545.1 Bellilinea sp.
GAAAATGACGATGGAAAGCCGCGCAATACCCGCAGCAAACCGGTCGCGCTGCAAATCCGGGCTGCCAGCCTCCCGGGTGGAATTTCCAATCAAACCGTGTTGGGCTCCGATGCTCATGCAGCCTCCACAGGTGAATCGACACTGGGGGTTTCGGCGGACGGCAGGATTTGCACCAGGACTTCACTCAAACCAAGAGAATGGCTGAGTTGCAGTGCGGTGGTGCGCAAAATCTGGTCGAGGTCAGTCGAGGAACGCACTTGTGTGGAGAGGTCGGTCACCATACGTTCCCGCTCGGCGCGGTTCTCCAATTCTTCCAGCAGGCGGGCGGTTTCCAATGCCTGCCCAATTCGTTCGGCGGTCGTTTCCAGCAGTCGCACAGTTTCCTTTGGAGCCTGGGCGGCATCGAACTGGACATTGAGCATTCCAATGGTTTCACCGCGGGTAAGCAGAGGAATGCGCAGTGTCTGGCGCGGGCTGTCCGTGACCGGCGCAGGCGCGTCTGTTTGGATGGTTTCGATCTTCTTTTGAGCAGGATTGTAGCGGAAGCCGCGGTTCAAGATGGTGCTGCGCAGGTGTGTGCGCCAGGTCTTGCGGGTGGCGGCACGGGTGCTGCTCTCTAGATTTTCGACCGTCAGGCGCAGTTCTTCGAATAGGCGGATGCGGTCGAGTGCAACCGCCAATTGATCGGCGATGACTTGCAGGGATTGGACATCGAGATCGGAAAACGCTTCCGCCTCGGTGGATTGGATGTCCAGCGCGCCCAGAATGCGCTCGCCGGTCTGGATCGGCAATGCCATTTCCGAACGGGTATGCGGCAGGAGAGGGTTTTTGAAGTGCACTGCGTCCTTGCCGACATCCAGCGCGATGCGGGCTTGTCCGCGAGAAACAACATAACCCACAATGCCCACCTCGCCTTTCTTCAAGCGGTGGTTTCGAGCCAGCATCTTTTCCCCGGCTTCGCCCAACGCGGAAACCAGGACGGCGTATTCGTCCTGTTCGTCCATCAGAAAAATGCCGGCGTGGTAATAGCCCAGTCGTTCGCGGATGAGTTGAATGGTATTGTCGAACAATTTCTCGCGGCTGGTCTCCATCGAGATCTGGCGGGCGATCTCCGCTGCCAGTTCCATCAGCCGGGTTTGGCGGGTTAACTGGCGGGTGCGGTCTTCAATCCGGGACTCAAGGTTGGTGCGCTCTCTGGCGAGCGTTTGAGTGAGTTCGCGCTCGGTTTTTACCGTGTGTTGCAATC
>JBBIQB010000015.1:20074-29492 GCA_037442545.1 Bellilinea sp.
CGCGCGCTGTGCGACCACCGCGAACAGAATGAACAGGACCGCCATGCCGGCCAGACGCAAGGTTGCAAGCCCCTGAGGAACAAATTGACCAGCACAAAGCCGACAATCGTCAGGATGCCTTCCTGGAAGGATGCCGCCGCCGGAAGAATGCCCAGGTTTTGGATCCACCCGGTGTAGTGAATCGAACCAAAGCCGATGATGCTGATCGAACTGACCGCAAGCATTGCGCGACCCGGCGCGGCGCCCCACAGGAAAAATGTTCCTTGAACCGCCATGAATAAAATCAGGATCCCGACCGGATTAATTCCCCACATGAATAACATGGTTGAACCGATCAGTAAATAAAAACTGATCAGAATAATGATGCGAATAGCGTAGGGCAGATCCCGGCGAAAGGTTGCGGCAAGAATTATCACCACTAGCGGCAATAACAGCAGCGGAAGCAGGACGAGGTTGCGGATTGTCAGCAGATAAGCGATCACCAGGTAGCCGGCAACGCTGAAGATGCTGGTCAAATTGAGAATGGGTTGCAGAGATTTCTCGAGAATATCTCCGAGTTCGAGCCAACCAATTCTCACGGTCGGGAGGTTGAGCGGCCGGGTGGGTGGGTTGATGTTTTTGTTCACCGCTGCACCTCCTCCAATGGCAATTCTTGCGGCGGTATGAGTTGAACACTGACCTCGGCGATATTGGGCAGACTGCCAATTTCGCGCAGAGCGGTTTTCAAAATCTGTTCAACGGTGTTGGCACGGGAGAATTGGGCGGTCATCTGGCTGAGGTGTTGTTCTTCAAAGGCTCTGCGCTGGGTTTCCTGGATCAGGCGCGCATTTTCGAGAGCAATGGCGGTTTGACTGACCACGCCATCGATCAATTCCACTTCTTCGGGCGAAAGGCTTTTCTCGCCCAGGTCAAGGGTCAGGTTGCCAATCGCCTGATCGCGCAGGGTCAGCGGGAGGTGCACCTGGTTGCTGGTGTTTCCATTGCCGGAAGCCAGCGGGTTTTGGTAGGAGAATTCCACGCCGCCCATTTGCGACTGCACCTCTTTCCAGGATTGCGCCAGGTATGCGCGGTTGAGCGAGCGGATTTCCTCCAGGTTCTGCTGGGTTTGTTGGAACAGGCGTGCATTTTCGAGAGCAATGGCAATCGAATCGGCGATGCTGATCAGGATGCGGATGTCATCTTCATCGAAGGCTTCCGGCTCGGTGGATTGGATGGTCAATGCGCCCAAGCAGGTATTGCGGCTGACGATTGGAAGCGCAATTTCGGAGCGTGTCAGGGGCAGGTGAGGGTTATTGAAGCGCACGGCTTCCGCGCCCGTGTCAAGCGCGATGCGGGCTTCCTTGCGCGCTGTTGCCCAGCCGATCATCGAATTTCCGCCGACTGCCAGGCGGTGACCGAGGGCAAGCATTTGTTTTCCGGCTTCACCGGAGCCGGTCTTCAACACCGCATATTCACCTTTGAGATCGACGAGAAAAATGCCGACATAGTACAGGTTGAACTCTTTGTGGATCGAATCGACAACTTGCTGGAGGAGTGTATCCGGGTCGAGCACGGTGTTGATCGAGCGGGCGATGTCCGTAGCGGTGCGGATTTGGATCAGGCGACGTTGCAAATCCGCTGTGCGCTGCTCGACATTTTTTTCGAGGTTCAAGCGCGAGGCGTTCAATTGCATGGTGAGCGTGCGCAACTGGAATAGTGAGGTTTGCAGCCCGTTGAGGATGATGTACATCGATGCAACCATAAAGGTGCCCGCCAGACTTAAATTAACCGCAACGTTGATCCAGTTATTGAACTGCATCGAATTCAGCAGGGTTTCTGGCAGCGGCGGGCTCATGCCGCCATAATTCATGCCATAGCCCATCCCAACCACCGTCAGGGATGTGACCAGAATCGCGAGAAATCCCTGGCGAATGCCCAACAGCAACCCCGCCAGGAAGATTATTGTTACCATATAAGCAACACTGTTGCGAGTGACCCCGTAAACTACCAGGTTTTGGATGGCTACGATGTAGATGATCAACAGCAGTGCGCCGGTGCGTATGCCAAACGGCAGGACGCGGATGAAAGTCAGTATTAGCGTGGCTGCCAGGGCAGCCGAATAGAGGATAACGGTTGTCCAGTCTTGCACACTCAACGCGCGCTGCAGCGCCAAAAGATAAATAACCACTCCGCCAACAACCAGTAACAGGAGCATAGTTTGCAAGATGCGCTCCCGCCAGACCATCAGTTCGCCTCTGTGGGAAATGTGTGCGGGAGTATGCGAGGGATTGAGGTGCTGGATCAGATTCATGAGACCAAATCCTCTGGTTTGTGACCGTTGTTGCGCGGGGGCTGTTCGTTGGCTGCGCGCTGATGATCCTGACCCGCCCGGGTCGATTCCGCTTCGGTCACGGGCGGCGCAATGTGAATGGATGCCCGTTGGGCGCCGATGGCTTTGCTGATTTCCGTTACCGAGGTGCGCAAGATCGTCTCGATATCGACCGAGCGGCGAATCTTGCTGGTGATTTCAAACAACATCCGCTGGCGCTCAACCTGGCTACGGATTTGATCGACCAGTTGGGCATTGGTGATAATGGCACCCAGCGAGTCACCCAGCGCGCCCAGAATTTCCTGGTCACTCTCATTGAAGCGTTCCACATGATCGGATTCGAGACAAAGCACGCCCAGGATTTCATCGGAAAAGAGGATTGGCACGGCAAGCGCTGAACGGGTATCCGGGTGGGGTAGGCGGTATTGAGGCTGGGTATTGGCGTCATTTATACGAAGAGGCCGCCGCTGTTGGGCTACGGCGCCGATGAACCCCTCGCCGATTGGGATGTGCAGCCGGGTAAGGTCAAAATTGTCATAACCACTGGCGCTGCGAACGTTGAGGTTACCTTGCTCATCCGCCAGGTAAATCACCACGCGCTCTTCGCCCAACGTGGTGCGCAGGCTGAATACCGTCCGGTTCAGGGCTTCGGTGATATTGGCGCTGGTGGAAACCGCCGTGGTGATCTGGTGCAGCAAGCGATGCCGGGCGAGGTTGTCCTGGGCGCGGGCGTACATATTGGCGTTTTCCATTGCCATTGCCAGCTGGTCAGCCAAAATTTCGAGGGTTTTAATGTCCTCGGTTTTGAAGGCGTCCGTCCGGTCAGCCTGAACGTCGAGCGCGCCCAACACTTTCGTTCCGATTTTCAAGGGAACGACCAGTTCAGCCCGCGTATCCGGCAGTAGCGGGTTGGGATAGTAGTCCGGGTTGGAGCGGGTATTATTCGAGACCACCGTTTGGGCGCGGGCAACCGCCTGACCGACCAAGGAACGCGAGCCGATTGCCAGGCGGTGACCGGCGGTCTTCATCCTGTTGCCAATTTCACCCGATGCTTCGGTGAGGACGATAAATTTTCGGGTTGGTTCGACAACAAAAACGGAGGAGTGGTAGTAGCCAAAGCGCTCGCGGATCAGATCGGTTGCGTTTTTCAGGATTTGACCTGCTTCCAGAGAGCCTGCCACGTCCCGTGCGATTTCCGCCGCGGTTAACAGTTGTTGGTTTTGCCGGCTGCTCAGGGCTTCGACTTTTTTGAGGTCGGTGATGTCTTGGGAAATGACCAACAGCGCGTAGGGTTGGTCGCTGGCGTTCTCGGTTGCAATCATCAAAGGCACACGGGAGGTCAATTCCCAGGCGGCTTCCCCGTTGTCGGCGAGGCGCTGAACCGTCTGTCCGACCCGGGCAATGCCCGAGGAAATTACTTGCGCATCCTCCTGGTGGCGGCGTTGTCCAACGTCACCGGGCAGGATCTCCTCGTCGGTGTATCCCAGAACTTCACTGGCAGAGGCGAAACCCACGTCGGTTAAGTAGGATTGGGATACGCGTAAATAGCGCCCGTCGATGTCTTTGAAGTAGATTTTTTCGGGCACGTTTTCCATCAGGGTGGTGAGCAGGGTGTGCTCCAGGTCGTACGCCTGGAGGGTGGCAGTCATATCCTCCACCAGTTGGGCGTTGCGGATGGCAATGGCAATTTGCGGCGCGATGGTTTCCAGCAATACTTTATCTTTTTCGTCGAAGCGTTCTTCCTTGTAGATATCCTGAACGATGATGGCGCCGATTACATCCCCACCGAACAGCAGCGGCACACCCAACCAGGATTTGGCGGGCTTGCCGACGATTTTTGCGCCGAGCCGTATCGCGTCCCGCTCGACATCCGAAGCGGCATTCATGTACTGGTAGGTATTGTAGGCGGTAGGCGGGGATTCTAATTGAAACTTTAATGGCAGGAGCAGCGATGTGCGGTTTTGAATAATGTATGAGGTCAACCCTTCGCCGAGTTGGAACGGATCGATGGAGGTTACTTTGTTGTCTTCGAAATGATAGGGGAAGTGGATCTGTTTTTTTTGATCGTTGTAAATGGCAATCGAAAAAGAAAGGTCTTTGCCGATTTGCGAGCTTACTTTATCATGGACGAGCTGATACAGCGCGCGCAGATTGAACTCGGCGCTGATTGTCTGGCTGACGCCGCCGAGCGCTTCGTAGGCTTTCATTTGATGGCGCAGGGAACGGATTTCCGACAATCGCTGCAAGGTGGCGCCAAACGTGTGCGCCAGGTGGGTAAAGGGTTGCAGGTTGAGTGCGGAAAGCGGAGTGGGTTTGCGGGAGCCAATGGTAACCAGACGGACCGCCCTTTGGTTCATGAATTGTGGAAACACCGCCACGGAGGTGCACTTTCGACCCTCAAAAAAGGCGTACAGGTCGTTCAGTTCCTTTTCGCCGGGCTGGTTTTCCAGCACGATCATTTCCTTATCCTGGAGCAAGGCGGGCAGATTGCGGGATTGGATCGAAATGCCTTTGAGCGATTTGTCTGATACGCGACCCTGACGGTCGACGATTTGAACCAGACGCAGCATATCCGGATAAATATCGAAAACCGCACAGGCATAATTTACTTTGGTAAAGGTATCCTCAAAAATTCGGTAAATTTCGCCTTCATCCACTGCCTGGCCCATTTTTTGAGCCGCGCTGTACAGCAGGCTTTCTTCCTGGCGGTCGAATTCAAGCGGCTCGAACAGGATATCCTGGTGCAAGCCGCCGTCCAAAGCGGAGGGAGATTCTTCCGGGGACGAAATCAATCCTGATTCAGCCAGACCAAATTCCGGGCTGGTGGATTGGGTCATTGCCTGGCGTTCGATTTTTCGGTACATCGAACCGAGTTCGTTGCGGATCTGGTTCAATGAATAACCGAGCAGTCCCAATTCGTCGTTTCCCGCTACCGGAAATTTTTGGCTCCAATCGCCGCTGGCTAATTTTTTTGCCTGGGCGGCAAGGTTGATGACCGGGACGATCATTGCCTGGATAAATAACCACAGGATCAGCGCGGCGCTGGCAAGGCTGAGGACAATCCCAGCCCAAAAGATCGGGTTGCGAAGAATATCGTTGAAGGTTAATCCGCTATTTGCGCTGGATTGGGAGAAGAAAAAAACCAGCAGGAATGAGGACACCAAAATCGCGACCGGTAAGATGATCAACAATGCCAGCAACCAGATGGATTTCTGTTTCAGCCGTGGTGAAAAATGGGCGAAAGGTCTGCGAGGATTGGGTGCTGCGGGTTCACTCATGCCAAAAATCCTTATTCCATTTCCCAGACCGGTTCACCCGCGAGAATGCGTTGAATTTGATCCGGGAAGCGATCCGGGTTGAGCGGCTTGCCCAGGAAACCATCGAACCCGGCTTTGCGGGCTTTGTTCATTTGTTCCAGGCTGGCTTCGGCGGTGACGGCGACAACCGGCACATTTTTGAATCGTTCGAATTGGCGGATTTTGTTGAATGCCGAATACCCGTCCTCATACGGCAAGCGAATGTCCATCAAAATCAAGTCCAGGCGCGGCAGGGTTTCGGCAAATTCGACCACCTCGTAGCCGGATGTTTTCCATTCGCAGTGAATGCCAAGAAATCCCAACATTCGCGCAATCAGAACAAAATTGGACACATTATCTTCGACAACCAGGACGGTTGCATCTTGGGGCAGCCCGGCAGCGGCGCTGGAGGTGTAGGATTTATTGGTGGCAGATTTCTCGCTGGTTGTGCTCATAATGGCATTCATCTGACGGGAAAAAGAAAGGCGCTTACCTGATGGGTGAACCGGTCGACATCGATTGGCTTTTCAATGTAGCCGTCACAGCCTGCGCGCAAGGTGCGTTCTTTGTCCCCGCGCATCACATTGGCGGTCAGCGCGACAACTGGTATCGGTCGCAGCTGCGGATTGGATTTAATTTGCTGGGTGAGCATGTAACCATCCACTTCGGGCAAGTTGATGTCCATCAAGATCAAATCGGGATGATTGGCTTGAAGCACTTTCAACGCCTGATGTGCGTTTTCCGCTTCAAACACCGTGTATCCTTCGTGTTCCAACAGGCGGCGTACCAACAGGCGGTTGTCAAAATTATCTTCGATGTAGAGAACGCTTTTGGATGCCGGCATGGAAGGCGACCACTCCTGAATCGTGAAAACCGAATCGAATCCAATCGGGAAGAAAATCGATTGATCCCGGTTAAATTATAGTGGTTTTCCATGCCCAGCCCACCATCCCTTTCATAATTGTTAAGCAATTGAAAAATGGAACAAACCAGTCGATGCAAGGAATTTGCCAACTCTGCGTTGAGGTTGGGAAATAGCGTCGCGAACGGGGGGGACGTCCGCGCTGGGGCGGCAGCGGCGGCTTGACTCGCCGTTAAAAATACAGTTCCCGCAAGGGGAACCTGTTTGAGCGGGTGATGGGATTCGAACCCACGATATTTTGCTTGGGAAGCAAACGTTCTACCACTGAACTACACCCGCTTTCTATGTGGGATTATATGCGGGTGGGGGGAGATTGTCAAGCGAACCCTACTGGTGTGTTACTTACCAATCTTGAAACGGTCACGCGAAAGCGCCGGCGGTAATATGACCATCCCACCCGCAATTCACCGCCGGAGATGTGACTGGTTTCACGCGAAAAAGACAGCCGTGAATGCTATTCTGTCAATGAAAGGAGGTTGTAGCGAATGAACATCTTGCTTGTGTATCCCGAATTTCCGGATACGTTCTGGTCATTCAAACATGCCTTGAAATTCATACAGAAAAAGTCATCCTCCCCGCCGCTGGGCTTGTTGACGGTGGCTGCCATGCTGCCGGAGGACTGGAAAAAGCGGCTGGTGGATTTGAATGTGCGCGCCCTTGAAGACCAGGAAATCCATTGGGCAGATCTGGTGATGGTCAGCGCGATGGTGGTTCAACGCGATTCTGCGCGTGAGGTCATCCAGCGCTGCAAGTCGGCTGGCAAGCGGGTGATCGCCGGTGGACCGATCTTCACCGGGGAGTGGGAAGATTTTCCGCAGGTGGATCATTTTATTTTGAATGAAGCCGAAATTACCCTCCCGCAATTCCTGCGCGACGATGCCTGCGGGGCTGCGCGGCGGGTGTATTCCACCGCAGCATACGCCGATATCCACCAGACGCCGGCGCCGTTATGGGAATTGATTGATTTTCGCGCCTACGACTCTTTGTGTATCCAATTTTCGCGCGGCTGCCCGTACAATTGCGATTTTTGCAACATTACCGCCATGTTAGGACATTATCCGCGCACCAAGAGCAAGGAGCAGATCATCCACGAGCTGGATGCAATGTACCGTTTGGGCTGGCGGCGGAACATCTTTTTTGTGGACGATAACTTCATCGGCAACCGCCGCCAACTGAAAGAGGAGATCCTGCCGGCGTTGATCGAGTGGCGTAAGGGCAAAAAAGGGTGCAACTTCATCACCGAAGCATCGATCAACCTTGCGGATGACCCGGTTTTAATGGATTTGATGGCACGGGCGGGCTTTGTGTCGGTCTTTGTCGGCATCGAGACACCGGAAGACGAAGGGCTGGCGGAGTGTAACAAGAAACATAACCGGCACCGCGATTTGCTGCATTCGGTGCAGGTGCTGCATCGCAATGGCTTGCAGGTGATGGGCGGGTTTATTGTAGGGTTCGACAGCGACGGCGTGAATGTGTTCCAAAAACAGGTGGAGTTTATCCAAAAAAGCGGGATCGTGACGGCGATGGTTGGCATCCTGCAAGCTCCATTTGGCACCAAATTGTACGAAAGAATGGAAAACGAAGGGCGGTTGGTCAAGCAGATGACCGGCAACAATACCAGTGGATTGACCAACATTGTCCCCAAAATGGGGCTGGCGCGGCTGCAACAGGGCTACCACGGGCTGCTGGCGGAAATCTATAAGCCGGAAGGCTTTTATAGCCGGGTGAGGACTTTCCTGGAAACGTACAAAGTGCCGCCATCCTCGGTTTACCTGCAAATGGAGGAGGTCTTTGCGTTTTTCAAATCGATCTGGGAACTGGGGATCAAGGGCAAAGAACGCAAGGAATACTGGCGATTGTTTTTTTGGACCTTGTTCCGTCACCCGCGCAAGTTTGCCCTGGCAATCACTCTGGCAATCTACGGCTATCATTTCCGCCATGTGTTCGAAGCCGGCGAGACGACGCAATAGGAAGTGACCAGCAAGGGTGGAAGAAACAGGAGTATGTCTGACCTGCCAGAGCGGACATGCTCCTGTTTTCTGATTCAACCAACCGAATCGCGTCGGGAGGCTCTATGGTATAATTTTTAACAGAATGGCAGGGAAAATCAACACCCCCGAATCGGGATGAGGAGAACATTTTGGCTTTCAATCCTTTCAACTGGCTGATGGGATTGTTTTCACTGGACATTGGGATCGATCTGGGAACTGCCAACACCCTGGTCAATGTCCGTGGCAAAGGCATTGTCATCAATGAACCCTCCTGGGTGGCTATCGACAAGCGCTCAAGGCGTCCCCTTGCCATTGGTTTGCAGGCAAAAGAAATGGTGGGAAGGACTCCCGCTAACGTGATTGCAGTCCGCCCACTGCGCGACGGGGTGATCTCCGAGTTTGAAATAACCCAGGCGATGCTGGGGTATTTCATTGGTAAAGCCCACCAACAATCGGTGGTGCCAATGCCGCGCCCGCGCGTTGTGGTGGGTATCCCGTCCGGCGCGACCGAGGTGGAAAAACGCGCCGTGTACGATGCGGCCATGTCCGCCGGCGCGCGCGAAGCCTACTTGATCGAAGAACCACGCGCGGCAGCATTGGGCGCCGGGCTGCCGGTCTCGGATGTGCGCGGCAGCATGGTTGTGGATATTGGTGGCGGAACGACCGAAGTCGCCATTATTTCCATGGGCGGAATAGTCGTATCCCGCTCGCTGCGGGTTGCCGGCGACGAAATGGATCAAGACATTATCCAGTACATCCGCAACAAGTACAATTTATTCATTGGCGAGCGCATGGCAGAACTGGTGAAGATGCAAATCGGTTCAGCCTATCCGCTGCCCAGCGAAAAGACAATGACCGTGCGCGGGCGTAATCTGGTCAGTGGACTGCCGGAAAGCCTGGA
>JBBIQB010000016.1:0-29259 GCA_037442545.1 Bellilinea sp.
GGCGCGGACGATGTGCGCTCGAGTGTGGTCTGTGATGCCTTGCTGCTCGATCCGCAGTCTCGCTCGGACACCTATCCGTACATCGAAATCGACGAGCAGGATGTGACCATTGGACACGAAGCCTCGGTCTCCAAGGTTGGCGAGGAGCAATTGTTCTACCTGATGAGCCGCGGATTGAGCGAAGAAGAAGCTACCACCATGGTGGTGTCCGGATTCATCGAGCCGCTGGTGAAAGAACTGCCAATGGAATACGCCGTGGAAATGAACCGCCTGATCCAGTTGCAAATGGAAGGCTCGATCGGGTAGTGCACTGCAATCAGCGCACTTGCCTTGATAAGGGAACAGCAACCTATGACCAAAGAAACCCCCAAAGTCGTCACCCGCACCCGCCGCCTGGACCAGGCTGCGCTGAAAGATTTTGCATTCAACGCGGATATGGTGCGCGTCAATGGAATGAGCGACGCACTGCGCAGCTACCGCCTCGAAGCCTGGCGGACGTACCAATCGCTGCCCATGCCGACCACGCGCGAAGAAGCCTGGCGGCGAACCGACCTGCGCGGCATGGAAGCCGATCGCTTTCGTCTGCCAAAAGCGGATGCTTACCTGGATCTTGTCCCGCTGCCTGAATCCTTGATGAAGCCGATCGCCGACAGCGAACACGGTGGCGAGGTGATCCTCACCCCCGGCGGGGCACAGGTAACCCTGGCGCAGGAATTGGCAGAGCAGGGCGTGGTGTTTACCGATTTGCGCACCGCCGAGCAGCAGTACCCCCACCTGTTGGACAAGCTGATCCATCAAGTGGTCAAACCGTCCGAAGGCAAGTTTGCTGCCCTGGCGGCGGCGCTGGCGGACACGGGCGTGCTGTTGTATGTGCCGCGCAATGTGGAAATCACCCAGCCGCTGCATAGCCTGCTGTGGGCGCCGGGCGTTCACCTGGCGCACATCTCGCATATCCTGGTGTGGCTGGAAGAAGGCGCCAGCGCCACCTATGTGCATGAGTATGCCTCGCCCACCGAGGCAGGGCAGACCCTGCACGTTGGGCTGGTGGAAGTTCATGTCGGCGCGGGCGGCAACCTGCGCTTTGTTGAGCTGCAATCCTGGGGCGAGAACGTGTGGAACTTTACCCACGAACGTTCACAGGTTGCCGGTGACGCTACCCTGGACTGGGTGTTCGGCGCGATTGGCGGGCAGCTGACCAAAAACTTCGCCGACCTGGATTTGACCGGACGCGGCGCCAATGGACGCATGTCCGGCTTTTACTTTACCGACGGGAAGCAACACCTGGATTACGACTCGCAGCAAAATCACCTGGCGCCAAACACGATCAGTGATCTGCTTTTCAAAGGTGCATTGATCGACAGCAGCCGGGTGGTTTGGCAGGGGATGATCTACGTCGCCCCAGGGGCTGTTAAAACCGACGGCTACCAAGCCAACCGCAACCTGGTATTGAGCCGCGCCGCGCGGGCTGATTCGATCCCCGGTCTGGAGATTCTGGCAGATGATGTGCGCTGCACGCACGGTGCGACCGTCGGAAAAATCGATTCGGACCAGGTGTTTTACCTGTGCGCGCGGGGTATCCCCAAGGTGGAAGCCGAACGGTTGATTGTGGAGGGCTTTTTCGATCCGATTATGCAGCGTATTCCTTTCGAAGGCGTGCGGGAGCGTTTTCAAGAAGCCATTACCCGGAAGATGGAAGTGTATCACGGCTGAATCCAGGGGCTTAAACCCAATGGACATTGAAGCCTGCGCTCCCTTTCCAGCCGCCGGACTGGAAAGGGAGGTTTCGTTGCAGAATCAATCCCGGCAAGCGGCTTGTGATAAAATTAACTGATTTGTGTCGAAAATTGATTGGGAGAACAGTCCATGGCGGGAATTCCTTTTATGCATCCACCTGAGCCTGAATCGACCTATGAGGTCGGGGATACGGTTGAAGTTTATTGCGATCACGAAAAAGGAGGGCAGCGGGTGCGTGGCTGGTTAAAGGGAATTGTTGTCCAGGTTGATCCCAAAATGGTTGCGGTTCAGTTTCGCACCAATGTTTTCCTGACCGATGGCTGGATGGTGCCGGATCACATTTTGTGGTTTCCGCAAACCTCGCCGCATATTCGCTTCCCTTCGAAGAAAAGTGCCCGAACTGAACTCGCCAATTCGGATTGAGCGCTGATTTCTTGTCTATCGAGATAATGGACCTGCCCATGCTGAACGAGAACCTGGATATCCAAAAAATTCGGGCGGATTTTCCCATCCTGGACCGAGAAATTGCTCCGGGAATCCCGCTGGTTTACCTTGACTCCACTGCCACATCGCAAAAACCGTGGCAAGTTGTGCGGGCAATGGAGATGTATTACCAGCTGAGCAATGCCAACATTCACCGCGGCGTACACACCCTGGCAGAAGAAGCCACAGCGCTGTACGAAGCCGCGCGGGAAAAACTCGCCTGCTTTATCAACGCCCGGCTAAGCCAGGAAATCATCTACACCCGCAACACAACCGAAGCCATTAATCTGGTAGCGTTCAGTTGGGGCAGAAAGTACCTGCAAAAGGGTGACCGGGTGATTCTGACCGAAATGGAACACCATTCCAACCTGGTGCCGTGGCAGATGCTGGCGCAGGAAAAAGATGTGGTGCTGGAGTTTATTCCGGTCACGCCGGATGGACTGCTCGATTTGGCGGAGTATGCCCGTTTGTTGAGCCTGCAACCCAAACTGGTTGCCTTTACCCAAATGTCCAACGTGCTCGGGACGATCAACCCGGCCGCGGAGATGATCCGTCTGGCGCATCTTGCCGGGGCAATGGTGCTTGTGGATGGGGCGCAATCGGTGCCGCACCTTCCGGTGGATGTGCAAGCGCTGGACATCGATTTTCTGGCATTTTCGGCTCATAAAATGCTGGGACCCACCGGCATTGGGGTTCTCTACGGCAAGGAAGTCTTGCTGGATGCCATGCCGCCTTTCCTTGGCGGGGGTGACATGATCAAACGGGTTAAGCTGCGCAGTTTTACCACCAATGAACTGCCGCACAAATTTGAAGCCGGTACGCCGGCAATTGCCGAGGCGGTTGGTTTTGGCGCGGCAGTGGATTACCTTGCCACCATCGGGATGGAACGCGTAGCTGCTCACGAACAGGAGATCGTTTCGTATGCCTTGGAAGCGTTGAGCGAGGTGGACGGATTACAAGTGTTTGGTCCTGCCGCGCAGGAAAAAGGGGCGGTAACGGCCTTCACGCTGCGCGGCGTGCACCCGCACGATATTTCGCAAATTCTCGACAGCCAGGGCATTGCGGTGCGCGCCGGTCACCATTGCGCCATGCCGCTGCACGAAAAATACGGTCTGCCTGCCACAACGCGGGCTAGTTTCTATCTGTACAACACCAAATCCGAAGTCGATTCACTGGTCAATGGGTTGGCGAAAGTCAGGACAATTTTTGGCTGAAAGGCAGACGGCGATCATGGAAGACCTTTACCGGGAAATCATCATCGAGCGGTATAAAGAACCACATTATCGCGGCGCACTCGACCCGCATGATTTCAGTTTCGAGGATGAAAATCCGCTGTGCGGGGATCACATCCGCATTGATTTGCGCGTGGATGAAAGCCAGCGCGTCGTGGAAGCCGCTTTTAGCGGGCATGGCTGCGCGATTTCCCAGGCATCGGCGGATTTGCTGCTGGAAAGCGTGATCGGAAAAACGGTCGATGAGATCAAAGAATTGAACAAACAGGATGTGCTCGACCTGCTGGGCATCGAGCCCAGCCCGGTACGGCTGAAATGCGCTTTGCTGCCGTTAAAAGTCATCAAGGCAGGCGTCTATGGTCTGGGAGAAGCCAGCGACGAGTTGACCGGGGAGTGATCGAAATGGCGCAACCGATTGAATTGAGCGATTATTCTTTTTTTGTCGTGGCGAAAGTGGGGGATGTGTCGCCGGGAGAACGCATTTTCGTTGAGATCGGCGATTACCCAATCGTCCTGTTCAACATTGCCGGAAAATTTTTTGCCGTTGGCGATGTATGCACGCATGATGACGGTCCACTGGGGGATGGCGAACTGGATGGACACCAGATCATTTGCCCGCGGCATGGCGCGCGATTCGATGTACGCAACGGCAAAGTGCTCTCCCTGCCGGCGGTGGTGGATATTCCCACTTACCCGGTACGGGTCAGCGAAGATGATATTGAAATCGGAGTACCCGAATAGCCGGTTTGCACTGCTTAACTACAACAACCCATCCAGCACGAATTTAACTCCGAGACGGATGGGTTGTTGATTTTTAACCGTTAGTGTTGGTTGGATGCGAGAAGGCGCCCACAACCCGGAGGATATCGAACCCCTCGGCAAACGGGCGTTCACAGATCGCCCCGTTGCGTATCAAGGTTGCGCGGGTGACTTCGGGGTCGAAGTAATAACGGTTTTGGTAGGTGAGATATTGTTGCAGTGCTTTGATTTTCTTTTGCACCGCCGATTCGCTCACCTCGACCAAAAAGCTGGGGAAAAACCCATAGCTGCTGCGGATGACGTCGAATCCGAGCACGGTCGTGCCGCGGAAGGCGCGCAGCGCTTCTTCGGTGACGGTGGCGTGATCCTGGTGAATATCCGCTTTGGTGTGAACAAAGATCAAATCCGGTCGAAACGAACGGTTTATCTGGATCATGTATTCCAGGATCTCTTGACGGAGATAAGGAAAGCGGCGGGTTTCGAACTGCCCCAAAACGGCTTTTTCATGGGGGATACCCAGCACTGCCATGGATTGGTAATGTTCGTCGACGAGGTTGTTCAGCTCGGGGTTTTTTTGGTTGTCGGATAGCGTAACGCAAAGGATGTCGGTTTTACCGGCAATTTGCGCCAGCAGTGCGCCGCAGCCGATTTCAATATCGTCGGGGTGGGCGCCGAGAAAAAGCACCCGGCGCCCGTAAAAAACCATTTCCTGTCCCATGCACTATTTGATGGCCAGAATGCCGCCGACCACCTTGGTCATCACCAGTTTACCGTCTTTTTCGATCCGGCGGGTTGCGGTCTCTTCGATCTGGCTCATGATGCGATTGAAATCTTCCTTATCCAGGAAGAAGGATTTCCACAATCTGCGATCCTCGGAGAGCGACGCGCGGGTGTATTCGATGAACGGTTCGACCGTTTCGAAGGTCAGATGGTTTTCGAATACGTGTAAGTCGGTCGACGCGAAGGTATTCTTTACTGAGGTGTAGATTTCGCTGGCATAGCGCGAGCTGCCCGGCATGGGGGGAATGGTTTTTTGGGTTGCTTCGCGAATGATGTCGTAGAACACGCGTTTGTTGTCGGGCATCGGACCGCTGGTGAACAGGGCTCCGCCGGGTTTCAATACGCGGTGCATTTCGCGGATGGTGAAGTGGCTATCATCCGCGTAGTAGATGGCAAAACAGCAGGAGACCAGATCGAAGGTGTTGGCTGGCAGGGTGAATTCGCGGTTAAAATCCATTTCCATGAATTTGATATTAGCGCCCCGCCGTTCGTTCTCCAATTTTGCCTGACCGAGCAGTTCCTGATTCACATCCACACCGAGGATATCCGCGGTGCCATTCAGATGATCGAAAAAGGAAAGGCATTGTTTCCCTGCCCCACAACCGACATCGAGAATTTTTTGGCCCGCTTTGAGCGGGAGGATGTCGAGCATCCATTGATCAATATTGCGGCTACCATACTTTGTGTGAATATCGATGCGCTTGAGCAAATCTTTCGTTGTTTCCTGATAGTCGTATTTCATTGATTTTTATTCTCCATAAGCAAGATGGGATAATTATAAATGAGGGATGTGGATTGTCAAGATAGTTGGAATGTATATAATAGTACTATGAGTGATCCTCGACCAATGCAATCCGTGCTCGATTTCTGGGCGAAGAGTCTTACCTGCCCGGTGTGTGATCAGAGCGATTTAAAGGTGATGCGCGAAGCAGGGGTGCCGGATTTACTGTACTGCCCGCATTGCGAGAGCGAGTTTGAGGTTGCCGATGGTGGCGACATGGTGCGGATGTTGAAATATCCGCTGGCAATGGGGATGGATCTGTACGGAAAATGGCTTTCGCTTGCGGAAATCCGGCGCAGAGTTTTGGTGTACTTGCAAAACAACAACCTCACGCCGTATGTGTTTATCGCGGTGACCGGTGGTTCACGATCCTCAGCCAATGTTCCAGTGAAACGCAAATCGGGGAAGGCTGGCGCTGCGCTCCCGGCTGCGGACGAGCCGCCTCAACGGGCGCTGGATCAGGCGCAGCAATTGTTGCACCTGGGAAATTCGCTGGAAGAAGTGCGCGTCATTCTCGAAAAGGACCCGCGCTTGAATGCCTACCAGGTGGATGCCATCCTGGATCAGATCGACGAACCGCGAAAATCCCAGACGTTGGAAAAATTCCTGCTCGGAGTTTTGTTGTTGCTGGTTGTAGTGGTGGGATTATTTTTCCTCAATTCGATGGGAATGCTCGAACGTGGGCGGATGTTCGTCGCGGGTGTGCTATCCGGCGAAGTAGTCCAAATCATCCCGCCAACCCCGGTAGTGTACCGGTACGCCCCGCAAGGCGTAGCCTACGGCTGTCCGCCAACCCAGCAGGGGGCGGCGGCTTTGTTTGGGGGAAAACAAGAGCATTGGAATTTCGACGGAAAAAACTGGTTGTACACCGACATCAAAGCCGTGCGAATCTATGTGCCGGAAGGATTGACGGCTCACTATTCGTATTTCAACCCGATTCTGGTGCTGGAAAAAGTCAGTGGACCGGCGGTGATTGACCCGGTGATGGCGCTCTCGATCGATTGCTACCGGTGACTGATATTTTTCGCATAGCCGTTGTTTCCTATTTTTTAACCCAGCCCATCCACTCACACGGACATGACTCTACGCTACCAGGCAAAGCGCAAACTTAAACCGGGTGGCATTTTGCTGGGGATTGGCTTTGTTTTCATCCTGTTTGCGTTGCTGCTGGTGCTGCTGGAATGGCAAAACTTTCGCAACCGGCAGGAATGGCTGCCCGCAGGTTCGTGGTGGGGGGGAGTCGATATCAGCGGTCTGACCATCGAACAGGCTGAAAGCAAGGTCGAGCAACTTTTCGGCGCCCCGCTCGAACTGCGTTACCGCGATCAACGCATTCAGGCGAACCCGGAAAGGCTCGGTTTTACCCTCAACCTTGTCCCGGGTAAGGCGCACTGGGAGGAGATCGCCCGCCAGAGGTCTTTTGGGGATTCCCTTTGGCGTGTCCGGCTTGCCCCGGTTACATTGGATTTGGAGACAACCTTGAGCGAGGAATCTGCCAGCCAATTTTTACGGGAACAGGTTGCTGCGCGCTACGACAACCCGCCGGAAATGCCTATTCCGCTTGCCGGGACGACCCGTTTTACAAACGGCAGTCCGGGGTATTTTTTGGACATGACTGCATCTCTGGAGCGAATCGCGGGGTTGCAGCCGTTGGGCGATATTCGCAGCGTTGATCTGGTGATTAAGGACAGCCAACCCGCCCAGGCAGATGTCCGCCTGCTGCAAGCTGTGTTGAAACAGCACATACAGCAGGCAGGTTTTAACGGTGTGGCGGAAATCTACGTTCACAACCTGGCGAACGATCAAACGCTCCATTTTGCGTTACGCGGCGGTGAGGAAATTGCGTCCGAGATTGCTTTTTCGGCTGCATCGACAATTAAGATCCCCATTCTGCTTTCGGCGTTATTGCGCACGCCGCAGCCCATTTCGGAGGACTTTAAGTCGATGGCGGAGCGGATGATGATCCTCTCGGAGAACCCGCCGGCGGATGCGTTGATGGAACAGGCGATCGGATCGACACTGGCGCCGCTGAGAGTCAGCCAAGACCTGCAAAAACTGGGCTTTGCCAATACCTTCCTGGCGGGCTATTTTTACCTCGGCGCTCCATTGTTGCAGCGATTTGATACCCCGGCAAACACCCGTGGCGATATTAATTTGCGCCCAGACATGTACAACCAGACTACGGCTGGCGAGATGGGCCGGCTGCTGGTGGAAATCTACCGCTGCGCGAAGGGTTCCCCCGGCTTGTTAACCGCAACCTTTGGCGACCAGATAACAGCGGAGAAATGCCAGTTGATGCTCGACCTGATGCAGCGCAATAAAATTGGCGTGTTGATCGAAGCGGGTGTGCCAGAAGGAACGCCGGTGGCACACAAGCATGGCTGGACGGAAGAAGCCGACGGCTATCTGCACACCATCAGCGATGCCGGAATCGTCTTTGCGCCTCAGACGGATTACGTCCAGGTGATTTTCGTGTATGATCCGCTGCAATTGCTATTCGAGCCCGGAAATGCGCTGATGGCGCAATTAAGTCAGATTGTTTTCAACGCCTTCAACCCGGATTACCAGATCGATTGGGCGTTTGGGGAAATCCGTTACCGCTAAGGTTTAGCAAATGCGCGGCAAAATTTCGCCCGCCAGCATGTCGAGAATGCGCGTAGCGCCGATGCTGGTATGCAGCAGCACTCGACCCGGATTGCGGGCAGTGACCCTGCCGATGGCAGCCGCCTTTTGCCCGTAGGGATGGCTGCGCATGGCTGCCAGCGCGGCTGGGGCTTCTTCTGCCGGGGTGATAACGATCACTTTGCCCTCGTTGGCAATGTGCAGCGGGTCGAAACCGAGCATTTCGCAGGCTGCCCGCACAGCCGGCTGGATCGGGATTGCTTCTTCTTCGAGCAGGATACCCACCCGGCTTTGGGCTGAAATTTCGTTTAAGGAGGTGGCTAACCCGCCGCGGGTTGGGTCGCGCAGTACATGGGTGTGTGGGGCGGCTTGCAATACGGCTTCGATCAATCCGTTCAACGGAGCGACGTCCGATTCGACCGCGGCGCTGAAACCCAGTTCCCCGCGTTCCGCCAGAACTGCAATACCGTGGTCGCCGATGCTGCCGGAAATGAGAATCACGTCTCCGTCCTGCGCCTGGCTGCCGTTGATCACTCGCCCATCCGCGAGAATGCCGATACCGCTGGTGGCAATGAACAGTCCATCGGCTTTGCCTTTTTCGACCACTTTGGTATCCCCGGCAACGATCTGAATGCCGGCTTCCTGGGCAGCAACGCGCATCGACTCGAGCACCCGCACCAGCGTGGTGACGGTCAATCCCTCTTCAAGGATGAAGCCGGCGGTCAGGTACAGTGGGCGCGCGCCGGACATGGCAACGTCATTGACTGTGCCGCACACTGCCAGGCGGCCGATGTCTCCGCCCGGAAAGAACAGCGGCGAGACAATGTGACAATCGGTGGAGACGGTAATCCGTCCCCCCGGCTGGGACAGGCTGGCAAAATCATCGCCTGCCAGCAGCGGCGCGCTGGTCAGGTAGGGTAAAAAGATGTTCTTTACCAGGTCGTGGGTCATGCGTCCGCCGCTGCCATGCCCGATGACGATTTGTTCATCGTGGCGCAGCGGCACGGGGCATACTGGTCCTTCCATGGCGGGAAGCGGGGTCGTCGTCATGGCTCAATCTCCGCTTTGCTGGGCAGCGCGCGAGTAGCGGTAGTATGCGGAACAGGCGCCTTCCACAGAGACCATCGGTGCGCCGAGGGGGGTTTGCGGCGTGCAGTGTGTTCCAAAGGCGCTGCACTCGTGGGGTTTTTTCAGACCTTGCAAAATTTTACCGGCAATGCACAGGTCCGATTCGCGAGTCTGGATGTGACCGACCTGGAAGCGGGCTTCGGCATCGAATTCGATAAATTCGGGGTGCAGCCCCCAGCCGGAACGGGGGATTGTGCCAATCCCTCGCCAGTTGCGGTCGACCTCTTGAAAAACCTTGTGGATGATTGCCTGCGCGGCGGGATTGCCCTGCGGTTTGACCACGCGCGGGTAGGCGTTATCCACGCGGACTTCGCCGTTTTCGAGCATTTTGACCACCGACAGGATGCCTTCCACCAGATCGAGCGGTTCGAAGCCGGTGACCGCCATAGGAACGCCGTACTGCCGGGCGATGGGCTGGTAATCCTCAAACCCCATGACCGTACAGACGTGCCCGGCGAGAAGAAACCCTTGTACCCGGTTGTGCGGAGAAGACAGGATGGCGTGCATTGCCGGAGGTACGCATACCTGCGATACCAAAACCGAATAATTCTTCAATCCCAGCGACTGGGCTTGAAGCACGCTCATCGCGTTGGGCGGGGCGGTGGTTTCGAAGCCAATGGCAAAGAAGACCACCTGGCGGTCGGGGTTTTGCTGGGCGATTTTGACCGCATCCAGCGGGGAGTAAACCACGCGCACCGCAGCGCCGTTGGCGCGCAGGCTGAACAGGTCGCGGCTGGAACCGGGAACGCGCAGCATATCGCCAAAGGAGCAAAAGATCACCTCTGGTCGAACGGCGATTGCCAGCGCTTTGTCGATTAATTCCAATGGGGTGACACACACCGGGCAGCCCGGACCGTGCACCAGTTCGATTTCCGGCGGCAGTAACTGATCCAAACCGGATTGCAGAATGGCGTGCGTTTGTCCGCCGCAGATTTCCATTAGTACCCAGGGACGGGTGATGGCGCGGCGTATTTCCGCAACGACCGCCCCAACTTTGCGCCCGTCGCGCAGGGATTGGTTGAGCAAATTCAGATCCATGAACACCTCAGGCAGACGTAGAAGGATTTAATTCATCGTCGAGCACCCCAGCATCGCGCAGCAATTGCAGCGTTTCGAGTGCTTCTTGTTCGTCCAGCAGGTTGAGTGCAAAACCGGCGTGGATGATGGCATAATCGCCGGGTTTGGCTTCGGGCAGGGTTTCCACGCAAACCTCACGCAGCACGCCGCCAAAATCAACCTTTGCCATGTGCAGTCCGGACTGCTGGTAAACCTCGATAATTTTTCCTGGAATTCCCAAACACATATTAACCTCTCCTGGATTACCCCTTAAGCATTCGAGCGGCAATCACCGCCTGTCCCAGGGCTATCCCGCCATCGTTGGTGGGCACCCGTTCGTGAAGCAACACCCGGAATCCGGCGTCTTCCAACAGTGCCCGCGATTTTTTGAGCAGTAACGTGTTTTGCCACACACCGCCGGACAAGGCAACAATATCCACGCCGCTCACCTTTTGAATGGATTGGCAGCCTTGCAGCACCATCCGGCTGACGGTGTTGTGGAAACGCCCCGCAAGCCGGGCAGGCGGCGAACCACTGCGCCAATCCGCGATCATTGCCTGCCACATGCCGGAAGTGTCGATCTCGCCGGCGCGGATTTCGAAAGGATAGTCGCCGGTTTCCAGCGCATCCGCAATGGTTTCCATCTCGATGGCTGCCTGGGCTTCGTAGGTTGCGCTGGCGCGCACACCGATCAAGGCGGAAGCCGCGTCGAACAGGCGTCCCATGCTGGATGTCAGCGGTGCATTCAATTTTCGTTTGAGCTGCGTCAGCAGAACGGCGCGCTCATCCGCGCAAATGGCTCGAACGGGGGGGAGATCGGCTTCCCACTCAATGCCATTTGCCCACAGGTGCGCCAGTGCCATTCGCGCCACGTTACGCACGGATTGATCGCCGCCCGGCAGGGGCGCGTAGTTCAGGCGGATTATGCGTTGATAGCCGCGCAGCCCGCCGAGCAAAAATTCGCTGCCCCAAATTGCGCCATCCGTTCCGTAGCCTGTGCCATCCAGACAGACGCCGATGACCGGTTGGTCGCTGTCCCACTGGTTGTCCGCCAGGCAGGCTGCCAGATGAGCATGGTGATGCTGCACCTGGATCAGTGGCAGGTTGTCCATCTGGCTGCGCTGTTGGGCGTAGCGGGTGGACAGATAGTTGGGGTGCATGTCACAAGCCACTGCTTGCGGCGTAACCTTGAATAACCGCTCGTAATGGGTGATACCTTCTTCAAAGGAACGCAGTGTCTCGAAGTTCTCCATATCGCCGATGTAATGGCTGAGGAAGGCATACCGCCTGCGAGTCAGGCAGAAGGTGTTTTTCAATTCCGCGCCGGCGGCAAGCAAGGCGGGTAGTTCGTGCGCCAGCAGCAGCCCATCCGGCGCATACCCGCGCGAGCGGCGCAGCGGATAGGTGCGTTCGCCCACCGCCTGCACCACCGAATCGTCCACGCGCATGAATATTTCGCGGTTATGCAGCAAATAGCCATCGGCAATGCTTGCCAGCCTGTCGGCTGCCTCGCCATCCTGATAGGCGATGGGTTCATCGCTGATGTTTCCGCTGGTCATCACCAGAGCCTTGGGAAAGCCTGCCGCCGGTTCCAACAGGAGTACATGGAGCGGGGTATAGGCAAGCATGAAACCCAACCGGTTTTGCTGCGGGGCTACTTCTGCGGCAACCGCGGAGGTATTCTTCCGTTCGAGCAGCACGATCGGCGCCTGGCGGGATTGGAGCAATTCGCGTTCGAAAGGGCGCACGCGGCAATACAATTCGATGCTTTCCAAATCGAACGCCATCAGTGCGAAGGGTTTGTCGCTGCGCTTTTTGCGCTGGCGCAGGGCTGCCACGGCGGTTGGGTTGGTCGCGTCGCACGCCAGGTGAAAACCGCCCAACCCTTTGATGGCGATAATCTTGCCTTGGCGCAGCCAGGAGCGCGCAATTGTAATGGCAGATTCAGATTCACTCAGGCGGTGACCGTGCGCTTCGAACCACACCGTAGGACCACATACCGGGCAGGCAACCGGTTGGGCGTGAAAACGCCGGTTGCGTGGGTCTTCATATTCCGCTGCGCAGGCAGCACACAGGGGAAACCCAGCCATAGTCGTGTTGGGACGGTCGTAGGGCAGCTGCCGAATGATGGTGAAGCGCGGTCCGCAGTTGGTGCAGTTGATGAACGGGTAGCGGTGGCGCCGATCTGCCGGATCGTACAATTCCCGCCGGCAATCTGGACAGATGGCAATATCGGGCGAGACCGGGATAAATTCATCCCCGGCGACCTGGCTGGCGAGGATTTCAAAACGCCGGTGCGATTCCGGGAGGGCAGAAAGGATATCCAGCGCATCGATCCGCGCCAGCGGAGGCGCCTGGTTTTGCAGCGCTTCGAGAAAGGCATCCAGCGCTGGCTGGGCGCCTTCCAGATGAATTTCGACCCCACCGGATGTGTTGCGTACCCAACCGGTTACGCTGCACTGTTCGGCAAGATTATATACGAACGGGCGAAAGCCAACGCCTTGTACAACCCCGCGGATTCGAACCCGTATGGCAGTGGCTTGCAGGCTCATTTTCGCTGATTGTGTTGCACGGTTTTGATCATCCAGTCGCTCCAGGCGTCTAAGCCTTGACCGGTTTTGCACGAAATGGGAAAGGTGGTCAACCCCGGATTGAGCATCTCCACCCCTTGCTGGAAGTAGTGCATATTGAAATCAATGTAGGGGAGTAAATCGGTCTTGTTGATGATCAACACGTCCAACCCGCGATAGATGTTGGGGTACTTGTACGGTTTATCGTCGCCCTCCGGTATACTGGCGATGAGCAGATTGAGGTGCGATCCCAGTTTGAATGCCGCCGGGCAGATCAGATTGCCGACATTCTCAATCAACACCAGGTCGAGTTCGCCCATTGGCAGCGACTGCATTCCGGCATTGAGCATGACGGCATCCAGGTGACAATCTCCACCGGTGTTGATCTGCACTGCGGGCATGCCCAGCGCACTCACTTTATCCGCGTCGATGGTCACGGGGGCGGTATCCCCTTCGATCACGCCGATGCGCAGCTGAGGGGAAAGTTTTTGGATGGTTTGTAGGATAAAGGAAGTTTTTCCAGCTCCCGGCGAAGCCATGACGTTGATGGCAAAAACGTTGTGATCGTCGAAAAATTTTCGATTGAGCGCAGCGACCTGGTCATTGGCATCCAGAATTTTCTCGACGACGGGAACGCGGGTTGGCGGCATGAAGAAACCTCATTTCTCGATGGCGATGGATTCGACGTAAAATTCCTCGCCGGTGATGATTTGCAAGTGGTAGCCCTGGCATTGGATGCACGGGGAGAGGGCTTCACTGATTTCAAATTCAACCTGGCAGTTCAGGCAGCGCATTCGCGCCGGGATGCGCTGAAAATGCAGGCTGGCATCCTGACAAAGCGTATTCGCGGCGATCATGTTCCAATAAAATTGAACCGATTCATCCACGATGCTGGATAATTTGCCGATGACCAGGTAAATATCGGTTACCCGTTTGGCGTCCGCCTGAACGGCGTGACGCTGGGCAATTTCCAGAATCGATTCGGTGACCGCCAGTTCGTGCATTGCGAGTCTATTTTACCATTAAGGTTTTACGAGTAATAAAACCCAATTTATACAGTTTTCTTGTCCGGCTGAATCGCCTGCGGATCATTCGATTGCAGGATCAAATCCATCAGCTGCAACTTGATCGTCAGCAAATTGCTGGCGACCACGTTCGCCAGGCGGCGCATAATGACGTACCCGACGCGCGGGTCGTCCTCGCATAATTGGCTCAATTCGTCGCCGTTGATCATCAACAGGGTGCTGTCCACCAATGCCGTGGCAGAGGCTGTTCGCTGGCGCACCACCGGGGTCAATTTCGACCAACCGATGATATCCAGCGGCTCGGCAGTATAGATGCGCACAATTCCCTGGGTTGGCACTGCCATGTCCATACCGATAGCACCTGAAAGAATAATATACAGATTATCCACCCGGTCTCCCTCGCAGAAGATGCTGTTTCCGGCTTCCACGTCGATGATCGACGAAATGGCAGCCAAAGCATTGATTTGCTGGGATTTGAATTCCAGAAACCAGGGAATGGTTTGTAAGGTCTCTATCAGGGTCGGTGTAGGCATGTCAGAAAATCATTCTCAGCGATTTTATTGGTTGTATCATTGTGGCTGGAATAGTTGAAGTGTCCCACGTCACCAAAGGATACGGTAACATGTCATCATTTCGGGTGCTTGATCAGGAGGATGTTCAACCGATCCAAGTGATGATTTGCCCGGCTGCGGGTTGAACCAGCGCGGCGGTTGCGGCGGAAAGGGATTGATCGAATTCGAACGCGTACCCGCGCACCGAAAGCAGCACGGCTTGCGGGGCGCGCTGGTAGATGGCGGCGGCAAATGCCAGGCATGTGGCGGGCGTGAGGTGGTGGGTGAATGGGGAAGGCTCGTAGCCGGGTTGAATGGGAGTAAATTGGATCTCGGCAGCAATGTTGCCGGTATGGGCATCGACGAAGACTACCCGGTCATAATGGCTGAGCAGTTCGGAATGCTCCGGCACGAGATGGAGGTAGAAACCAACGGTAATCCGATCGGTAAGTTCCACCAGGTGTTCGCCTGGCAGCGCCGGCAGTGCAAATCCCAGGCGGCTGGCTACCTCGCGCAGGATGTGCCAGGCAACGCCATCATCCTGGCGGTCGACGTTACCGTAACCCAATAACAAGGTGTTTGGAGGAACAGCAGGTTCCTGGCTGTGTGCGGAGTCAGGAACCTGCTGTTGACCGGCTAATTCCACGTCAGGCATTATTGCGGCAAATGGTTTTGATCAGGTTGCCTTGCGCATCGAGCATCTCGATCTGGATCGGCATCTGTCCGATTGCATGCGTGGAACAGGACAGGCACGGATCGTAGGCGCGCACCGCGGCTTCCACCCGGTTTAGCAAACCTTCGCGAATTTGCTGCCCGTCGATATAAGTCTTGGCAACGCTGTCCACCGCTTTGCTCATTGCCCAGTTGTTGTTGCCGGTGGCAACGATCATATTAACCCGGGTGATCTGCCCGTTGGGGTTCGCCCAGTAGTGGTGCCACAGGGTTCCGCGCGGAGCTTCGATGACGCCCACTCCTTCGCCGCGGAAATTCTGGCGGGTATTGAGGATGTCGGTGCTGAGAATATCGGCGTCCTCGCACAGGACGCGCACATGTTCGGCGGCGTACAAGGCTTCGACCAGGCGGGCGTAGTGGTAGTAGAGGGTGTTTTCGACCGGTTTTCCGCCGTTGAGCCCTTTGAATACCTTGAGTTCGGCATCCGCCAGCGGGGTTGAAATGCGTTCGCTCGCGTTCAGGCGTCCCAGCGGACCCACGCGGTACACACCGCCAGGGTAGCCGAATTTCTTGTAATACGGGAATTTGAGGTAAGACCAGGATTCGACATGTTCGGCAATGTAATCCAGGTAGCGGCGGCTGTCAAAGTGTTCGAGCAGTTGACCCGCCGAATCCACCAGGCGAACATCGCCCTCGTACAATTCGAGGGTGTTTCCCGGTTTTACCAATCCCAGGTATCCGGTGGGGAAAACGGCAAATTTTTCGATGTCCTCGCGGTTGTTGGCAGCCCAATCCTTGAAGATCTGGATGCCCAGTTGGATGGTGGCGATGGTCTCGTCCAGACCTGCCAGAATGGTGTCGCGTTCCTCGCGTTTGAGGGCTTTGTTGACCCCGCCGGGAACCGCAAACACAGGGTGAATGCGCCGTCCACCGAGGATATTGATGATTTCCTGACCGTATTTGCGCAGGTTGACGGCTTTCAAGGTCAATTCGGGGTTTGCCTGGATCAAACCGACCACATTGCGCACGGCAGGATCGGCGTCGAAACCAAGCAGCAGGTCCGGTCCAGCCAGTTCGAAGAAGTGCATCCCATGGCTTTGGATGATTTGCCCCATGTGCATCAGTTCGCGCAGCAGCTGAGCAGGCCGCGGCGATGGGGAACCGTACAAATCGTCGGCGGCTTTGGCGGCGGCCAGATGATGGGAAACGGGGCAGATTCCGCAAATGCGCGGCGTGATGGTTGGCATTTCGAAAACCATGCGCCCTTCACAGAATTTTTCGAATCCGCGGAATTCATTGACATGCAGGTAGGCATGTTCCACATTGCCATCCGGTTTCATGTGGATGGTGACTTTGGCGTGCCCTTCGATCCGGGTTACTGGCTCAATGGTAATTTTTTGGGTTGTCATCGTGTCCTTCCTTGTTGCTATTAATGCCAGTGAAGCAGATCGTCTTTGAGCACCGGGCGCCGTCCCTGGGCTAATTCTGCCAGGACGTGGAAGATCGTATCGGCGTCCGGCGGGCAGCCGGGAACAAAGATGTCCACCGGCACAACTTCTTGCAGCGCGCGCACGCGGGTTGGCCGCGCCAGTTCCGGGTCATCGGGGATTTTGCCTTCCGAGTCGGTGCTCTCGGTTTCGATATACGCGCGGCGCAGCGTTTCCTCGATAGTGAAGAAGTTGCGCATAGCGGGCACACCGCCGAATACAGCGCAGTCACCCAGGGCTACCAGTATTTTACAGCGCTTGCGCATCAGGTGAGCCACTTCCTCATTGGTGGAATTGTTGATCCCGCCTTCCAGGACACCCACATCGACGCCGCTTTCATCCGGATGTTTTAGATCCGTGATGGGGGTGGCGCGCAAGTCCGCCAGTTCAATCACTTTTGCGATCCGTTCGTCCATATCTAGTAATGACATGTGACAACCGGCGCAGCCACCCAGCCAGTCCGATGCAATTTTAGGTTTTGTCATTCCAAATCCTCCTCATCCATATACCAACATCAGGCAACGATATGAACCGGGGCAGCCCGGCTGACCAGGGCGTCTTTCCAGCCATCCTGATACACCAGTCCCAGTCGTTGGGCAATCGCAGCCAGTACTGCCTCGTTAGTCCAGATGCCTTCGCGCGGATCGAGGACCTTGTGGGCTACCTGCAATTGACCGGTAAAGTTGAGATAATGACCTTCCTGTTCGAGCCACGCCGCCACCGGGAAGACCACATCCGCCTGGGCGGTTAACTTGGAACTGTGGCTTGCCTGGACGATCAGGCTCGGAGCTTTTTCGAGTTGCTTGATCATCTTTTCCGAAAGATTGTCGTCGCCGAGGGCTACATAGGCTACTGTGTGTCCATTCAAGGCGAACGGGCGGTCAAGCCCGAATTGGGCAGCAGCGAATGCGTTGGCTCCACCTTTGATGCTCAACAGGGCAGCGCCGGTGGTCTGCGCCAGTTGGAGCAGCTCCGCCAAAACGGCTTCATCCAGCGTTCTGGGGTTGTAGATGATCACCGGGTTGGAGCTGCCCGCCAGTTTGAAGGCGGCTTCCAGCAGCAAATCGCTGGCGATGCCGGTCGTTTGGCTTGCCAGTGCGACTTCCTCGTCCGCCTGACCCGTGTAGGCGGTCTGGTTTTGACCCAATTTGGCAACTGCGGCGTACAAACCGTGCAGCAACGCTTTTTCGGTATGCTTGCGCGGCGCCAACCCGCAGTGAACCATATATTGCATGGAATTTTCATCACTGTCGATGACGATCAGTTGAACGCCTTCCGGGAAGCGGCGGCGGACGAAAAAGCCGAGCACTTCGTGTTCTTCAATCAGATCGGCGCCAAGAACCAGAAACGCGCCAGCCTGGTTTACCGCATCCAGGGAACCTTCGAACGGTTTTGCCTGGCGGGCGGCAATGTCGCTCAACAACGCCGTCTTGCTGCCTTCTTCCAGGGAGGTAACCATGTCCGATTTTAGACCTTCGGCAAAGACCTGGCGGAAGAGGAACAGACTTTCCGCGGGCAGGCGGGTGGATGCCAGCGCAGCCGTGCCGTTCACGCCAGCCGCCTGAATTTTCTCCGCAGCTGCCTGAATGGCTTCTTCCCAGGTCGCCGCTTTCAGCGCGCCGTTCTGGCGCACCATCGGGGTGGTGATCCGCTCGCGGTCGTCGGTTACCGGATAGAAACGCCCAACTTTGCAGGTGACCCCGCCGTTAATGGCGGCATTCCAGTCCCCATCGATGCGGATTAGCAGCCCATCGCGGGTAACCGCTTGCAAGCCACAGCCGATGGAACAACCAACGCACACGGTCGAACGTCGGTCAACGGTGGTGTTTTGACCACGGTAGGCGCTGCGCCGGTCGATGAGCGCACCTGTCGGGCAGACCTGCGTGCACATGCCGCAGGATACACAGGTGCTTTCTCCGAGGGGCACATTCAGATCGGCGATGACGAAGGTCTTGGCGCCGCGCTGCTCGACCCCCAGCGTATTGACCCCCACCAGATCCGAGCAGGCGCGAATGCAGCGCCGGCACAGAATGCAGCGATTGTGCTCAAGGATAAAATAGGGGTGCGAGGCATCCATCGGGTAAGGCTGCCAGTTTGGTTGCAGTGGCCAGTGGGTCATACCTTCGTAATAAGCGGCATTTTGCAGCTCGCAGTCGCTGCCGCTGACCTGGCAGTACGGGCAAAAGTGGTTGCGCTCGCTGAAGATAAGCGTCAGAACGAATTTTCTCGCCTTGCGGATATCCTCGGAGTCGGTTTTTATCATCATATTATTGGTAGCCGGTAACGTGCAGGCTGCCTGCAGGGTGCGAAACCCTTCGATATCCACCATGCACAGGCGGCAGCCGCCGTACGGTTTTAGATGAGGATGATCACACAAGGTAGGAATGTGAATTCCAGCCTTGCGCGCAGCGTTCAGGACGGTCGTTCCTTCGGGTACCTCGATTTTTTGACCATCAATGCTTATGGTTACCATTCCAATCACACTCCTTTTTGGGGTCAAATTTCTGTCGTTCGGTCATGCGGAGAATAGAGGGCTTTGCAAATAAGTTCAATCGTGTAAATCCCTAGTACTGGGGGACCATCGCTTCCATCTTGCACACACCCGCCGGGCACACCTTAAGCCGGATATGCGCTTCAACTTCGGCGCGGAAATAATTGAGCGTGTCTTTCAGCGGCGTTCCGGCGGTTTGACCGAGACCGCAGTTGGATAGCATATACAGGTTTTCGGACAATTCGACCAATTTGTCCAGGTCATTCAGCGAGGCTTCTCCGGTGGAGATCCTATCCAACATCTCGTACGCGCGCTGGGTGCCAATGCGGCAGGGATTGCATTTGCCGCACGACTCGACCCGGAAGAAGTTCATCAACACTTTGGCAAGGTCAACCACGCAGGTATCCTCGTTGCAGATCAGCAGCGCACCAGATCCAAGCGAAACGCCGGCTTTGCTGAACGAGTCGAAATCCATGGGCGTATCCTGCAAGGTTGCCGGGATGATCGAGCCGCTCGAACCGCCCGTTTGGGCAAGTTTGAAGGCGGCTCCGCCTTTCATGCCTTTGGCATAGAAGGCGATTACTTCGCGCAGGGTGATTCCCATTGGCACTTCGATCAACCCGGTGATGTTGACGTTGCCCATGATGGTGTACACTTTGGTGCCGGGGCTGCTGGGGGTGCCAAAACTGCGGAACCAATCCGCGCCCTGGGTGATGATTGGGGGCACATTTGCCAGCGTTTCGACATTATTGACCAGGGTGGGTTTGCCCCACAAACCGGCGGTGGTGGGAAACGGTGGGCGGGAGCGGGGCTGTCCGCGTTTGCCTTCGATGGATTCGATCAGGGCGGTTTCTTCGCCGCAGATGTACGCGCCGGCGCCCGAATGAATGTGAATGTCAAAAGTGAATGGGGCGCCAAAGATGTTCTTGCCGAGAATTCCCATTTCGCGCGCATCCTGGATGGCTGTCTTCAAGCGCTGCTGTGCCAGAACGTACTCCCCGCGAATGTAAATATAGCCTTCATCGGCGCCGACAGCGTAACCTGCCAACGCCATGGCTTCGATAATGCTGTGCGGGTCGCCTTCAAGGATCAGGCGGTCTTTGAAGGTGCCGGGCTCGGATTCGTCGGCGTTGCAGATGATGTATTTTTTACCGGGTTTTTCACGCGCAACGAATCCCCACTTGGTGCCGGTGGGAAAACCGGCGCCGCCGCGACCGCGCAAACCGGATTTCTTGATTTCCTCGATGACGTCCGCGGGTTGCATTTCGGACAGGGCTTTACCCAATGCCTGGTAGCCCTCGTTGAGAATGTAATCTTCGATGTCCGTCGGATCAATTATCCCGGCGCGGCGTAAAACAATGCGCTGTTCGGCGGGGAGGGTGCCTTTGCGCGCGTGCAGCCAGGCGATTCGCCCGGTAAGTTCACGCACCGAGGCTTCCATTTCCGCTGCGATCCTGCCTTTGTAGAGATGCTCCTCGACCAGATAGGCAACCTGATCGGCGCGAACGGGACCGTAGATGACTGCCTCCGGATAGACAATGACCAGGGGCAGTGCGTCGTGGCGGCCGACATCTCCAACCTGGATGAGCGAAATTTCATCCTCCAGCCCAAAGGCTTTGATGTGGTGCTGCATGGCGTTGAATACGTCCTGTCCACCACGCTGTAGACTTACCGGATCACTGGAGACCAATACCATGGAGCGAACGGTTTTCATCGGTCATCTCTCCTTTAGGCGTAGCGTGCCAGGATTTCGGGTATCTTTTTGGCATCCACGTTGCCATAGACATCGTCGTTTATCACCACGACTGGTCCAACCGAACACACACCGAGGCAGCTGGTTGTGATCAACGTCCATTTCCCGTCGGGACTGGTCTCATCGGGTTGCAGGCGCAATTCGTTCTTCAAGGCTTCAAACACCTCGCGACCGCCAACCACATGGCAGGGAGCGCTTTCGCAAAACTGAATGACGTGCCTGCCGCGTGGTTTGGTAGATAGCATGTGGTAGAAACTGGCTACGCCAAACAGGCTGCTCTTGGGTTCGTGCAGGCGGCGGCTGATTTCTTCCATCGCTTCAGCCGGCAGGTAACCCAACGCGCGATTGACGTCGTTCAAAATGGGAATCAATTCCTCGCGGCTTGTCCCATGCTGCTCGATGGCAGCCCGCACCACTTCTATCACTGTTTGGTTGCTTTTCGTTCCAACGCTCATAACCTGCCTCCTTTGGATTCGCCCGACTCCGATCTGGATAATCTTTCCTCCAGGTTAATTGATCATCACAGCGTTGAAGTTACAAACCTGCAAACAGATACCGCACCGGATACAGGTGTCCGGATCGATGATGTGAAGCTGCCGGCGTTCGCCGCTGATGCAGTTCACCGGGCAGTTGCGGGCGCAGACGGTACAGCCTGTGCAGACATCCGCCAAAATTTCGTAACTGATCAATGCCCGGCAGACCTTTGCCGGACAACGTTTCTCGTAAATATGGGCTTCGATTTCATCGCGGAAGTAATTGAGCGTGCTCACCACCGGATTGGGGGCGCCTTGTCCCAAACCGCACAGGCTGTTGGTGCGAATCTCCTGGCACAGGTTTTCCAGGGTTTCGATATCGCTTTCCTTGCCTTTACCCTCGCAAATGCGGGTCAGAATTTCCAAAATGCGACGGGTTCCAACCCGGCAGGGCGTGCATTTTCCGCAGCTTTCGTCCTGGGTGAAGTCCATGAAGTAACGGGCAACATCCACCATGCAGGTTTCCTCGTCGAGGACGATCATGCCGCCGGAGCCCATGATGGTGCCCGCTTGAGCCAGGGATTCATAGTCCAGCGGCACATCCAAGTACTCCGCCGGAACGCAGCCGCCCATCGGTCCACCAATTTGAACCGCTTTGAACTGCTTGTTGTCCTTAATTCCGCCGCCGACATCGAAGATGATCTCGCGCAGGGAAATGCCCAGCGGCACTTCGATCAAGCCCGTGTGATTCAGGTCGCCTGCCAGAGCAAACGTTTTGGTGCCTTTGCTCTTTTCGGTGCCGTAACTGGCGTACCACTCGGCGCCTTTCAGGATGATTTGCGGGATGTTGGCGTAGGACTCGACGTTGTTGACGTTGGTGGGTTTGCCCCACAAACCTTGCACCGAGGGGAAGGGAGGGCGGGGACGGGGTTCGCCGCGCCGACCCTCGATGGAAGCAATCAGTGCAGTTTCTTCACCGCACACAAATGCGCCAGCCCCCATGCGAACTTCCAGTTCGAAATCAAAACCGCTGCCGAGAATATTCTTGCCTAGTAGACCCAATGCGCGGGCTTGATTTAAGGCAATATTCAGGGTTGCAACGGCGACCGGATATTCGGCGCGGCAGTAGATATACCCTTGTTGAGCGCCGATCGCGTAGGCAGCAATAATCATGCCTTCGATCACGGCGTGCGGGTCACCTTCCAACACGCGGCGGTTCATGAATGCGCCAGGGTCGCCTTCGTCGGCGTTGCAAACCACATATTTTACCGTGCCAGGCACCTGGCGGGTCAATTGCCATTTCTTTCCGGTGGGAAATCCGGCTCCGCCGCGGCCGCGCAGCCCGGAGCGCAGGACGGTATCGATCACTTCCTCGGAGGTCATCTCGGTCAGGGTTTTTGCCAGCCCCATGTAACCATCCTCGGCAATGTAATCCTCGATGTTTTCGGGGTCGATTTTGCCGCAGTTGCGCAGTACAATGCTGACTTCCTTGCGGGTGGGCGGTCCCAATTCCTCATCAACGACCACTTTCTTGGGCATCTGGAATTTGGATGCCACGCGCCCTTTAAGAAAATGCTCTTCCACCAGGTAGGGAATATCGTCCGGAGTCAACCCGACATAATGGATGCCCTCAGGATACACCATCATCTCCGGACCAATGCCGCACCCGCCGATCCGCGATGTTTCCAGCACCTGGACTTCGTCAATCAAACCGGTTGCGACCAATTCATCTTGAAGTGCATCCACCAGATCGTGAGCGCCTTTTTTTAGACATTCCGGATCGACACAAACCAATACGTGTGAGCGATAATATTTCATATTGTTCAACCTGTGTTCAGCCCAAGATTTTCAACATAGCGAATCTCTAGACCTGAATCTGATAATCCTTGACGACCGTACCATTTTTTACATGCTCGCGCATGATCTGGCGGGCAACATCCGTGGTGACCTTGCCGTAGGTTACTTTGGGCTGTTCGCCAACCACAACCTGAACGATTGGCTCTTTTTCGCACAAGCCAATGCAGCCGGTTTGCGAGACCACCACGCCTTCCAGATTTTCGGCTTGGATGGTTTCGAGGATGGATTTCATCGTATCGCGCGCTCCGGAGGCAATGCCACAGGTGCCCATTCCAACAATGACCTGCACCTGGCCGGCGGCGGATTTTACTTTGCGTTTTTCCAGCGCTTCTTCGCGAATCTTTTTCAAATCTTCAAGGCTTTTGATACTTGGCATGGGATTGCTCTCCTCTCAGCGAATGAATGGTATTTTTTGCAGGTCTTTCACCCTACCGGCTCAATCTGGACCGAACGAATGCCACTTTCCAGCACGTCGCGCAGGAAGGCGATCACCAGCGGATCGGAAAGGAGGACATCTTCCAGCTCTTTCTTGATTAGGGCGTCATCGAATTCGAAGGTTTCGTTGTTGAATGTATACACAAATTGCCAGTGAACAAGCGGACTGCCCACCAGCAAAGTGAGCAGGGTGCCGGTGAGGTCGCCCAGGGGCATACGGTCGATATGGCTGCGCTGAAATTCCACTTCCACCTGGGTGCCTTTACCCTGCCGGGAGGCGATTTTAAAATAACCGTTGCACGCTTCAGCGGCGGCTTTCAACAGCGGAATACCCAAACCCACTTTGCGGGTGGTGCGGGTTGTGATGAATGGATCCGTCACTTGCGCCAGCATGGATTCATCCATTCCTCTACCATCATCGCGGACGCTTAAATACAAACGATCCGCGGCGGTGTCCTCCCGGACTGTGATCCGGATATTCTTGGCGCCGGCAGTTATGCTGTTTTCAGCGATATCCAACAAATGAAGCGAGAGTTCTCTCAACGATTCTCCTGGATCGAACGAAGCACTTGTGGGAACTTGTTCGGTTTCAACCTGCCGACGATCTTTTCATCCACCACCACTGCCGGCGCCTGGCTGCACGCGCCGATGCAGCGACAAAGCTCCAGGGTAATTTCGCCGTCTGCCGTGGTCTGACCGGGCTCGATTCCCAGAAGTGATTTGGCTTTATCGATCAGCTGTGGCATGCCGCCGACGTAACAGGCGGTGCCCATGCAGAATTTGATGACGTGCTTGCCGCGCGCGGTGGTGGTAAAGAAGGAGTAGAACGACACAACACCGTGAACCGAGCTGACCGGCACGTGCAGCGCATCGGCAACGTACTGCTGCATGGGTTCGGAAATGAAGCCGATGTGATGTTGCAATTCGTTCAGAATCACCATCGTTGCGCCGGGCAGTTTGCGGTTACGGGCGATGATCTCGTCGATTACCGACTTCTGTTCTGGATTGAGCAGCGGGTCATTGGCTGGGATGGTTTGTTTTGTGTTCAGCATGTGTTTCTCCGGAACAATTTGGATGAAATTGGTAAAATTAGCCTTGACTGATCCATTCAAAAGTGTAACCCGAAGGGTTAAAAACCGTAATTACCAAATGTCATCATTCCTTGTGAAAGTTGTAACAATAGAGATGGGGGTTCAAGACATGGGCGGCACGGTGGCTGAAAGCAGACGATGCGAACGTCCTTGTTCGCCGCGCAGGGATAAGCGAATTTCGGAAATTGTGGGGGCCCGAAGCGAGAACTGGTTGAAACCGAGGATCTCTTCCAACCGGTGGGCGTCACCGCTGCGAATGAGCGGGTAACCAGCCAGGAAAGGATACATTTTAACCGCTTCCGCCGGTTTCAGGTGCCTGGAAATTTCCATTGCTTCCAGCGGAATTTCGGCGGGCGGCAAGCCGAGGATGGGCAGCAAGCCATTCGCGCTGCGGTTGACGTGGGCGGGGATGAATAGCCCACCCAGGCTGGTGACTGCCTGCCAGGCTTGTTCCAGGCTCAGGTCGACTGAATTGAGCAGCAGTCGTTCCTCGCGGGCGATAAAATCCCCTTGGTCGTCCACCATCAGCTGATCGCCAAAATAATCCGGGCGGTTGAGCATGTCCGGCAAGTGGGCATCGACGATCATCTGCCAGGCGGCTGCCTGTTCGATTGTGTCGAACAGGCACAGCGAATGCACGTCTTCGCGGGTTTGCACTTCCATTCCCGGCAACACGACCAACCCGCTGCCCTCGGCAGCCGTCTGCACCGCCTGAATATTGGCGGTGGCATTGTGGTCGGTGACGGCAATCAGGTTGATGCCTTTTTCGAGGCAATCTATGACGATCAGAGGCGGCAGCATCTCGATTTCTGCGCAGGGCGAGAGGACGGTGTGAAGATGCAACTCCGCCCGATAGGTTTTCACAGAAATTTACTCCATGCGTAATCCAACAGCGTCTTCCAGTCGGTCAACGGATGCCCATCTCCCACAGCTTGCCGGCTACCTTGTAAGTGTCTTCGATGCTGGAAAGCAAGGTGACGCCTTCCTCGTTGGCTTTGCGGATGGTCGTCTCGTCCGGCTGGGCGTTTTCGGTGATGATCACGGCACTCAAGTCCAGCAAGGCGGCTACTGCGACAATGTTGCCATGCGCCTGCAAAGTGATCCACAACCCGCCCCTGGCGGCGCCGGTCATGACGCAGCTGAGCAGATCTGCGGTGTAGCCGTTGGTGGGTTGGATTTGATCGAAATCTTTTTGCTCCGTCAATACCTTGAGATTCAACGATTGGATGATTTGGGCAAGGTTCATGATTTTTCCTCCGGTGATTTGCCTGCACGACCTTCTCCGACGGCGTCTTCTTTTTGTAAAAGGATTTTCATCCTCAGGCGGGTGCCTTTTCCCCACACCGATTCCAGTTTCATAATATCCACGCAGCGCGAAATGTTGACCAAACCCATGCCAGCGCCAAAACCCAGTTCGCGCACTTTTTCGCTGGCGGTCGAATAGCCGGGTTTCATGGCGAGTTCGACATCTTCGATGCCCGGACCGCTGTCATAGACATCAATGGAGATATGGTGCGGTTCAATTTCAACCCGGATCACGCCGCCTTCGGTGGTGTGAATGATCAGGTTCATCTCGGCTTCGTAGGTGGCAATGCCGCAGCGTCGCGCAATTTGCGGAGTTGCGCCCATGCGGCTCAATGCGCGTTTGATCTTGGATGAGGCTTCGCCACCGTGAGTGAAATCGCCCGCCACGATGTTGTAGCGCAGGATCAGGCTGGTACGCTCCGACGAAATATCTTCGAACAGGTGCGAAGCGCGGTAGCGGCGCACCTCCTCGGTTTGATAATCCTGCTGCAGCGCTTTGAGCAGCCCGCGGGTGATATCACCTTTGGTCAGAATGCCGACCAACTGGTTGCTCTTATCCACCACCGGCAGCCTGCCGACTTTGGTGCTCACGAACATTTTGAGCGCTTCCACCACCGGATCGTTGCCTTTTACGGTAAATGGGCTGCGGGTCATGTATTTTTCAATTGGCGAAGCCAGATCCGCAAGGGTCAGGCAGCGAATCAGGTCTTCGATGCTGACGATGCCAATCAGATGCCCCGCTTCGATGATCGGCGCACCGGAAATTCGCGCCTGACGGAATTGTTCCAGGACGGTTTCCATTTTCATTTCAGCGGTCATGGTGATTGGGTTGGGGGTCATCACCTCCTGGACTTTGATTTCATAAGCCAGTTCCTCGACCCGGGTGATGTTTTCGGCTTCCTGATCGCTGATAAGACGCGATTTCCGCAAAGAGGGTTGTTCCATAGAACTCCGCGTTTAACCATTATTCCGCAAAACAGTCTTGATCGGTGACCGGACGTTCCAGGCATGCCAAACCAGCCTGGTATAACACGCCACAGGCTTTAAACATTCCAAACGGCGTGGAAATCAAGGGAATATCCTCGGCTTCCGCTAGCGCAATCGTCTCGGCAGGCGGGGTTTTACCGCGCACCAGGATAATGGCAACCACATCTGCCATCATGGCGGTGCGTACCACCTGCGGGTTGCACAGCCCGGACAACAGTACGGCTTGCGGCTGAAGGGAAGCAAGCACGTCGCTCATCAAGTCCGCGCCGCCTGCGCCTTTGATATCAACATCCAGATTGACTTTTGGATTGAGGACTTTTCCATTGATTTTTTGGATGATCTCAGTCAGTTTCATGTCCATGCCTGTGTCAAAAATGTTTTCCAGCGAGTATTGCGGTTGAATCGTGAAAATATCTAGTCAACATTAGCACAATCCGGCAAAAATGATTAGTGGTAAATTTCCTGATGTAAAAGTCTAATTGTCACTATGACGGAATTGAAGCGGCATGCCTTCCAAAAAACGTCCGGCAGCGGATGGCAGGCGGGTTCGACTCGTGTTAAAATCAAGCCGGTCAGCCCGCAGCCGGGCTGGCAATCACGCTCAAGGGATTGAGAATCATGGAAAAGATCATCGCTTCGGTCAAGGGGACGCGCGATTTTTACCCGGAAGAGATGGCGATCCGCGCCTGGTTGTACAGTATGCTGCGCGAGGTGTCTGAATCTTTCGGGTACCAGGAATACGACGCCCCGTTCCTGGAAAAAATTGACCTGTATGCAGCCAAATCCGGCGAGGAACTGGTCAAGGAACAGGCGTTTGTCTTCCCTGACCGTGGCGGTGACCTGATTACCCTGCGGCCGGAACTGACGCCTTCGCTGGCGCGCATGGTGGCGCAGCGCCAGCACCAGCTGGCTTATCCCTTGCGCTGGTGGTCTTTCGGACCTTTCTGGCGTTATGAGCGCCCGCAAAAAGGGCGTACGCGCGAATTTTTCCAGTGGAACGTGGATTTGATCGGGGCAAATTCGCCGGAGTCCGACGCGGAACTGGTGGCTGTGTGCGCTTCCTTTTTCCAGAAGACCGGCTTAACCCCCCGTCAGGTGCGCATCGATGTGAATGACCGCTGCCTGATGGACGCCGAATTGTCCAAACTGGGAATCAGCCAGGCGGGGTTGAAAAAACAGGTTTTCCGCCTGATCGACCGGCGCGACAAGATGCGCGCGGAGGATTGGGTTGCGTATGCGCGCGAATGCGGCTTGTCGAATCAACAATTAAGCGGGCTGGAAGTCATTCTCAACGAGCGCGAATTGTGGAAAAATTCGGACGAAATGTCGCGTTTTTTTGCTGCGTTGGACGCGCTGGGCGCGCGCGATTACGTTCACTATAACCCGCAGGTCATTCGCGGACTGGAATATTACACCGGTACGGTGTTCGAAGCCTACGATCTCGACCGCGATGGACGGGCAATTCTGGGCGGCGGGCATTACGACAACCTGGTGGCGGATGTCGGCGGCAATCCGCTGCCGGGGGTGGGTTTTGCCATGGGGGATGTGATGATCGGATTGGTGCTGCAAAAATACGGCTGTCTGCCGGCGCTGCGCAGTTCACCGGCAGAGGTGCTGGTGACGGTATTCGACGACAGCCTGATGACTGTTTCGCAGGAGATTGCCGGGCAAATCCGCCGTAGCGGGTTGAAAACGATCTGCTTTACCGAACCGGTGCGCCTGCCGCGCCAGTTGAAATATGCTGACCGGATGGGTATTCGATTCGTGGTCATTCCCGGACCGGACGAAGTGGCGGCTGGCAGCGTAACCATCAAAGACCTGAAAAAGGGCGAGCAACTGACTGCCCCGATCAGCAATGTCGCCGCGGCGCTGAGAAAAATGCTTGCATAAGCCCGCCGGCTGTGATAAAATCGGGCGTGCTTCACGGTGCCAGTAGCTCAATGGCAGAGCGCCACACTGTGGATGTGGATGTTGTGGGTTCGAAACC
>JBBIQB010000017.1:0-28879 GCA_037442545.1 Bellilinea sp.
TTTCGGCTTCCTGCCCCATGCTGGTCCAGGTGTCGGTGTAAATGACATGCGCATCCTGGACTGCCTGATGAGGATCGCGCAGGAAGGACAGGCGGCTGCCGCTTTGCGCGGCAAATTTGCGAGCCGTATCGACCGCGCGAGGGACGATATCGTAGTCTTCGGGCGATGCAATGGTGAAGTTAGCCCCCAGTTTGGCGCACACATGCATCAAAGAAACGGCGACATTGTTGCCGTCGCCAATGAAGGTCACGTTCAGCCCTTTCAATGAACCAAATTCTTCGTAGATGGTAAGTGCGTCCGCCATTCCCTGGCAGGGGTGGTTGTAATCGCTCAAGCCGTTGATCACCGGGATGCTCGACCACTTCGCCAGTTCCAAAACGTGATCGTGAGCAAAGACGCGCGCCATGACGGCATCCACATAACCCGACATCACCCGGGCAACATCCGCAATCGATTCGCGCTGCCCCAACCCAATTTCGTTGGGCGAGAGATACAACGCATCCCCACCCAGGTGACGCATCGCCATATCGAAACTGACCCGGGTGCGCAGGCTGGGTTTTTGGAAGATCATTCCCAATACCTTGTTTTTGAGGATGGGTTGATTCCCGCCTGCCTGCCTTTCCTTTTTCAGGCGGACTGCCAGATCAAGCATTCCTTGAAGTTCTGCTGGTGTATAGTCAGAAACCGCAAGAAAATCTTTTTTCATAGAGTCTCCTCTTCTTTAAAATGATTGAAAAAATTACCGCAGCAAGAGTATAACATAAGCAGATTGATCGGATGGCGGGCTATTAAGCACATCCGCCGCTTGCTTTTCGTCTTAAGTTTTGCATTTCTCGGTCAGATTACACCCCAGACTGTACAGGAAAGCCCAAAACCGATAGAATCCGGTCATCATGAATGTGGTGGAGATTGCGCGATGAAATTGTTGGCTACAACAAAGGATTTTTCCCGGTTTGCCTGGTTTTTACTGGCATACAACATCCTGGTTATTTTATGGGGGGCTTTTGTTCGCGCAACAGGGTCGGGAGCGGGCTGCGGTTCGCATTGGCCGTTGTGCAATGGCGAGGTCATCCCGCGCGCGCCCCAAATCGAAACGATCATCGAGTTTACTCACCGCGTCACCAGCGGATTAGTGATCCTGCTGGTGGTCGTATTACTCGTGCGCGCGTTCAAGTTGTACCCCAAAGGCAGCCTGGTGCGCGCAGCAGCGATTGCCGTGACGGTGTTCACGGTGATCGAATCGCTGATTGGAGCGGTGTTGGTTCTGAATTCGCTCACCGGTCAAAACGACTCGATCACACGCGCGATTGTGATGATGGTTCACCTGGTCAACACCTTTTTGCTGGTGGGCGCGTTGTTCCTGGCGGCTTTATGGAGCAGCGGCACACCGCCCGTCCGGATACATTACCGGAACGGCATGTGGAGCTGGCTGGTGCTGGTTGGTTTGCTGGGTATGATGCTGCTCGGCGCCAGCGGCGCGGTGACTGCGCTGGGGGACACTTTGTACCCCTCGACATCCCTGTTGGAAGGTTTTCGCCAGGATTTCGACCCGACTGCCCATCTCCTGATCCGCCTGCGGGTATTCCATCCAGCCATCGCTGTGATGGTCGGGGTATTCACGCTGGCTGTCACAACGTTGATTAAAAACAAGTTTTCAAATCAGCCGGTTCATACTGCGGCAACCTGGCTGGCGCGGCTTTTTGTCCTGCAGCTTGGTTTGGGGGTGATCAATGTGCTCCTGCTCGCCCCGGTATGGATGCAGCTAACCCATTTGTTCGTAACCAATCTGATCTGGATCAGTTGGATGTGGGTGGCGGAGTCATTTTTCGGCGGGCGGGTGCTTTTTGAGCGCGTCCGCAACGATGCGGTCCATCAGCCGGTAGGCGAAACCCTTGCCCAGTAAGTGCACCAGAAAATGGATTGCCTTGTTTTCGAAACCCGGCAGGATGATGTACCGTTTTTGGTAAACCCCTTTTAGAATCTCCTGGGCGACGGCGTTGGCGCCGACCAAACCACCCCCAGCGGAGAGTGCCTGGGTTGGCTTGGGTTTGAACTGCTTTTCATAGGCGAGCTGGGGCGTATCCGTATCCGGCGGGTATACCAGCGAGACTTGAATACCGCGCGGTTTTAATTCCATGCGCAGCGCATCTGATAATCCTGTGACCGCGTATTTGGAAGCGCCGTACGCACTGTACCCGTAAATGTTGAGATACCCCGCCATTGATGAAATATTGATGATGTGTCCTTGTCCGCGCTGGATCATGCGCGGAAGGACGATTTGGATGGCGTGGACGCTGCCGAAATAATTGATCTCCATCATCGAACGGAAAATGCTACCGTCCAGTTCGAGAAATTCGCCGGGTCTGGCAACTCCGGCTGAATTGAACAACAGATCAATGTTCTCCCAGCGGTCGATCAGCGGCTGCAGACTGGTTTGCAGCGCTGTAAAATCGGAAACGTCGGCGGTCAGGGCTTGAATTTGTTGATGGGGGGTAACCCGCTTGCGTTCCAAATGGGTGTGAGCGGCAGCTAGAGTCTCGGCGCGGCGGGCGAGTATACCCACATTCGCGCCCGTTTCGACCAGAATTTCCGCCAGTGACAAGCCAATACCACTCGATCCTCCGGTAATGAGGGCGGTCCTGCCTTGATAAAACGAGCGCCAATCCGGCATTGGCGGCTCAGTGCGAACAGCAGCCGCAGGAACCTCCGCTGCACGAACCGCAGCCGGAGGATGAACCAGCCACAACCCGCCCTTCGGAACGGGCAAAAAATACCGATAACGCGCGGTGGGTATTCAGACTGTGGCAATGCTTGCAATGGATCGGTTGGTCGGCATCTTTCATGGATCGAAATGCGTCGAATTTGCCGCCGCACTGGTCACAAATGTATTCATATAACGCCATCAATGCCCTCCTGAATCGTGTTGCGGATCGATTTTAATCCCACTTGCTGCAATCGTCAATTTTTGACGCGCGGCGTGCATCAAATGATAAACTGCAATCCCAAAGGCGATGGCTACATTCAAGGATTTTTTGTAACCTGCCATCGGAATCCAGATGGATTGCTCGCACAGGGCGAGAATGTCCGGGTCGATGCCGTTGACCTCGTTACCGACCACCAGAACCAACGGGCGGGAATCGAGTGGCGGTATTGTCTCGAAAAGCGGAATGGCGGTTGGACTGGTTTCCAAAGCCCATAGACGCGCTCCTTGATCGATCAGATGCCGGGCAGCCTGGTATCCGTTGGTGGAGTAGCTCCACGGAACGGCGTATTCCGCACCGAGCGCGGTTTTGGAGATGCGCGAATTGCCGGGAATGGGTGTAATGCCGCATAAATGAAGGTGGTGCAGACCGGCGCCATCTGCGGTGCGAAACATGGCGCCAATGTTGAAGGTGGAACGGATATTATCCAGTAGTGCTTCCAGAAGCAGCGGGCTTTTTTCCACCCGATCGTGCGCAGCGGCGTTGACCTGAATATGGGAGGGAACAGGTTGCAGCGGAGATTTACAGCGTGGGCAGATCAAATGCTTTGCTGGCGTGGTCCGGGCTGCCGGCAGGCGTAACGCACAATTGGGGTTGGCGCACTGGTACATGCGGGTTTTCGAATCGGTGGATTCCATGACGAAGGGGGAAGTCAGTCGCTTAAGATCAAGCCGGTGCGGGTATAGCGAGCGGCGTGCGGGTCGAAGCCCAATGCGCCGACCACCTCGTCCGGCCGCCCGGTAGCCGCCTCGCGGCAGGCTAACTGCAGCCTGATCTGGCATGGCTGCACAGAAGCGGGTAACAATTCGATGCATTCGATCAGCGGGCGCAGGTCGTATGTCTTGCCGCGCCGTTCGCGCAAGATTTGGCTGCACGCCAAGACTGCTTGTATACGGGAAAGCAGCCCGGCAGGGTAGAGAGCATCCAGCAGGGTAACCTGAAAAAGCGAAGAACGCATCCGCGAGGGTAACGCAGGTGATAAAACTTCCATTTCTTCCGCCGTGACGATTTCGATACCAGGTTGCCCGGTTTGGGTGAGTAGATCGAAAAGTTGGCTGGCGCTAAGGTTTTCCGCTTCCAGCCAGACATCCAGGAGATCGTTGCGGCTGAGAAAACCCAGTGGCAGCGGGGCGGCTTGTTGGATTTTTGGCTGGGGGTGAAAGCCCTGACTGTAGGCAACCGGGACGCGGGCGCGGCGCAGATAGCGTTCCCAAATCTTGTGCAGATCAAGGTTGCCAATGTACTGTAACTCGGCGTGTTTGTGGTAGCGGAGGCGGAAGCGTTGCATCGCGGCTCAGACCGTTTCCAGGGCGGCTTTGGCGGGGCGCAGCGGCACTTCCGGGCATTTCCAATCCCTGCCGGGGTGATGGCGGCGGATGTCAGCGAAGGTGGGTAAAATGCCGCAGGCATAACAACCCTGGCGGCAGTCGTCCTGGGTCTGCCCGTCGAGCGAAGCCTGGTATTCGCTCCACAAATATTTTTTGCGAACGCCGCTGAAGATATGATCCCAGGGAAAGACCTCATTCCGTGCGCGCACACGGTGGGTGTAAAACGCAGGATCCAGATTGTGCTCAGCGAATGCCTGCATCCAAAGACCGTAGTTGAACAAATCCTGCCAGGCGTCGAACTTTGCGCCGTTGCGCCAGGCAGACAGGATAACATCCCCCATGCGGCGGTCGCCGCGCGACAACCAGGCTTCCATCAGCGTTTCGTGTGGTTCGTTCCAGTTGAGTTTAAGCCCTGGTCCGCGCAGTTCGCGGCGGAGCAGGGCTTGTTTTGCCTGGATTTGTTCGATGGTATCGCAGGTCACCCATTGAAAGGGGGTGTGCGGCTTGGGTACAAAGGTGCTTACCCCGGCGTGCAGGTTGGCGCGTTTGCCAATTACTTTTTTTCCTTCGGCGATTACCGATTTGCACAACTCCGCGATTGCATGCACATCCTCAAGCGTTTCGGAGGGATGCCCGATCATGAAATACAATTTGATCGTCGTCCAGCCGCGCGCGTAAATTTCACGGGCCGTTTCGATCAATTGGGCGGTGGAGATGGGTTTATTGATGATGTTGCGCATGCGCTCGGTGGCTGCTTCGGGGGCAAGGGTAAAACCACCCAGGCGGGAGCCGCGCAAATTTTCCATCAATTGAATGGAGAACGATTCGATGCGCAGCGAAGGCAGGGAAACGGTCAGGCGGTGATCGCTGACCTCGGTTGAGATGCGCCGCACCAGTTCGTCGATTTGTGTGTAGTCGGAGGAGGATAGCGATAACAGGGCGACTTCCTCGTAGCCGGTGGCATCCAAGGCGGCGCGCACAGCGGTGATGATTTCGTCCACGCTGCGCTCGCGCACCGGACGGTTGATCATGCCGGCGTGGCAAAAACGGCAGCCGCGTGTGCAGCCGCGCATGATTTCGACCGCAATCCGGTTGTGGATTACGCCAATGGATGGAACGATTAACCGCGTAGGGGGAGGGGGCAATTTGGCAACCAGGCGTTTTTGGATCTGCTGTGGGGCGGCGGGGTGAATGGGGCGGATGGATTGGATGCTTCCATCCGGATTGTAGTCGGGCTGATACAGCCCGGGGACGTACACGCCGGGTATTTTCGCCAACTGCACCCATAATGAAAAACGGTCGCCCCGGCTCGCTTTCCATTCCTGATGGGTATTCACAATGTCCAGGATGATTTCCTCGCCTTCGCCGATGGCAAAGGCATCGATAAATTGCGCCATTGGTTCAGGATTATAGGCAGCATGTCCCCCGGCTATAACCAATGGATGAGCATTGCTGCGATCCCTGCTCAACAGAGGTATCTCCGCCAGATCGAGCAAATTTAGAACGTTGGTATACAGCGATTCGTACGGCAGGCTGATGCCGAGGATGTCGAACCGGTACAGCGGCTGTTTTGATTCGAGCGAGTAGAGCGGAATACGCTTTTCGCGCATCCGGGCTTCCATGTCCAGCCAGGGCAGGTAGGCGCGTTCCGCCAGCACGTCTGGGCGGGTGTTCAGGATTTGATAAAGGACGGCCAGCCCGAGGTTGGGTACGCCAATGTCATAAATATCCGGGAAGGCGAGCGCTAGGCGGGTTTTAACCGAATGCCAGTCTTTGACAATCTGGTTCAATTCGCCGCCGACATAGCGACCGGGTTTTTCAACGGTTGGTAGAATTCGTTCGAGTTGATCCAGGAGGGATGTTTCCTGTATAACCATTCGATCTCGTTTCTCGCTGCCTGCCATTAAATGCCAGTAATCGAATAGGACAGCCTGGGTGGAATGTGCCTAATTGTAACTCAAATTGTCTGGATTAGAATGTGCCGCGGTAATAGCCCCCATCCACCGATAACATCACGCCGCTGATGTAACTGGCAGCCGATGAGACGAGAAAAACCGCCGGGTGGGCAAATTCCTCCGGTTGTGCCATGCGTCCGAGTGCAATTTGGCTGGTAATTTCGCGAATCTCTTCATCCGGGGTGGTTTGATGCATTTCCGCGCGGCGATTCATGAGATGTTCCACCCGTTCGGTTGCCGTCCAGCCGGGCAGGATCGAGTTGAAACGGATGCCGTCTTTGCCCAATTCCAAAGCCAGACTCTTGGTCAATCCGGCGGTGGCTGCGCGGACGCTGTTGGATAGCACCATTCCATCGATCGGCTGCTTTATGGAGACCGACGTGATGGTCAGCACGGCTGGCGACCGCGATTGCTTCAAGTAAGGCAAGGCGCTGCGGATGAGGTTGACCGCAGAAAGGAAATTGAGATCGACCGCGTTCTGCCAATCGGCGAGCGAAAAGGCGTCAAATTTGCCAGCCGGCGGACCGCCTGAATTTGTGATCAGAATATCCAATCCGTTCCAGCGTTCCACAACCGAGCCAACGATCTGTTGGGCGGATTCGGGCGCGGAAACATCGGCGGGTATGGCAATCACATCCGCTCCGGTGGCGGACTCGATCTTCTGGCGCGCGTTTTCCAATTCTGCGGCGTTGCGGCTGTTAATGGCGACCCGCGCCCCTTCGCTGGCGAGCAACACGGCTGTGGCGAAGCCCAATCCGCGGCTTGCGCCGGTTATGAGAGCGATTTTACCGTTCAATCCCAGATTCAAGTCGACCCTCCTGGTTTAAAAACATTCGATGCGGTGGTCAATCACTGCCAAATTGGGATAGTGTTCCTGGAAAAAAAACAGCACGCTTTGCAAGGATTGCGTTGCAAAACGGCTGTCATTGCACACCACGGCGCAGGAAATCAGGGCTTCGCGCCAATGGTCATTCAGTCCGGTTTCGGCGCAGGAAAGATTGAATTGTTTGTGCAGGCGGCTCAGAACCGGCTTGATCAGGCTGCGCTTGTCTTTCAAGGAATTGCATTGCGGCAGGTGCAGGTGGAGCGTCAATAACCCAAGGGTTGGCATGGGATCATCCTGGCTGCAATTGTAATCTGCTGCGGATGTGCGTCAAGGATATCAACCGGGCAAACCTGTTCCTTGCGAAAAGCGGGTGGTTTAGGTACAATCCGATCCAGTTTATTTCGAGATGGAAGAGCCGCATGGAAAATGATCCGGATGCCTACCAGCGAACGTTAGATTATTTATACAGTTTCGTTGATTACAGTTTGACCCGCAATTTACAATTTTCGTCCGAAAAATTCAATCTCGACCGCATGATGGAATTGGTTTCTGTGCTGGGGCATCCAGAGCAGAAATATCCGGTTGTCCATATCGCCGGAACCAAAGGAAAAGGTTCGACTGGGGCGATGATTGCCGCCGCGCTGCAAGCGGCGGGTTACAAGACCGGACTTTACACTTCGCCCCATCTGGAGGATTTTTGCGAACGGATTCAAATCAACCGCGAACCAATTTCGGCGCGGCGTCTGGTGGAGATTGTCGAACAGATGAAGCCGGCAATCGAAAAAATTCGACGCTTGACAACCTTTGAATTGACCACCGCGGCGGGTTTTCTTTATTTTGCTCAAGAGAATGTGGATATCGCGGTGATCGAAGTTGGTTTGGGCGGACGGCTGGATTCGACCAATGTCGTCCAGCCTCGGGTTTCGGTAATTACCTCGATTTCCCTCGATCACATGAAAGTGCTGGGGGACACGGTCGAAAAAATTGCCGCCGAGAAAGCAGGAATTATCAAACCGCAGCGCCCGGTGGTGGTTTCTGCCCAAAGACCAGAAGCCATGAGGGTGATCGAGGAAGTTGCCCGGCAGCGTAATGCGCCGTTTCATCGCGCCGATTTGATCTACCGGACAGCCATCCTCGAACGAAGGCTCGAATACCAGCGCTTCGCGATTGAACCGATCTCCATGCCGGATGCTCCGGCGGTTGAGGTGAAAACTTCATTGCTGGGCGATCACCAGATGGAAAATGCGCTGACAGCCTGGACAGCCTTGCAGGTTCTCCGCGACGAGGGCATACCCATCAATCCGAAAGATATTCTGCACGGCCTGGCAAACGTGGAATGGCAAGCGCGCTTTGAGATCCTTCAACAGGATCCCGCGATTGTGGTTGATTCCGCCCATAATCGTGATTCGGCGTTAAAATTGATCGAGACAGTAAAGTCTTATTTCCCCAGCGCGCCTATTGTAGTCTTGTTTGGGGTTTCGGATGATAAAGACATTGAGGGCATGTTTGCCGAGATTTTACCGTACGCTTCGCAACTGATTCTGACCCAGTCGATTCATCCTCGCTCGTATCCTGCCGCAGAACTTGAACCACTGGCAGCAAAACACAATATCCCAATAACAGTATGCCTTCCGTTGGAAACGGCAATTGATGATGCGCTTGAAAAATTGGACAATGGCAAGGTGTTACTGGTGACGGGAAGTATCTTTGTCGCGGCGGGGGCGCGAAAATATATCAAAACGTTGATCGAATATGCATCACCGGCTGGGCTCGGGCGTATTGGTAAACATGAAGAACAGAGCCAGGTGGTTAAATGAAAAAAGATAACTGGTTTTCGAAGGAAGGCGACAGCGAGGATTTTTCCTCGACCTTGCACCAGCGCACTGAAGAACTATACCAGGTGCCGGATGCTGAACCGGATGCGCAAGGGATGATCGAATGCGCCGCGTTGGTGCTGCGGGACATGGTGATCTTCCCGCGCATGGTATCGCCGACTTTTATCGTTCCGGGCTCCAATTTACAGGCAATCGAAGAAGCCCAATTCAATTATGAAACCATGATCGGTCTGATCGTTAAAGACCCGGACAAGGAAAACCCGCAGGCGGAGGATTTTCTCCCCATTGGCATCGAGATTGCGGTTGGTCGTTTGCTGAACATACCGGACGGGAACAATTCTGCCCTGATTCAAGGGCGGAAACGATTGGAAATTTTGGAATTCCTGCAAAGCGAACCGTACTTCCGGGTTAAGGCGCGGGTCATCGAGGAGCCGGCGCGGGTTGGGCGGCAAACCGAGGCATTGATGCGCACCACGCGCGATCTTTTCGAGCGCTGCGTGCAGCTTGACCGCAGCCTGCCCGACGAGGCGCACCTGTTTTCGCTCAACATTCATGATCCGGGCTGGCTGGCGGACATGGTTTCCACTGCCATTTCGCTTCCGTTTATCGAACGCCAATCCTTGCTCACCCTGGTCGATCCGGTCGAGCGGTTGAAACGGGTTAACTGGCTGCTGGCGCAGGAACTGGACGTGCTGCAACTCGAGGACGAGATTCAAAACCGTGTACAAAGCGAAGTTGATCGCAGCCAGCGCGAGTTTTATTTGCGCGAACAGATGAAAGCCATTCAGACCGAATTGGGAGAAGGAGACATCTTCACCCGCGAGTTATCCGATTTGCGCGAGAAAGTCGTTAAAACCACCATGCCGGATGATGTGCGCCTGGTGGCATTGAAAGAGGTCGACCGGCTCTTGCAAATGCCAGCCATGGCGCCCGAAGTTGGCATCATACGCACCTATCTGGATTGGATACTCGAACTACCCTGGACACAGGAAACCGAGGACAACCTGGACGTGGCGAATGCCGCCAAGGTTTTGGAGACGTATCATTACGGCTTGGGCAAAGCCAAAGACCGCATTCTCGAGTACATTGCCGTGCGCAGTCTTAAGCCCAAGCGGCTGCGCCAGCCAATTTTGTGCTTTGTCGGCGCGCCAGGCACGGGCAAGACCTCGCTGGGACGTTCGATTGCCGAGGCGCTGGGGAGGAAGTTCGTGCGTGTGTCGCTGGGCGGCGTGCGGGATGAAGCGGAGATCCGCGGTCACCGGAGAACCTATATTGGCGCCATGCCGGGCAGAGTCATTCAGACGATGCGGCGTGCAGCGACCATCAACCCATTATTCATGTTGGATGAGATCGACAAACTCGGCTCGGATTTCCGTGGGGACCCCGCCGCCGCGCTGCTGGAAGTGCTCGACCCGGAACAAAATCACGCTTTCTCCGATCATTACCTGGAACTGGCATATGACCTGTCCAAGGTCATGTTCATCACGACGGCGAATACGCTGGGTACGATCCCGCCGGCGTTGATGGACCGGATGGAGATTATCGAGTTCCCCGGCTATATCGAAGAAGAAAAACTGGAGATAGCCAACCGTTTTCTGATACCGCGTCAACTGGAAGAAAGCGGACTGGGCGAAGGCGAGATTGTGTTTCAGGAAAAGACTCTGCGCCGCCTGATCCGTGAATATACCTATGAAGCGGGTGTGCGCAACCTGGAACGCGAGATCGGCAGGATGTGCCGCAAGGTCGCCCGGTTGAAATCCGAAAAGAAGCATTTCCCTTCACGCTTGCGACCGGAAATTGTGGAAAAATTTCTCGGACCTCCGCAGTATTTTTTGAGTGAAGCTGAGAAGGCGGATGAAATTGGGGTGGCAACCGCCATCGCCTGGACGGAAAACGGCGGCGAGATTATGCCGGTGGAAGTGGCTATTTTGGATGGCAAAGGCAACCTGCAGATCACCGGACAGGTGGGTGAGGTGATGCAGGAATCCGCCCAGGCAGCCCTGTCGTATATGAAATCGAAAGCGCGCGAACTGGAGATCGACCCTGAGAGTTTCGAGCGGTTGGATATTCACATCCATATCCCGGAAGGGGCGATCCCAAAGGATGGACCCAGCGCGGGGATCACCATTGCCACCTCGCTGATTTCTGCCTTCACGGAGCGGGGTGTATCCAAGGACGTTGGCATGACCGGGGAGATTACCCTGCGGGGTAGAGTGCTGCCGGTTGGCGGCGTACGCGAAAAGGTGCTGGCGGCACACCGCGCAGGCTTGAAGATTGTCATCCTGCCGGAACGGAACATGAAAGACCTGGTGGATATTCCCAAAAAAGTGCGCCAGGACATCCAAATTAAAGCGGTCACTCATATGGACCAGGTGTTGGACATTGCGCTCAGTCCCAAGCCCGAGAAACCCGCCCGTTTGCGCCGGCATTCTAAAAAGGCAGAACCTTCAGCGGAGGCGCCCAGCGCCGCAAATGAAGAGGTTGTTGAGAAAAAATAAAACACGTGCAGTCCGCGCGGGCTGCACGTGATAATCAAGACCGGGGAATTGAAGAGTTAATCTTTTTCTGTATGCAGCGAACCGGCGACGGATTGCTGCTTTTCGCTTTGCAGGGTGCGCACACCGTTCTTGACCTGGGAAAGCATTCGCTCCAGTTCGACTTCCAGTTTGGATAGGGTTTCCAGCACATACCCATCCGCGTCTCGCTTAGTCGATTCGGTTTCCAGCCGGGATTGCTGGATAATCTGTTCGGCGCGGGCGTGGGCTGCCTGGATGATCGCATCCCGTTCGATCAATTGGTCGGCTTTTTCCCGGGCGATCTGAATTGTGCGGTTGGCTTCTTCCTGCGCCTGGGCAAGAATACGGTCGCGTTGGGCAAGAATTTGTTGCGCTTTTTTGATTTCTTCCGGAATGGAAACCCGCATTTGATCGATCAAATCCAGCATGCGGTCCTCGTCCACCATGACAGAATGGGTGAACCAGATCGGACGGCTCTCGTTAAAGAGTTCCTCTAACCGGTCAACCAAATGCAGAATATCCATGTTCTCCTCCGCTTTAATTGGCTGTTGGGTGGGGTGCAATATTCAAGCCAATTGATAGTATTATACGCAATTCAATCTCTTAGTGCCGTAAAAGGAACCACGGATTGTCCATCGCCCAATTCATGGAATTTTTTATTCAACGCCTCGGCAACGTGGCGTGGCACCATGCTGCTGACATCCCCACCGAGAGAGGCGATTTCGCGCACGGTGGTCGAGGAAAGGAAGGTGTGCTGTTCGCTGGTAATGAAGGAAATCATTTCGATATCGGGGTAAAGGCGATGATTGGCGAGCGCCATGCGAAATTCATGCTCAAAATCCGAGAAAACGCGCAGACCACGGATGATCACCTGGGCACCCACGTTTTTACAAAATTCAACCGTCAGACCACTGTAACCCATCACGGTGAATTTCGGCTCGGCAAAAAAGGTTTGCCGCACCAGAGACAGACGCTCTTCGGGTGAAAAAAGCAGATTCTTTAACGGTTTGTTGTAAACCGCGACGATCACCTCGTCAAACAGCCGGGATGCCCGGCGGGCAATATCCATGTGTCCGTAATGGATTGGATCGAATGTGCCTGGAAAGACAGCTCTGACCATGACTCTTTACCTCTCTAACTGACATCTCCGCGACCGGCGGACCAGAAGTTTTCCAGTTTTTGTAAGAGCATCCGATTGGCGGGCGTGCTCAAATCAGGATCGCTTTCGAACAGGCGGTGGGCAAGGTTGCGCGCCTTCTCAATGGTGTGTACATCCGTCAGGCTGGCTACCTTAAGGTCGGCATAACCTGCCTGGCGGGTGCCCAGAAATTCGCCGGGTCCGCGCTGCTGTAAGTCGCGTTCGGCGAGAATAAAGCCGTCATTGGTTTCCATCATTGCGGAAAGCCGGTCGTTCTCGGCGGCGTCTGCCTTGTCCGGGATGAGGATGCAGAAGGATTGGGCTTCGCCGCGACCAACCCTGCCGCGGAATTGGTGCAGCTGTGCCAGCCCAAAGCGGTTGGCGCCTTCGATAAGCATCACGGTTGCGTTGGGTACGTCCACGCCGACCTCGATGACGGAGGTCGAGACGAGCACGTGGTATTTTTCATCGCGAAAGTCGTGCATGACCTGGTCTTTTTCATCGGGGCGCATTCTGCCGTGCAGCAAGCCAATGTTGAGATCGGGGAAGACTTCCTGCTGCAAGCGTTGCTGCTGTTGAACGGCGGCGAGCACATCCTCGTTCTCGGTTTGCTCGACCAGTGGATAGATGATGAATGCCTGGTGACCCTGTTTGACTTGTGAGCGAATGAAGCTGTACGCCCGTTCCCGTTCCAAGGGGGTGACAAGATGGGTTATGATGGGCTGGCGTCCGGCTGGCATTTCATCCATGACGGATAGGTCGAGGTCGCCGTAAATGGTCAGCGCCAACGAACGCGGAATGGGGGTCGCGGTCATGACCAGCAGGTGGGGGTTTTCGCCTTTGGCGCGTAATGCCGAGCGCTGCGCGACCCCAAACCGGTGCTGCTCATCGATCACCACCAACTGCAGATGTTTGAATTCCACCGCATCCTCGATCAGGGCATGCGTACCGATGATCAGTTTGATAACCCCGGCAGATAAGCCTTCGCGCAGCTCCTGTTTTTCGCGCTCTGGGGTGTCTCCGACCAACAGGCGAATTTCGCCGGATTGAAACGGAGCCGTGTCCTCCGGGCTGGCGGCGAGAAACAGGCGTTCGAAATTGCGCAGGTGTTGTTCAGCCAGGATGCTGGTTGGTGACATGATGGCTGCCTGGAAGCCATGACGGGCGATCATGGCGATTGCCATGGCGGCGACCACGGTCTTTCCCGATCCGACATCGCCTTGCAGCAGCCGGTTCATCGGGCGGCCGGAAGCCAGATCGGCGCGGATTTCGTTGATGACTCGTTGTTGAGCCCCGGTCAGGGCGTAGGGCAGGCGCGCAATTTGCTCCCCGATCCATTCTTCCGGGGTATCAAAGCGGCGGGCGGTTGTACTCTGCCAGGCTCTTTTTTGGCGCAGCACGCCCAACTGGATCAGGAAGATTTCATCAAACGCCAGGCGCTGCCGGGCGCTTTCCAGGGTGGCATCATTGTCCGGGAAATGGACCTGGAGCAGCGCTTTTTGCAGCGGCGGTAGGTTGCCTGCGGCGCGAATGTTTTCGGGTAAATAATCGCTCAGGCGCGGTGCCCAAAAATTGACTGTCTGGTGCATCATCCGGCGCAGTAATTTCTGGCTTACCCCGGCGGTGAGGGAATAAACCGGCACAATCCGGTTGGTATGCAGGTGTTCCTGCTCCAGCAATTCCCATTCCGGGTTGTTCATGCACAACCGTCCGAGATAAAGATCAACCTTGCCGGAGAGAATCAACTGAACCCCGGGTCGGATGGATTTTTCCAGCCATGGCTGATTGAACCAGGTGACCCGAAGAGAGCCAGTTCCGTCCGATACGATCGCTTCCAGGATGCTGCGATTGCCTTTCACCTCGCGCTGGTAGGCTTTTTGAACCGTGCCAGCCACGGACAATTCCTCGCCGTATTGCAGCATATTGATGCGTTTCATTTTGGAGAAATCATCGTAGCGACGCGGCAGATAATACAGCAAGTCTTCCAGCTTATTGAGTCCCAATTTGTGCAAATTCTGGGCATTTTTGGGTCCGATGCCCGGAAGCACGTCCAGGCTGGCGCTCAAACCTGCCGGGGTTTGACTGCCCGGCTGGCTTGGGGTGGCGCGCACAGGTCTCGGTTGGGTTGAGATTGGGTGCGCATTGGCGGAAGCGGATGCTGCCGGGTGTTCGGCGTCTGGCGGAGAGGGTCCGCGTTCTGAAAAGGTCGGGGTTGGTTTTTCGGAAGGCAGTTCGGGGTTTTTGGTCAAATCCAGCATGGATTGGACAGTATTTTGGCGTTCTTCCATGCTTTGTTGTGGGTAGGAGGATAATTGCTGGCAAATGGCGTGAACCAGCCGCGATTCGACCCCTTCGTTGAGGGCATCCTGTTCCCAGGCGGGAATGATTTTGTCGAGACCGCCAACCACGGCACGGTTATCGTAACCCCGTTCCATTTCCAACCGTAAAAACTTGTGCAATTTTTCGAGAGATGATGGCATGGATAAATTGTACCCCAATCTATTTCGCTGCGGTTTGATGGTCGACGGTGAAATTTAGCAGATCATGGAGATGGGTTAATCGGTCGGGTTCTCGATCGCCACCAACCCGATGATGCGCGGACTGAACAGGATCGCCGAGGACAAATTGATGTTGTGTTCGCTGTAGGTGGTTTGCGGGTAGAGTTCCAAAAACGCCTGGCGGATGCTGCGGGTTTCGGGCAGCAGCGGCGGCGCACTTTGAATGAGGGCAATGTGACGCAGTGTGTCGAATTCCTCGACAAATTCAATGAATAATTCGATGGTGTTGCGCACGTTGCGCACTTTTTCCACCGGAGTCAGGCGTTCATCCTCGATGGAGAATAGTGGCATCATGTTCAACATCTCGCCAGCGATTGCCTGTGCCTGATCGACGATGCCCGCATAGTAAAGATAAGAAAGTCCTGGCGAGCAAATCACGGTGTAAATGTGCGCGGCTTGACGACGCACCAGATGTTCGACTTCCACCAGATTGGCTCCGTTGTGAACCGCTTCGGCTGCCAACTGGGCAAGGACCCCCAATCCGGCAGAAAACGTATTGGTATCGACGACAATGACTGGCAGGCGACCGTGCAGCGCAGTGGCTGCCGGACAGGCATTGGCGTAGGCGCTGCTGAGATGGGCGGAGTGGGTGAGGACGACCAGTTCGTCGAATTCCTGCCCAATATTTAGAAAGAGTTGGTTGAATTTTTCCGCCGAGGGAGGGATCAGGCAAGGGTTGAGATTGCCCCAGGCGGAATTGGGCAATTGGGAGACCTTGAGGTTGTTGCCTTCTGGATAGAGAACGCCGCGCAGTTGAATGTCGTGCGGAATAATGCGAATCAGATTTTGACCCGGAAACGAGTGGTGCGGAAATTGTGCCGTGTTGTCTACTAGGACGCAAATTTTTCGCATAGAAATCTATTCGATCGCAATGATCAGTTGATAATGAGGTTGTCCGCCTTCGTGTATTTCGATCTCGTGATCGGGGTATTTTTCCTGAATCTGTCCGGCGAGGCGATTGACATCTTCCAGAGTGATATTTTGCCCGTAAAACAGTGTGATGCGCTCACGCTCTGTGGTATTGGCATCTTCCAGCAATTTAAAGCAGGCTTCGTCGATCTGTCCGGCTGAGGCAACCAGCGTTCCATTCAGCAGGGCAATCACCTGACCTTCCATGACCTTGACGCCGTTGATTTCCACGGATCGCGTGGCGGTGGTGATTTCGCCGCTTTCGATATCTGCGAGGGCTTGTTCCATTTCGGCGGCGACTTCGTCCAGGTCACCGCCCGGATCGTAGCGCAAGAGCGCGCTCAGTCCCTGGGGGATGGTTTTGGTCGGGATGACGCGCACTTTCTTTACCGTCAGGCTGGTGGCGTTCTGAGCTGCCAGTATGATGTTTTTGTTGTTCGGCAGGATGACGATTTTGTCGGCGGGCAGATTTTCGAACGAATGGATGATTTCTTCGGTGCTGGGGTTCATGGTTTGTCCGCCCTCGACGACGGCATTGACCCCCAGACTGGCAAAAATACGGGTCAAGCCGGCGCCCGGTGAAACCGCAACAACCGCGATGCTGCCCGGTTCAACCGGTGGGAACTGGACTGGCTGGGCGTTGTTTTTCTTTTCTGCCATTTGGGCAAGCAAATTTTCAATGGCGACTTTGGTAATTGTCCCCAGAGTCATGGTGTATTCGATCGGTTCGTATCGTTTTTCGGTTGGCACATGAATATGCATACGGTACATACCATCGCCTTCGCCAACCTGAATGGACGTGCCCATTAGGGAAAGGTCTTCATAAAATCGATCGAGATCGAGGGGTTTGTCCGGGCGAAAGTCAACCACCACTTCGAAATCCTGACCTGGTTCGATTTCTTCCATAGTTTCCTCGAGGTTCATGGCGGTAATGGGCTGTACGGTGGCGGTTGGGGTGTCCAGCGGCAGCCCTTTCAGGTGGCGAAGCATACCTTCGAGGATTATGAATAAACCTTTGCCGCCCGAATCGACCACGCCGGCTTGTTTCAGGATGGGAAGCAAATCGGGCGTTTTTTGAACGGAAGCATCGGCATCCTCGACGATTTTTTGCAGCCACTCGATCGTCAATGGTTGACCGCGGAGCGCTTCAACCGAGACGGCGATATCGTTTGCGACGGTTAGAATCGTTCCTTCAACTGGGCGGACGACCCCCTTGTAAGCCGTATTCCTGGCTTCGACCAGTGCTTTAATGATCTTTTCGCCATCAAGGACTTCGAAATTATCCAGCGCGCGCGCAAATCCGCGCCATAGCTGGGAAAGAATAACGCCGGAATTACCGCGCGCTCCCATCAATGCGCCCTGGGCGACGGCATGGGCAACCTTGCCGATATTTTTCTCGTCGGAACGGGCAATTTCGTTGTAGGCGGCTTGCATGGTGAGCAGCATATTGGTGCCGGTATCACCATCGGGGACTGGAAAAACATTTAATGAATTGACCAGCTGTTGGTTGGCTTTCAGCCACAACATCCCCGCTTCCAATAAACGCTTTAATCCCTGTCCGTCCAAATATCCTTCATGGGCGGGGGCTTTACCTTGCGGCGAAGAGGAGGCATTTAAATCGATCGTCATGATACTCCCAATTATTAAAGAATAATTTCAATCCAGGTCGCTGATGCGCAGACCGCGAACATGCACATTGACTTCCTTGACCGTTAATCCAAGCCACTTCTCGATTTGGTATCGGACATTTTCAGCGACACTCGAAGTCACCATTTTAATTCGGGTTCCGTATTCGACAATAATATACAGGTCGATGGTGACGCCTTCGTTCGTGAAATCCACCTCTACGCCAAGCGAAGCATCTTTGACGATCTTGCTGGCGATGCCTTCGGCAAGGTTTTTGGCAGCCAAGCCGACCACGCCGTAGGATTCGATTGCAGCTTGGTGAGCGAGAGAGGCTATCGCGCGGTGCGAGATAAAGATATTGCCAAGGGGGTTCGATTCAGTCATGGTCAGAAATCCTCTTGAATAAAAACAATCAGGGTTGAAAAAAGATACGCTTCGTGGTAGAATTCTTTCTTGCGTCCGGTCAATTGCGGATCGGATAAGAGTATAGTTGCGGGAAAGGGATTTATCATCATGGCAAAGTGCGATCAGTGCGGTAAAACCACCACGTTTGGACATAATCGTAGTTTCTCGATGCGGGCAACCAACCGCGCCTTCAAACCCAATTTGCAGCGGGTGTTGGTCATGGAAGAAGGGCGGAAAGTTCGCAAAGTGTTATGCGCCAAATGCATCCGAACGATGGTCAAGACCAAGTAACTCAATCCTTTCGAAAAATTGCGGCGCGAGCCGCATTTTTTACTGCGGCGCAAGCCGCATTTTTGTTGCCAGTGCGCTGCGGAGCGCGTGAATACCCGCGCCAATCCCGGCGGGGTGTTTGAAAATTGCTGTGGCAGCCACAAAACATTCCGCGCCGGCTTCTGCCATACTGGCAATAGTGTCGGCGGTGATTCCCCCATCCACCTGGATGATGGCGTTGGGACTGCGCTGATCGAGCATGTGGCGCAGGGCGGTGATTTTTTGCGCCATTTCCGGCAGATGAGCCTGACCAGAAAACCCGGGATTGACCGTCATGACCAAAACCATATCCACCAGGGGCAATACCTGCTCGACCAGAATGGCTGGACTGCCCGGGTTGAGGACAATGCCAGCAGAGACGCCCAAGCCGCGAATGGATTGAAGCGTGCGATGAATGTTCGGGTTGCCTTCGATATGGATACTGATCCGGTCTGCTCCGGCATTTGCGAAGGCTTCGATGTGGTCCTCGGGTTTTTCGATCATCAGGTGCACGTCCAGTGGCAGGGCGGTTATCCGCCGGCAGGTTTCGACAATGAAAGGTCCCATGGTGATGTTGGGAACGAAATGACCATCCATAACATCGATGTGAATCCAATCCGCTCCGCCGGATTCGGCCTGGCGGAGCTGCTCAGCCAGGTTGGCAAAGTCGGCAGATAGGATAGACGCAGAAAGCAGGTACTGGTTCATGGGTTAAAGGCTCAAACCGGGGGATTGAAAGAGAACCAGATGTACAACCAGAAGGGGATTAATCCACCCGCTGTAAGAATAGCCAGCAAGGCAAGGACAATGGTCACCCAATCGATATCCAGCACCGTATCTTCGCCTCCGACGGCTGCCGGAATCGCAGCCGGACCGATTGCGGCTTGCACCGGAATATTCGTGGTGGCCGCGTGTTCGATTGGCATGGCGGTTACCGCCATCGGGGCTTCTTTTACCTGGGAAAAATTCAATAATACCCGCGCAAACTGATCCGCGGTGCGGTAGCGCGCGGAAGGCTCTTTGGCAAGCACTTTCAAGATGATTTGCTCTAGGGCTTGCGGGATTTCTGGATTGAAGCGGCGTGGGGGCGGAGGAAGAACTTCGCGGTGCATGCGCGCCAGTTCGGTGGGATCGTTGTGGCTGAAGGGCAATCGTCCACAGACCATCTCGTACAAAACGATGCCCAGAGAGTACACATCCGAGGCAGGCGAGGGCGCTTCACCGGCAGCCTGTTCGGGGGAGAAATACAGCGGGGAACCCCAGACAACATCCGCCTTCTCGTCCGGGTGGATGCTCGCCATGGCGCGGGCAATGCCAAAATCAGTGACCTTAATGCGCTGTTCCGGGGTAACCAGGATATTGTGAGGCTTGATGTCGCAGTGGATCAAGCCGGCGCGATGCGCATAGCCAATGCCTGAGGCTGCCTGGACAATGATATTAACGGCTTCTTCGATTGGAATTCGGGTGCGTTCGCGCAGAATGGTTTTAAGATCGGTGCCGGGCAAATATTCCATGACCAGATACAGCCGGTCCGAATCGAAACCGAAGTCATGAACGGTGATGATGTTGGGGTGGGAGAGATTTGCTGCGGCTTTGGCTTCCAGCCGGAAGCGCTCGCGGAAGGCTTCGTTCTTTGAGTAATCCTCGCGCAGGATTTTGATTGCCACGGGTCTTTCCAGCATGGTGTCCCGTGCCAAATAAACAACCGCCATGCCGCCCGTTCCAATCGTCTGGAGCAGTTGGTAGCGGTTACCGAGGATAGGCGTGACGGTTTTGGATTCGTTCATAAGCGACACGATTAGGAGGGATTATATCACACAGTAATTTTATGAAATGAGAGCATAGATCGAAAAAAATCTTTGTGAGATAATGAATATGCTGTTGAATTAACCCATTCCTGGAGAATGCCAATGAACACGTATCCGCTGCCGTTCGTTCCGGGACCCGTCAAGGTGCCGCGAAAAATTCTGGACGCGATGAATGTCGATTATCCGTCCGCGGATATGGAATCTGAATTTTTGCGGCTGTACAATCAGACCGAGACCGTGCTGCAACAAATATACGCCACCAAAAATCGGGTCGCCATCCAGACTGGAGAGGGGATGCTGGCGTTGTGGGGGGCATTGAAAAGCACGCTGGTTGCGGGTGACCGGGTGCTGGCGCTGGCAACCGGTGTGTTTGGTTACGGAATCGGCGAAATGGCGAAATCGATCGGCGCTGAGGTTGAGGTGTATGCTGCCGGCTACGATGAAACCCTGAGCGATTGGAACGCCATCGAGGCAGCCCTTGCCCGGTTTAAGCCAAAGATGATCACCGCGGTGCACTGTGAAACGCCGTCCGGTACGTTAAATCCGCTGGATGAAATTGGCAAATTGAAAGTCAAATACGGCGTGCCGCTGGTTTATGTCGATGCGGTCGCCAGCGCGGGCGGCGCCCGGCTGTTAACGGATGAATGGGGGATCGACTTGTGCCTGGGCGGATCTCAAAAAGTGCTGTCCGCGCCGCCGCTGGCCGCCTTCGTCACAATCAGCGATGCGGCGTGGAAAATCATTCATCAGGTGGATTACGCCGGCTATGATGCGCTCAAACCGTTTGCCGCCGCTCAGGAAACGTTCTATTTTCCGTACACTCCGAATTGGCATGGCGTGGCGGCACTGCACGCCGCTGCGCAAATGATCCTGGAGGAAGGTATTGAAAATGGCTTTGCCCGGCATGAAGCTGTTGCGGATTACTGCCGCCGGCGGTTGGAGCGGATCGGCTTACGTCTGTTTACGGCAAAAGCAGCGATTCACTCCCCAACGGTGACGGCGGTGTACGTCCCCGCGGGCATCACCTGGCAGGAGCTGGATGCCCGCTTTCGCTCTCGCGGGCTTGCGGTGGGCGGGTCGTATGGACCGTTGTATGGCAAAGTGTTTCGTCTGGGACACATGGGCAGTCAGGCTGACCCGTCCCTGGCAGAGCAGGCGTTGGATGTGATCGAAGGGTGTGTGAAAGATTTGGTATAACCAATCTCTGGTACAGGCAAAGGCAGCGTGAATGGAGAAAAAATGACGGAGGAACAGCGCAAAATTCAACCAATCGGACCGCGCCTGCTGCCGGCAGTGTTATCCGAAGCGGGGCAGGCTGCCAATCAGGCCGCGGCGCGACACCGCTTTGCGGATTACCGTAGCCGGCGTTCGGAGCAAACCCTGCGCCGCCAGGATGCCGACCTGAATCTGTTTGCTGAATTTCTAACAATTGTCGGTGTGCGGGTGAATTTGCTTAACCAAAACCCGGAAGCGTGGCGCGGGGTGAGCTGGGGGCTGGTTGAAGCGTTTGTTAAATGGCAACTAAAAGAAGGATACGCGGTACCTTCGGTCAATGTGCGCCTTTCGACGGTGAAAACCTACGCCCGCCTGGCATTTCAGGCAGGCACGGTCAGCGCGGAGGAATACGCCTTGATCCGGGCGGTACAGGGCTACAGCCAGCGCGAAAAACGGCGCATCGACAGCCAGCGTCCGGTACAACGGGTGGGCTTGAAAAAAGCCAGCCCGGTGGCGTTGAGTCTGGAACAAATCGAGCTATTAAAATCTCAGCCACTGGATTCTCCCCAGGGGTGTCGGGATGCTTTGATGTTGTGTTTGCTGCTGGATCATGGACTGCGGGTGGGGGAAGTTGCTCAACTGAAACGGCAGGCGCTGGATGTGGAAAATGGATCGCTGCGTTTTTACCGGTCGAAAGTGGGCAAGGAACAGGTGCACCGCTTGAGCGCCGACACATTGCGCGTAGCCAAAAAATATCTTAAGTACTGCCCTTCCCCTGTCGCCGACAGCGCCTTGTTGCTGCGGATGGAGAGAAATGGACAATTGGGCAAACGCGGCATCAGCGTGCGGGGGATTGCGCAGCGGGTGAGCGAGTTGGGGGAGCAGAGCGGCATCCGCGGATTGTCGCCGCACGATTGCCGCCATGCCTGGGCGACTCGCGCGGCAAAGGCGGGTACTGATCCGTTCCGCCTGCAAGAAGCCGGGGGATGGTCATCCCTGGCAATGCCGCGCCGTTATGTCGAGGCGCAGGAAATCGCCAACGAGGGATTGAGATTGTACGACCCACCCGAACATAATGAGGATTGATCGTCGGATGGTTATCCCTGTGTTTTCAGTCCGATGGTGTTGGCGATGATCATTTTTTGCATTTCGCTAGTGCCCGAGTAGATACGGGTGCCAATCGCATCGCGCAGGTGGCGTTCGATTTCGAAATCGGTGGTGTATCCATAGCCGCCAAACACCTGAATGGCATCCAAAAATGTCTGCACGGCGGCGTCGCTGGTGACCAGTTTGGCTATGGATGCCGGCATGGTGGCATCTCCATGCTCGAGGTCCCAGGCTGCTTTGTACAGCAACAGACGCGCCGATTCAAGCCGAACCTGCATCTCTACGATTTTACCGGAAATTGCCTGGTAAGCGGATAGCCGTTTTCCAAATTGAACCCTGTCGTTGGCGTACCTGACGCATTCCTCGATCTGGCGCTGCATGGCGCCGAGGAACGGCGCCAAGATTAATGCCCGCTCCCAGAACATGATGCGGGAGAAGATGCGCGAACCACCGCTAGGTGCGCCGATGACATTCCCCGCCGGGATGCGCGCGTCGCGAAAGACCACATCCGACATGGGGGAGGTGCGCGAACCCATTTTTTCCATCTTGGATTCTACCGAAACACCGGGGGTGTCCCGCTCGAAGGCGAAGCAGGTCACGCCGGCAAAGCCGTATTTTTTATTGATGGTAGCAAAGGCAACAAACAAATCGCCGACCGGGGCATTGGTGACGAAGGTTTTGCTGCCGTTCAGGATGTAAGCATCACCGTCCTTTAGCGCGGTAGTGTTCATCGACATGGCGTCGGAGCCCGCCGAGGGCTCGGAAATGGCATGTGCTCCGACCCATTCGCCGGAAACGAGCTTTGGCAGGTATTTTTCTTTAATCGCTTCGCTGCCAAACAGTAAAATGGGCATTTGCACCGCCCAAATATGTGCCCCAATGGAAAGAAAGAGGCTCGTATCCCGGCAACCGTAACCGAACCCATCCATCACGCGGGCGACGGTCAGGGCGTCCAAGCCCAAGCCGCCATATTTCTCGGGAACGATCATGCCCATCAAACCCAGGTCGGCGCATGCCTGCCATTTTTCGCGTGAAAAAACCTCATGCCGGTCTTCTTCGATGAGGTCCTTGTTCATCTTTTTCTGGGCAAACTCGATTGCCTGCTGATACAACTCGTTTTGTTCCTGCGACCATTCGAAGTTCATCTCGATCCTCGTTGTGTTGGAGAAAGTGACTTGCATATTGATTGTACATCAGGATAGTCGTTGCAACCTTGATGAATCCAGTTAAAGATTAGGCAAGAAAGTGGTTATTGAACGTCGTTTATTTTGTGCGGCTGCCGGTGAGGACAGCCTCTCGCAGGGATTTTTTAAACGGCGGGCGGCAGACGCCGTGTTCGGTAATCATTGCGGTGATCCATTTGGCTGGGGTGACATCGAAGGCGGGATTGTACACCTGCGCGCCCTGCGGGCAAATTCGCCTGCCCTCAATGTGGGTAATTTCTTCTGCCGGTCGTTCTTCGATGGGGATCGTGCTGCCATCCGGCGCATTCAGGTCAATGGTCGAGGTCGGGCAGGCGACGTAAAATGGCACGCCGTGGGCAGCCGCGGCAAGGGCAAGGTTGTAGGTGCCGATTTTATTGGCGGTGTCACCGTTGGCGGCAACCCGGTCGCAGCCCACGACAACCGCATCGATGTGGTAATTTTTCATCACATGACCGGACGCGCCGTCGGTGATGATTTTGTAGGCGATGCCCATCTGTTCGAGTTCCCAGGCGGTCAACCGGGCGCCCTGCAAGCGCGGTCGAGTCTCATCGACATAGACCATCACTTTCCGGCCGTACTCATGGGCGGTGCGGATGATGCCCAGCGCGGTTCCGTAATCGACGGTGGCGAGGGAGCCGGTGTTGCAGTGGTGAATAAAGGTGATTGCCTGCGGCGGTAAGATATCGAGCGCGTGCATCCCAATGGCTTTGTTGGTTTGGATGTCCTCGTTGGCAATGGCGTGCGCTTCGGCAAGAATGGTTGCGCGCAGCAGACTAACGTCGATGTTGGATGCATCTGCCCGCCGTAAGATTCGCTGGATTGCCCATTTAAGGTTGATCGCGGTGGGACGAGCATTTTCCAGCACACGGGCGGACTCGTTCAGGGCAGCGCGGAGATCATCCGGCTGGTGAGAAGGATAATGCCAGGCGGTCAGGGCTAAACCGTAGGCGGCGGCAGCGCCAATAGCGGGGGCGCCGCGCACAGTCATAGTAGCAATTGCCTCGGCGGTTTGACCGGCGGTTGTACACTGCACGAAGCGAATCTCGTGGGGTAAAACGCGCTGATCCAACAATACCAACACGCCTTGTTCCAGCCATTGCATTGTCGCTATTTTGCTCATCGGATTTTCCCTTGTTTGAAATGGGTATATTATGCGCTATTCGAATGCGGTTGATGATCCCAATCTTGTTGCCTGCGATTATAATTTCTAAATCACCAATCAGGAGGATGCAATGAAAATCCCGTTTCCGTCTGATCAGTGGATCAAGGCGATGATGGTTGACTTAAATCAGAGCAGCTCGTACAAGGAAGCAGCCAAAAATTGGGAGGGCGATTTTTTCTTTATCATCGAGCCGGCTGGAAGCCTGACCCGGACGGTGATTCTGTACATGAATTTGTGGCACGGTGACTGCCGCGATGCGTTCGAAGTGGCGGATGGTGTGGAAATAAAACCGGCATTTCGACTGAGTGGTCCGGTGACTACCTGGAAGAAAGTGATGAGCAAGCAGCTGGATCCGATGCAGGCGATGATGACCGGGCAGTTGAAACTGGTCGGCAATATGACCATGATCATGAAGAATGTGCGCGCTGCCAAGGAACTGGTCGAATCCTGCACGCGCATTCCTACCGAATTTCCGGTATAAAACAAAAAACAAGGGTTTCTCCTCCGAGAAACCCTTGTCCGCATCAGAAAACAGTCATTAGCTATCGCAGTGACCCGGGCCAACCAGTCCGTTGTTGTAATTGTCGAGCAAGTCGGCGTTGGCGATTGCCGTGTTGCGAACTGCCCGGCTGAGGGTCGAGGTTGGCGTGTAGCTGCCGAAGAAGGATTCGGCGTAAGCCATGGCGGCATCCACCGCCGGCGTGGTGGCGGCGCCATTGAGCCCATTCAATTTGGCGGCCAGGTAGGCATGGGCGAGGATGTAGTAGGCATTCCCACCGGCGGGAGACGTCCAGAGGACCTGGTAATTGCTTTGACCGCTCAAGAAGAAAGCGGAATCTTCACCCAGCAATGCCCAGGTGGCGTCGTACGGCGCGGGACCATACTTGGAGTGCGTCTTCCAGTAACCAGGGGTTAGGGTGCAGCCATCGGCGCAAGGCAGATGGATGGCAACGGTGTGGGAAGAAGCGCCGCCGGACTGGGTATCGTTGGTGGTGAAGGAAGCCGTGTTGGTGAAGGAGTAATGTCCGCACACCTCGTACCCGCCCACATTCATGCTGTAGGTGAACGTTTTGGGTGACTCGCCGGCGCAGACGTTGCCAAGCGCGCCGAACCTATCGTCAACCACGTTGACGCATTCATCGAACTCATTGGTGGGCGCGCCAAAGGAGAACGGCACGGTTACCGAGCCACCAGGTACATCGCCGCTGGTGGTCACCGTGGCGGTATTGGTGCGGGCGCTGCCGTCGGGCAGGTCAGCCGAGTAAGTGCATTGTTTGGTAAAGCCTGCGGGCAGCACAAACGGGAAACTGGTGCCGCAATTGACGGTTGCCGCAATACCGCCGCTGATCACATCATCAACCGAGACAATTGTAGCAGGCACGCTTGCCCGGTTCTGAAAGGCGATCACGCCGGTCACTTTCCAGCTGCTGTCCACCGGGGCAGCCTGGACGGTAACGGAATAATTGACGGTAAAGAATTGTCCGGGCGAGAGGGTTAACGAAGACTGGTCGCCAATTTTGCCGATGCCCCATTTCCAGGTGCGGTCGAAACTGGTCACGGCGGTTTTCTTGACGACAACAACCCCTTCCGGCGGCACGCCGGTTTCGGCTTGTACCGGGGTGGCTTTGGAAATGCCAAAGCCCACAGTGGCAACAAGAATCAATGCCAACAAAACATACAGGATCTTTTTCATAACAACTCTCCTTGTAACGATTGGGTTGTAAGGGAACGTACGAGCATGGTTTCCCCGCTTTGACAGGCTGAAGCCTGATCGATATATAAAATATAGCAATTGTTACCCTGTTGGTCAACGATTTTTTTTTATAGATTTATTATAAATTCGGATGGACAGCGCAGGACGGTTGGAGGTATGATTAACCAACCCACGAACAGCGGTTCGAGAAACAAAATCAAAAAGGATTTCCCATGTGGTATTTTAGCTCGCCTGACATCGTGTATGGTGATGACGCCTTGAGCCATTTGTCCACCTTGAAAGGGATTACCGCGGCGATCATTACGGATGCCAACCTGGTTGCCCTGGGGCTGGCTGGACAAGTCCAGCAGCTGCTCGCGTTGGCTGGTTTGCAGGTGGTGTTGTACGACCAGATTGAGCCGGAGCCTGACCTGGATACAGTGCGCAAGGGTGCCGCCTTTCTGCTCGATCACAAGCCGGACTGGATTGTTGCCGTCGGTGGCGGCTCGGTCATTGACGCTGCCAAAGGCATGTGGGTCTTGTATGCTCGCCCGGACACCGATCCCGAGGCGATCAATCCCATCGAGGAATTTGGTTTACGGGAAAAGGCACGTTTCGTTGCCGTACCGACCACATCCGGCACGGGATCGGAGGCAACCTGGGCAATCGTGCTGACCAACCCGGGCGAGCGGCGAAAACTGGGTTTGGGCAGCCGGGAAGCCATCGCGGATATCGCCATTTTAGACCCGGCGCTGGTTGCCGGGCTTCCGCCGCGCTTGACAGCCGACACAGGGCTGGACGCGCTTACCCATGCCATCGAGGGTTTCACCTCGACCTATCACAATGATTTCAGCGACGGGTTATGCCTCAAGGCGGCTGAACTGGTCTTGCGCTATCTGCCGCGGGCATACCAAAATGGCGCGGATGCGGAGGCACGGGAGAAAATGCACAACGCCGCGACCATTGCCGGGCTGGGTTTTGGCAATTCCATGGCTGCCCTGGCGCACGGTTTGGGTCATTCGCTAGGGGCAGTGTTTCACGTGCCGCACGGCCGCGCCGTGGCGTTGTTCCTGCCGTACACCATTGAGTATTGCGTCAGTGCGCCGGACGGGCAAACGCGCTACCGAGAACTGGCGCGATTTTTAGGGCTGCCGGCGGAGGACGAAAAACAAGCTGCGCAATCGTTGGCTGGCGCGATCCGAAAATTGCAAAATCAGGTTGACCAGCCACTGCGCGTAGCCAAACTAGGAATAAACAGGGATGAATTTTTGAGCGAACTGGACCTGCTGGTGGAGAACGCGCTCAACGATACCCAGACGATCATGTCCACTCGCATTCCCGGCGATGCCGAATTGAGGGAATTGTTCCTGCGTGCATATGATGGAAAACCGATTGATTTTTGAGTCTGAAACATCATTGGAGCGGTCATGTTTGGAAAACTGGTCAAACTCAACCTCGATACTGGCGAGATATCCCACGATCAAATCCCTGGCGAGACGGTGCAAGCCTATATCGGAGCATCCGGGCTGGCTGCGCGCCTGTTGTGGGATGTGTTGGATGCCCAGCGAGACGTGCTGGATGCGCGCAACCCGATTCTTTTTGCAACGGGACCATTGACCGGCAGCGGCGGTCCGACCACCGGGCGTTTCACAATTTGCGGGCGTTCACCGCAAACTGGCTGGTGGGGGGAAGCGAACATCGGCGGTTTTGTCGGTCCAGAGTTGCGGTATGCCGGGGTTGATCTGCTGTGGATCGAAGGAAAGGCGGCGCATCCGGTTTATGTGTGGATCACAAACGAAAAAATCGAAATCCGGGATGCGCGGCATTTGTGGGGCGTCACCGATACCTACCAGACTCAGGACGCGATCCGGGCTGATATGGGAGTTCCGCAAGCGAAAGTTGCCTGCATCGGTCGCGCCGGTGAAAACCTGGTGGCGTATGCCGGCATCCTGTCCGACCACGGCAGGCTGGCGGCTCGCACTGGAATGGGCGCGTTAATGGGTTCCAAAAATCTCAAGGCGGTGGCGGTGCGCGGCACGCAGCGCATTGTGCTGGAGCGGGATGAGGAGTATAAAAAACTCCGGCTTGCAGCCAACAAGACGTTGATCGCTCATAACATGACCGCTGTGTTTCGGGCGACAGGCACCGCCGGTGCGGCGGAATATTTGCAGTTTCTGGGCGATATGCCGCAAAAGTACTGGACGGCGCCGCGCTTCGAGGGCGCTGCCCGGATCAGCGGGGCAGAAATGGCCGACACGATCCTGACCGGGGGGCGGGTGCATGTGATGGACACGGCCGGAACC